>JAYSQM010000120.1:0-18547 GCA_043721575.1 Phycicoccus sp.
CCGAGGCCCGGGCACAGACGGGTGCCTCGCTCTACGGCGCATACCTCATCCAGCGTGCCGAAGCCGGGTCGCCCGGCCAGCTCATCGTGCGCCCCCGAGCGCTCGATAAGCCCGACACCGGCGAAGGACCGCACCTGGCCTACGCACTGCAGTGGTGGCTCTCAGCCCCCGTCGGCTTCGCGCTGGTCCTGGTCGGCGCCCGCCGTGAACATCTCGAGAGCTCCGTACCCACCATGTCGGCTCCGGGCCGTTCAGCAGCCCCACCCAGGCCACCCAAGGCCAAGAAGACCCGAATCTGGGACGAGGAGGACGAATAGCCGGCAGCAGCTTCGGGCGACCGGCTTCAGGCGACCGCGGCCTCGTCCGGGCCAACGTGCGAACATGAGCAGATGGACCTTGACCTGTTGGACCGTGTCTACATCGTCAGTGGTGCCTCGCGCGGCCTGGGCTACGCGACCGCAGCCGAGCTGGTCGCCGACGGCGCCCGGGTGGTCATCGCCTCCCGGTCGCAGGAGAGCATCGATGCCGCCGCACTGAGGTTGGGCGCACCGGATCGGGTCATAGCCATCGCCGCCGACCTCGCCGAACCCGATGCCGGCGACCGGCTCGTCGCCGCAGCCCTCGAGAGCTTCGGCCGGCTCGACGGCGCAGTGATCAGCGTGGGTGGCCCACCCCCCGGGACGGCAGCTGAGGTCGACGACGACGCCTGGCGCGGCGCCTTCGAGTCGGTGTTCCTCGGTCCGCTGCGCCTGGCCAAGGCGGCGCTATCCGCCACGGAGTCCGCAGTCAGCGTCACCATCGTGCTCTCGACGTCGGTGCGCAGTCCCATCGCCGGGCTCGCGGTCTCCAACGGCCTGCGCCCCGGGCTGGCCATGGCCGCCAAGACCCTGGCAGACGAGTACGGCCCCCGCGGCTCGAGGGTCAACGTCGTGCTGCCGGGCCGGATCGCCACCGACCGGATGAAGCAGCTTGACGAAGCGTCCGGCGACGCCCAGGAGTCTCGTGCGCGAAACAGTGCCGGCATCCCTCTCGGTCGCTACGGCAAACCCGAGGAGTTCGGGCGCGTTGCAGCGTTTGTCGCCTCACCGGCAGCGTCGTACATGTCCGGCTCGGTGATCACCGTCGACGGCGGGGCCACACGCAGTCTTTGAGGTCACCCGGGCTGATCAGGGCCGACACTCAGGCCAAGCTGCCCTGTTCGGCGAACTGGGTGTTGTACAGGTCCGCATAGAGGCCGCCCTTGGCCAACAGCTGGTGGTGCTTGCCACGTTCCACGATCCGGCCATCGGCCACGACCAGGATCTGGTCCGCTCCGCGCACGGTTGACAGCCGGTGCGCGATCACCAGCGCGGTGCGACCCGCCAGAGCCGTGTCCAGTGCCCGTTGGACGGCCAGCTCGGACTCGCTGTCCAGATGGGCCGTGGCCTCGTCGAGCACCACCAGACCGGGCCCCTTGAGCAACAGTCTGGCAATGGCCAGCCGCTGCTTCTCACCACCGGACAGGCGGTGTCCGCGATCGCCCACGACCGTGTCCAGACCCTCAGGAAGACCTGAGACCAGATCCCACACCTGAGCCGACCTCAGCGCGGAGACCATCTCCTCCTGCGTCGCCCCGGGCTTGGCGTAGGCCAGGTTGGCGCGGATGGTGTCGTGGAACAAGTGAGCATCCTGGGTCACCACGCCCACGACGTCGTGTATCGAAGCCAGTGTTGCCTCGCGTAGATCGGTCCCGCCCAGACGGATCTGGCCCACCGTGGGGTCGTACAGTCTGGCCAGCAGGCTGGTGATGGTGGTCTTGCCCGCTCCGCTCGGACCCACCAGGGCGACCATCTCGCCGGGTTGGACCGAGAAGGTCACGTCGTGCAGCACCGACTCCCCCGCTCGCCGGTCACCAGAGGCCACCGTCTCGAGCGAGGCCAGCGAGACCTCGTCCGCCGACGGATAGCGGAACCCGACGCCGTCGAACTCCACCGAGACCGGACGCTGTTGCAGGACAATGGGATTGGCAACCTCCTGGACCAGCGGCTCGAGATCCAGCACCTCGAAGACCCGCTCGAAGGAGACCATCGCCGTCATGACGTCGACGCGCACGTTGGACAGAGCCGTCAGCGGACCGTAGAGCCGGCCCAGCAGCGCAACCAGCACCAGCAGCCCGCCCACGCTGAGAGTGCCGTTGACCGCCATGACACCGCCGGCGCCATAGACGAGGGCCGTGGCCAGCGAGGCGACCAGGGTCAGCGCGACGAAGAAGACGGTGCGGCTGAAGGCGATCCTGACCCCGACGTCGCGCACCCGCCCTGCTCGCTCGCCGTACTGCTCGTCCTCGATCCGGGGCTGCCCGAACAGCTTGACCAGCAACGCCCCGGCAACGTTGAAACGCTCCGTCATCCGGGTGCCGAGCTCGGCGTTCAGGCCCATGGCCTCGTGGCTGAGCCCGGCGAGGCGACGACCCATGAACCGCGCCGGGATCAGGAAGAACGGCAGCAGCGCCAACGACGCCAGGGTCAACGGCCAGGACTTCGTAGCCATGGCGGTGACGATGAAGACCAGCGACACGACATTGCTGACGACGCCGGAAAGCGTTGAGGTGAACGCCTGCTGAGCCCCTATGACGTCGTTGTTGAGTCGACTGACCAGGGCCCCGGTCTGAGCCCTGGTGAAGAAGGCGATCGGCTGGCGCAGGACGTGCGTGAACACCTGCGTACGCAGGTCGAAGATGAGGCCTTCGCCGATCCGCGAGGAGTACCACCGTTGAACAAGAGTCAGAACGCCATCCAGGAGCGCGAGAGCGGCGATGATCAGGGAGAGCCGGACGACGACACCCGAGTCCTTGGGCAGGACGCCCTTGTCGATGATCTCTCCGAGCAGGAGTGGCACGGCGACCACCAGCGCCGAGTCGAGGATCACCAGCGCGAGGAACACACCGATCTGGGAGTTGTACGGGCGCGCGTAAGCCATCACGCGTCTGGCTGTCCCCGGAGCCAGCTTGCGCTGTGCGACCGAGGAGTCACGAGTGAGGGAGCGCATCATGCCCCAACCGCCTGGCATGGACATGCTGCCTCCACCTCTGCGCCCCTCTCCCCCGTGGTTACCGGGCAGGGGCGCCTCTCATCATCATCGTCGTCGGGTCTGACAACACCACCGTGCGGTGCTTACTTCCCCGAAGCCTGCACCATTGCCGTGAGCAGGCGTGCCTGTGCCTCGCGTTCGGCCTTGAGCTGGTCTTTGGGAGAAACGTCGATCGCGTTGCGCAACAACGGCTTCAGCTCTCGCACAGCTGCCTGCGGCGCCTGCAGTATGGCGTCCGCGAGGTCTCGCGCGGCGACGTCGAGGTCCTCGCGTGGCACGGCCACGGACGCCAGGCCGATCGCCACCGCCTCCTGTGCCCCCACGAACCGGCCCGTCGCGCAGATCTCGAGCGCCCGCGCATACCCGATCGAACGCACCAGGGGTGAGGTGCCCGCGAGGTCGGGCACGAGACCCAGGCTGGTCTCACGCATGGCGAAGGCGACGTCGTCGGCGACCACGCGCAGGTCGCACGCAAGAGCCAGCTGGAATCCGGCGCCGATCGCGTGACCCTGCACTGCGGCGATGGTGATCGCCGGCACCTCGGCCCAGATCGCGAAGCCGCGCTGGAACTGGGCGATGGCCTCCACGAGCGCGCCTCCTGCACCAGCGGCCAGGGCCAGGACCGACGGCTCCCCCGGCGCACCTTGGGGGGTCAACATGGCCCGGTCCAGGCCTGCGGAGAAGGACGGCCCCTCGGCCCGGACGACGACGACACGTACCGTCGGGTCCAGACCCGCGCCGACCTCGGCGAGCGCGGACCATAGGCTCGGCACCTGGGAGTTGCGACGCTCGGGACGATCCAGGGTGATCGTCAGGACGGAGCCCGACTGCTCGACGCGCAGCATCGGATGAGGTTGGGACTGCTCGGGGTTCGACACGTCAAGGATTCTAGCCAGTGCCGCAAATGGAAGTTTTACGTCGAAACCGGGACGATTCCGTTCTCCGGCCAAAGGTCTAGACGCTATACGAACAGGCGCGCTAGCATCCCCCAACATCATCTCCAGCACCGGGAGCTCCCATGGCTGACTTGTCCGAACTCTCAGAGGACGACCGAAGGCTCGCTGAACTCGGGTACAAGCAGGAGCTGGACCGATCTTGGTCGGGCTTCTCCAACTTCGCCATCTCGTTCTCGATCATCTCCATCCTGGCCGGTTCTTTCACCACGTTCGGCCAGGCGTGGAACAACGGTGGTCCGGTCGCCATCTCGTGGGGCTGGCCAATCATCTCGGCGTTCATCCTCATCATTGGTCTGACGATGTCCGAGCTCGTGTCGGCCTATCCGACCTCGGGTGGCATCTACTGGTGGGCCTCGAAGATGGGTGGGCCCAGGGCTGGGTTCTTCACCGGCTGGCTCAACCTGATCGGCCTGGTCGCGGTTGCCGCCTCGGTCGCCTATGGGTGCGCCTTCTTCATCGACCTGACCGTGAGCACCTTCTCCTCAGGGTACGCCGCCGGCTACTCGCTCACCCGTGTCTTCGTCACCTTCTTGATCGTGCTCGTCGTTGCATCCGGGTTGAACATCTTCAGCGGACACCTGATGGCAGTCATGAACAACGTGTCGGTCTGGTGGCACGTCGCTGGAGTGGCGATCATCGTGCTGATCCTGGCGGTCGTCCCGAAGCACCACCAAAGCTTCGCGTTCGTGTTCACCGAACGGATCAACAACTCGGGCTACGCCGACTCGAAGTACTGGTTTCTCGTACTGCCCCTTGGCTTCTTGCTGACGCAGTACACCATCACCGGATTCGATGCCTCGGCCCACCTGTCCGAGGAGACCGAGGCCGCTTCGTCGGCCGCCGCGAAAGGCATTTGGCGTTCGATCTTGTACTCTGCCATCGGCGGCTGGATCCTCTTGCTCGCCTTCCTGTTCGCGGTGCAAGACCCGGCTGCGCTGACCAAGGGCGGCGGCGGCGTCGCATTGATCTTCAGCCAGGCGCTCTCAAGTCCGTGGGCAGGCACCATCTTGCTGATCTCTGCTGCCGGCCAGTTCTTCTGCACCACCGCGGTCATGACCAGCGCGTCGCGAATGACGTTTGCGTTCAGCCGTGACGGGGCGATCCCTTGGTCGTCGACGTGGTCCAAGCTGTCCGGATCCAAGGTGCCAACCAACGCCGTGATGCTGGTGGCCGTTGTGAGTGCCCTGATCACCTTGCCCGCCCTCGTCAAGGTCGATGTGGGCGGGGCGCCCGTCCCGATCGCGTTCTACGCGGTCACATCGGTTGCGGTGATCGGGCTCTACCTTGCCTTCCTGATCCCGATCTGGCTGCGCTGGAAGATGGGCGACTCGTTCGTTCCAGGCGAGTGGAACAACGGTCGCAAGTACAAGTGGATGAACCTCGTCGCGGTGGGTGAGATCGCGATCATCTCGGTCTACTTCATCCTGCCGTTCAGCCCGGCGGCGATTCCGTTCAACAAGGACTTTTCGTGGAAGTTTGTCAACTACGCACCAATACTCACCGTCGGCGCCCTCATCCTCCTGGCGATCTGGTGGCAGGTCTCGGCCCGCAAGTGGTTCAAGGGTCCGAAGCACACGATCGACCTGGCTGAAACCCTCATCCAATGACCGACAGGAGCTGCGCGGGGGACGCGTGAGGGTTCTAACCGTTGCGGACAATGCGTTTGCCTCACTGCCTCGCCTGACCGAGGCGAGCGACATACCCTCTCACGCCCGCATCGAACGTGGTCTTGCCCGTGCAATCGACCTCGGTGCGCTGGTGGCGGGAGACAAGCTGCCCCCCGAGGCAGACTTCGCAGCTGCGCTCGGCGTCAGCCGGATGACCTTGCGCCAAGCGCTCGGGGCGCTCGAGTCACGAGGACTGGTGCAGCGCAAGCGCGGTCGCACCGGCGGCACGTTCGTGTCCCTTCCTCGAATCGCCTGCGACCTGACCGGACTGCCGGGGTTCACCGAGCAGATGCGGCGCGCACACGTACGTGCCGGGGCGCGGGTCGTGCGAGCCCGCACCATCGAAGCGTCCCCAGAGGTCGCGGTCGCACTCGACCTCGGACCCGGCGCCCAGGTCGTCGAGATCGTCCGGGTCCGGCTCGCGGGCCGTGAGCCGCTGGCGCTCGAGGAGACCTATCTTTCGCTCGTAGACTTCCCAGGGCTGCTCGACCAACGGCTCACCGGTTCGCTGTACTCCCTGATGCGCCGTAGGTATGGACTCGCACCGCATATGGCACGTGAGTGGCTTGAGCCGGTGATCGCCACTGAGGCACAGGCCAAGCTCCTGACCATCCCCCGGGGCTCGGCACTGATGCTGGTCACCCGAACGTCGTTCACCGAAACGGGGAAACCGGTCGAGTACGCCCACGACCGCTACCGGGCGGACCGCACCCGGATCGCGCTGCAGACCGACATCGAGCAAAAGCCTGGAGGTTCGCATGGTCGAGGCATTCGACCTCAGATCGTTTGAGCAATGCTTCGAGCAGATCCCTGCCCTCGCCGGGCACCCGCGGACGGTCGAGACGCTGCCGGGTGGCTTGACCAACCTCAACCTGTTGGTCACTACGCCACACGGCAGGTTCGTGGCGCGTTGCTTCCAAAACGATCCGGCGCTGCTCGGGATCGATCGGGGCGCAGAGCACCTGAACACCCGATCAGCGGCGGATGCGGGGGTCGGGGCACCGGTGGTCGACTTCCGTCCGGACCTGGGCATCCTGGTCATCGAGTTCATTGACGGCCTCACCTATGACAACGCGAGCTTCTCGGCCGAAGGCGTCATCGGCCGGGTCGCGCTCGCGTGCCGACAGCTCCACTCCGGTCCGCGTTTCGTCAACCATTTCGACATGTTCGGGCGGCAGCGCAACTATGCCCGGATCATCCGTGAGCAGGGATTCGCGCTGCCGACGGGATATGGAGAGTACGACGACCGGTTCCGGCTGATCCGAACCGCGCTTGCTGTGCGCGACGAAGGCACGGTGCCCTGCAACAACGACCTGCTGGCGGGGAACTTCGTCGATGACGGAGACCGACTATGGCTGATCGACTACGAGTACTCGGGAAACAACGACGCCTGCTTCGAGCTCGGCAACATCACCACGGAATGTGACTTCGACCTCGACCAGCTCGAAGAGCTCGTCATCGCCTACTACGGCCGGGGTTTGCGTAACAAGATCGCCCGGACTCAGCTGCAGGCGCTGGTGTCGCAATACGGCTGGTCCTTGTGGGGAGCCATCCAGGCCGCGACGAGCCCCCTCGACTTCGACTTCAGCGGCTGGTTCCTTGAACGCTATGAGAAGGCGGTCATCGGCTTCACCGGAGACAATTTCAACCGACTGATCGAAGAGGTGCAGTGCGATGACTGACCTGCCGGGCCGTGCGCGCGTGGTGATCATCGGTGGCGGGGTGATCGGCGCCAGCGTGGCTTACCACCTCACCAAGCTGGGCTGGACCGACGTCGTGATACTCGAGCAGGGGACGCTCTCCTGCGGTACGACGTGGCACGCCGCGGGCCTGGTGGGGCAGCTGCGTGCCTCCGAGAGCGGCACCCGTCTGGTGCAGTACTCAACGCAGCTGTATTCGCAGCTCGAGGACGAGACCGGCCTGAGTGCGGGATACAAGCGCTGCGGCGGGGTCATTGTTGCTCGCACGCAGGACCGGATGACCCAGCTGCGACGCACGGCCGCGACCGCCGCGGCATACGACCTGGAGTGCGAGCTCCTGACCCCTGCTCAAGCGCAGGAGCACTACCCGATGATGCAGATCGAGGACCTCGTCGGCGCCATGTGGCTGCCGGGCGACGGTAAGGCCAACCCGACCGACCTCACCATGGCACTGGCCAAGGGGGCTCGGATGCGCGGAGCCGTGGTGGTCGAGCGGACGCGCGTCACTGACATTCTCACCGCTGATGGCGTGGTGACGGGCGTGCGGACAGATCGCGGCGAGATCGAGGCCGAGGTCGTGGTCAACTGCGCGGGGCAATGGGCCAAGCACGTTGCCGAGATGGTCGGTGTGACCGTGCCCCTGCACTCGGCCGAGCATTTCTACGTCGTCACGGACCAGATCGAGGGTGTCCATCGCGATCTGCCGATCCTGCGTGACCCGGACGGCTACACCTACTTCAAGGAAGAGGTGGGCGGACTGGTCGTCGGCGGCTTCGAGCCCAAGGCCAAGCCCTGGGTGTCGCCCGATGCCATCCCCTACCCTTTTGAGTTCGCCCTGCTCGACGAGGACTGGGACCACTTCTCGATCCTGATGGACAATGCGGTGCTGCGGATCCCGACGTTGCACGAGACGGGGATCCGCAAGTTCTACAACGGACCAGAGAGCTTCACCCCGGACAACCAGTTCATCCTTGGCGAGGCTCCATCGCTGCGGGGATTCTTCGTGGGCGCGGGTTTCAACTCCGTCGGAATCGCCTCCGCCGGTGGTGCCGGGCGGGCGCTGGCAGAGTGGATAGTCGAGGGTCGACCCACCACTGACCTGGTCGCGGTGGACATCCGTCGGTTCGCTGGCTTCAACGGCAACAACCGCTGGTTGCGCGACCGGGTCGGCGAGATCCTGGGACTGCACTACGCGATCCCGTGGCCCAACCGCGAGCTCGAGAGCGCCCGCCCGTTTCGGCGGTCACCGCTCTACCGCCACCTCGCCGAGGACAACGCCTGCTTCGGCAGCCGGATGGGCTGGGAAAGGGCCAACTACTTCGCTCCGCCGGGCGAGGACCCGACGATCAGGTACTCGTGGGGGAAGCAGAACTGGTTGCCCTGGTGTGCTGCCGAGCAGAGCGCGACCCGCCACGCTGTCGCGGTGTTCGACCAGACCTCGTTCTCCAAGTACCTGGTCGTCGGCCGTGATGCGCAGAGATCTCTGCAGTGGATCTGCACCAACGACGTCGCGGTGCCGGTCGGACGGTCGGTGTACACCGGGCTACTCAATGACCGCGGCACCTACGAGTCCGATCTCACCGTGACCCGGATCGGCCCTGAGGAGTTCCTGCTCGTCAGCAGCGCAGCCACCACGGAACGGGACCGGGACTGGATCGTCCGGAACATCTCGCCCGATGCCGACGCCAAGGTCGTGGACATCACTTCGTCCTGCGCCGTGCTCGGGGTGATGGGGCCGCGGTCGCGCGAGCTCCTCTCACGGCTCTCGGACGCCGAGTTCGGAGACCACGCGTTCCCGTTCGGCACGAGCCGCGAGATCCGACTCGGGTACGCCACCGTGCGGGCGACCCGGATCACCTACGTCGGCGAGCTCGGTTGGGAGCTCTACGTACCAACCGAGTTCGCGGTTGGTGTGTACGAGGACCTGATGCGGGAGGGGCAGGATCTGGGCGTCGTGGCTGCCGGCTACTACGCCATCGAGTCGTTGCGGCTGGAGAAGGGGTACCGGGCGTTCGGGCGGGAGCTGACCCCCGACTACGGCCCGGTCGAGGCGGGCCTCACCTTTGCCTGCAAGCTGAAGACCGATATCGACTTCCTGGGCAGAGATGCCGTGGAGCAGGCGCGGGCGGCAGGTCCCCGGCGCCGGCTGGTGTCGTTCGTGGTCTCCGAACCGGACGCGATGCTCTGGGGCGGAGAGCTGATGCTCCGTGACGGTCGTGCCGTCGGTCAGGTCACGAGCGCCGCCTGGGGCCAGGCTTTGGGCAGCTGCGTCGGTTTGGCGTATATCAGTGATCGGGACGCCTCGAGCACCACGGTGGACTGGGTGCGCGCCGGCGAGTACCAGGTCGATGTCGGTGGGTTCCTGCATTCAGTAGCCGTGAGCCTGCGTGCCCCCTTCGACCCCGACGGCGCCAAGGTCCGGCGCTGATCCATGGCGACCTTGCGCGTACGACAACGCGGTTGGCCGTTGGCTAGGCGATGGCTAGGCGAGCGCGATGAGGTCCAGATAGTCCGGACCCCAGTGGTCCTCGACACCATCAGGGAGAAGCAGGACCCGCTCGGGCTCGAGAGCTGCAACCGCGCCCTCGTCATGGCTGACGAGGACAACGGCGCCCTTGTAGGTGCGCAAGGCGCCCAGGATCTCCTCGCGGGAGGCCGGATCGAGGTTGTTGGTCGGCTCGTCGAGCAGCAGGACGTTCGCCGCCGACACCACCAACATGGCCAGCGACAGTCGGGTCTTCTCGCCGCCGGAGAGCACGCCGGCCGACTTGTGCACGTCATCCCCGCTGAACAGGAAGGAACCCAGCGTCTTGCGGGTGTCGACGTCACCGAGTTCGGGAGCCGCCGATTTCATGTTCTCCAGGACGGTCCGCGAGACGTCGAGGTTCTCGTGCTCCTGGGCGTAGTAGCCCATCTTGAGCCCGTGACCCGGCTCGACCTCCCCCGTGTCGGGCTGGTCCACGCCGGCGAGGATCCGCAGCAGGGTGGTCTTGCCGGCACCGTTGAGACCCAGGACCACGACCCGCGAGCCGCGGTCTATCGCCAGGTCGACATCGGTGAAGATCTCCAGCGAGCCGTATGAGCGTGACAGGCCAGAGGCGCTCAGCGGCGTCTTGCCACAGGGTGCCGGGTCCGGGAAGCGAAGCTTGGCCACCTTGTCGCTGACCCGCTCGCCCTCGATGCCCGCCAGCAGCCGCTCGGCGCGCTTGGCCATGTTCTGGGCGGCCACGGCCTTGGTCGCCTTGGCCCGCATCTTGTCGGCCTGGGCCATCAGCGTGCCGGCCTTCTTCTCGGCGTTGAGGCGTTCACGCTTGCGGCGACGTTCGTCAGTCTCGCGCTGCTGCAGGTAGGGCTTCCAGCCGATGTTGTAGATGTCCATCTCGGCCCGGTTGGCATCGAGGTGAAAGACGCGGTTGACGACCGTGTCGAGCATCTCGACGTCGTGGCTGATGATGACCAGCCCGCCCTTGTAGGCCCGGAGGTAGTCCCGCAGCCACACGATCGAGTCGGCGTCGAGGTGGTTGGTCGGCTCGTCCAGGAGCAAGGTCGAGGCACCCGAGAAGAGGATCCGGGAGAGCTCGACGCGGCGGCGTTGTCCACCGCTGAGGGTTTGCAGAGGCTGCCCGAGAATGCGCTCGTCCAGCGCCAGCGCCGAGGCGATCGCGGCCGCCTCGGACTCGGCCGCATAGCCGCCCCGCGCCGTGAACTGCTCGTCCAGTCGGGAGTAGCGGCTCATCGCCTTGTCGCGCGTCTCGTCGTCCGCGCTGGCCATCGCGCCCTCGGTGTCGCGCAGGTCACGAATGATCTTGTCCAGGCCGCGAGCGGACAGGATGCGGTCGCGGGCCAGCATCTGAAGGTCACCGGTGCGCGGATCCTGCGGCAGGTAGCCGACTTCGCCGGAGGAGGTCACCCGACCCGCGGCTGGGGTGCCCGCGCCCGCGAGGACCTTGGTCAGCGTCGTCTTGCCCGCACCGTTGCGCCCGACCAGGCCCACCCGGTCGCCGGGGGCGATCCTGAACGTCGCGCCCTCCAGCAGCAGGCGTGAACCTCCGCGCAGCTCGATACCGGTGGCGGCGATCACGGGCAGACTCCTGTGCAAGGTCGTGGGGTGGGCGGACGGGCAAAACGGCATACGGGCAGACGCCGGTATGGCGGACGCGCCGTGCGGGGTTCGGCTGGCTAGTCTACGGGGAGATGACGTGGGGCGATGACGTCCGGACCGTGCGGAGGCACCATGAGTTTCAACGACGATGCCAACCTCGATGCCTCACAGGTCGAGAGCGGCGGCGGCCGACGTGGGATGCCCGGCGGCGGCATGGTCGTTGGTGGCGGTGCCGGCGGCATCATCTTGTTGATCCTCGCGCTGTTGTTCGGGGGCAATATCACCGGCGGCGGCGCTGACGGCAGCATCAACCCCGGACCGGACACCCAGCTCAACCCCGGACAGGTGCAGCCCGGTGGTGCACAGACCGATGGCTTCTCCCAGTGCAAGACCGGCGCAGACGCCAACCGCAACGTGCAGTGCCGTGTCATCGGCACGGTCAACAGCGTGCAGGGCTACTGGACCAACGAGTTCCCGCGTTACGGCAAGTCCTACCGCAGCGTCAACACCGTGCTGTACTCCGGCTCCACCCAGTCCGCGTGTGGAACCGCGTCCAACCAGGTCGGCCCGTTCTACTGCCCGCTGGACAAGTTGGTCTACATCGACGCCAGCTTCTTCGCCGAGCTGACCAGCCGGTTCGGCGCCGACAGCGGGGCGCTTGCTCAGGAGTACGTCGTCGCGCACGAGTACGGGCACGCCATCCAGGACCAGCTCGGCATCCTGGGCCGAGCCCAGCAGGACCAGCAGGGCCAGAACAGCGGGGCCGTGCGCATCGAGCTGATGGCCGACTGCCTCGCGGGAGTCTGGGCCAAGCACGCCAGCTCGACCCGGGCCGCCAACGGCAAGACCTTCCTGAAGGCCTTGACCCAAACGGACATCGAGTCGGCGCTCTCAGCCGCGTCGGCCGTCGGTGACGACCGGATCCAGAAGAAGACGCAGGGCCGTGTGACGCCCGAGTCCTGGACCCATGGATCCAGCGCCGAGCGTCAGAAGTGGTTCCTCACCGGCTACCAGATCGGTGACCTGAACCAGTGCGACACGTTCACCGCCGCCAGTCTCGGCTGACCCCGAAGATGACCACTCCTCTGACTGTCGGCTTCGACCTCGACCTCACCCTGGTCGACTCCCACGATCGCATCATCAACGCCTACATCCGCGCTCTTGCGGACCTCGGCGTCGAGGTGAGCAGCGAGGACCTCGTACCGCACATGGGGATCCCCCTGACCCACACCGCTGCCGCCGTCGCCCCGGCAGTCGATGCCGACGCGCTGGTGCTGCGTTACCGCCACTACTACGACGAACCCGATGCACCCAGAACGCTGGCGATGCCCGGAGCTGCTGAGGCGCTGCGCTGCGCGCGGGCCGCGGGTGGCCGCACGGTCGTGGTGTCGGCGAAGTACACCCCTGCGGTGCACAACGCCCTGGACGAGGCTGGTCTGAGCGAGCTGGTGGACGTCGTCTACGGGGAGCTGTTCGCGCAGGACAAGGCCACCGCCCTGATCGCCGAGGGTGCCTCGGTCTACGTCGGTGACCACCCGGGCGACATGGCCGCCGCCAGTGCCGCCAACGCGTATGCCGTGGGCGTCACCACGGGTGCCAACGACGCGGCCGCGCTCATCGACGCCGGTGCCGCGGTGATCCTGACCGACCTTCACGCCTTTGCACCGTGGTTGACCTCGCGGCTCTCGCAGAACCCTTGATCCACGCGCAGGCGACAAGGGGGCCAGGTGGACAGGACGGCTAGGACTCGGTGACGCCCGCGCCAGGTTCGGTGAGCGTGATGCGCACCGCTCGGCCGCGCCGCACTGCCCGCTCCAGCACGGCCAGCTTCGGGTCGGGCAGGTCGAACAGCTCTCGGCGCGGGAGCTGCGCGATTCGGGCCAGCCGCGCATCGGCCAGGACGTCACGAACCAGGGCCCTGTCCCCGCCGACCACCAGGGCGTCGCTGGGTGAGGTCAGGACGACTCGCAGGGCGTGCTCGATGACGGAGCCAACCAGCGCGTCGGCCTGGTTGTCGCGGCGTCGGGCGAAACGATGCTGGGACCAGCCGCCGGCCGCGGTCCGGGACTGCACGTATCGCGTGCCCACTTTGTGTGCGATGAGCTCCGGACCGTGGCCCAGACCCACGGCATACCCACCACGCCGGACCAGGATCAGGGCCAGACGCGTCGGCGGCACCGCCCAGTCGGCCAGCTCGCCGAGGGCACCGGGACCACTCGGAGCATCGGGCACGAACGGCTCCAGGACCGCGGTGGCGCCGTCAGCGGCGGACAGGGCAGCTGACGTCTCGGTCGATGACCAGGTCAGCTCACCGTGACGTTCGGCAAAACCATTGACCCATAGCACGATCCGCTCGGGGTCGACCTCGATACGTCGGGCCGGAGCCGTTCGGCTCACACCTTGCGGTCGAGAGTTTCGGTCCGACACCATTCCGCCTTTGACCTGTACAAGAAGGGGACTGAACATTTCCTTCGGTTCAATGAGGCACCGTATCGGCACTACTACAGGAGGGCCGGCGCCAGCCTGCGGCATTGCTCACGGGGGAACTGCGTCGGTCGCTCGTTGATCACCTGCACACCGACGGTTTCGGCACCCGCGTCATGGTGGGCGCGACCCGCGCGACGATCGGTCCAGGTCTTCCCAGGCGACGATAGCGTCGACCAGGCGGTCACTGCCGTCGGCGTCAAGATCATGGACGCCGGAGTGCGGGAGATCCATAGTCGGCTCTTCCGCGAGGCGATCGATCCTCGCTGGTAGCGGAGCGCCGTAACGCGGACAGCGGCGCGTTAGTATCGCGAGCATGCCCAAGGTCGCCACCGCCGACACCGTCTCACGCGACGAGCTCCTCGACTTCCTGCGTCCCCGACACAAGGGGATCTATGTGGCCACACGCAGGGACGGGAGGCCCCAGCTGTCCCCGGTGAGCTGCGGCGTGGATCCCGAGGGCCGCATCGTGGTGTCGACGTACCCGCAGCGGGCGAAGACGAGCAACACCCGCCGCGACCCAGAGGTGAGCATCTGCGTGCTCTCCGACGACTTCGATGGACCCTGGGTGCAGGTGTACGGCACGGCCGAGGTGCTCGACATGCCCGAGGCCTCCGAGCCGTTCGTCGACTACTTCCGTTCCATCGCCGGCGAGCACCCGGACTGGGACGAGTACAAGCAGGCCATGGCCGACCAGGACAAGTCGCTGATCCGGATCACTCCCATGAGCTGGGGGCCGGTGGCCACCGGTGGCTTCCCACCCGAGGTCGCCGAGCGCATGCGCTAAGAGCCGCTGTTCCCAGACGCGGTCATCATCGGGTCAGCCGGTCAGGTTGGCGCGGACCTGAGCGAGCAGATCCGCGGTGGACAGCCACATCGAGGGGTACTCGCCGTACCAGCGCTGCTTCCCGGTCTTGTCGATCAGCACGAAGCCATGCCCGGGCAGTTCGGCATGCATGCCCTTGCCGAGGACCCCGTAGGCCTTGGACACGGTGCCATCGTCGAGCAGGAAGGGGGTGCGCACGCCGCTGGCGGCCATTTCTGGGGTGACCTGTTCTCGGGTGTTCATCACGATGGGCAGCACGGTCAGTCCTGCCTTGGCGAAGTCCGGGTCCTTCTCGATCTGGCCCATCTGGGTGAAGCAGGGCTGGCAGCCGGCGCCCTCGCTGAAGAACAGCAGGACATTCTTCCCGCGCAGGGCTGCCAGGCTCACCTTCGTCCCGGAGGTGTCGGTGAGGGTGAAGTCAGGCGCGACCCGGTTCGTGGCGGAGGACTGCGGCCGTGAGGTGAGCATCAATGTCACAACGAGCGCGATCACGGCGACCGCGGCGCCCACGGACACCACACGGATCCGGAGCTGTCGACGCCGCTCCTGTTTGACCTGGGCCTGTCGCACCTGGTTGAGGTGCTTCTGGCGCCCCTGGTGCGCGCCCTGTGCGCTGGTTCCTGTCGTCATCGGAAGGTCCTCATCGGTGGGTCGAGTGTGGTTTGTCGGTGTGCTCGTGGCAGCACGGGTCAGCCCCGGATGCCGGGTCCGACTCTGACGAGGGGGGAACCCCCCGGCGGGGGCGGGCCCGCAGCGTGGCGTAGATGAACACTGCGGCCAACGCCAGGACGATCAGGCCGAGGACGGCCTCCGGGAGCGGCGCGGTCGCCGTCGCTACCCAGGCGAAGACCGTGGCCAGTCGTCGACCGAAAGCCACCTGGAACCCCGGGCCGGTGGTCATCTGCCCGCTGCCAGCCAGGTAGATCACGAAGAGCCCCATGACGGCGAACGCCACCGCGACCGCGAGGTTGACCGTGTTCGTCGCCAACGTGCGGGTGCCCAGGCGCAGCCGGACCGGCCGCGCCGTGAGAAACCTGCGTTCGCCGAGGCGGAACCGGTCCCACAGCAACGCCATCGAGAACAGCGGAAACACCATGCCGAAAGTGAAGGCCAGGCCCAGGACCAGGCCACCGGCGGCCGACCCGGACAGCGCCGACAGGGTCATCACCCCGACCAGGACGGGGGCACAGCAACTGCTGGCGATCCCGGAGAAAACACCCAGGGCGAAGAAGCTGGCCGAGTCTCCACCGGTGGTGTCCGGCGCCCGGATGAACGAGGGCAGGCTGACCATCCGGCCGGACAGGGTGAACACGGCCAGGGCCAGCATCAGCGCGCCGCCGGCGTAGTACAGCGGCTGGTGGTAGTTGGCGATGGTCGCCGCGACCAGGCTCAACCCCAAGGTGATGGGGACCAGGACCAGGGCCAACCCGGCTGCGAAGACGAACGTGAGCGGCAGCAGCCGCCAGCGGCGGTTCTTGACCGCCACGGAAAGGTAGGACGGGGCCAGGAACACTATGCAACAGGGCGCGAACAGCGCGACGCCGCCGGCCAGGAAGGCGGCCAGCACAGAGCCGGTGGTGAGCAGGTCAGCCATCGGTCTCACCGCGCAGCGCCTCTGCCAGTCGCCGTTCGAGCTTGCGCCGGGGAAGCCGGCCGGAGCTGAAGTACTGCCCGTCCAGCAGAACCATGGGACTCATCGGCGCCCGGTGCTGTTGCATCAGTGCATGACCGGCCTCGCTTCCGATCGACACCACGTGGACGGTGATCGGATAGGACTGCGCGAGGGCTGACAGGGTGGACTTCGCGTGGTCACACAGGTGGCACGCGGGTGCGTCCACCAGCGTGACCACAATCGGTATGCCGACCCCTTGGGCCGGGGGGCCGCCAGAGACCGGGTCGAGGCCTTGGCTCCCCCTTCCGGGGGTCGTCTCAACTCGAGTCATGCAATCACTTTCCGCCAGGTAAACAAGGGTCTTGATCGGTTTTCGATGAAGGTTCGCTGAAGTTTCCGCCAAGGGCTGTCCAAGGGATGCCACGAAGGCCGAAGACTCCGCAGACGGCGCGAGTCCGGACCCGCCCGGTCAGGACAAGGTGGCGGTCTTTGGGGACTGAGTGGTACTGATGGCCGAGTCCTGCCATTCGGCGGGCGCGGGCGCATCGTGGTCGCGGTGGTCGGTGGCGTCGCGATGGTGGGTGTCGTCGCTACCGTGCTGTTGGCCGTTGCCGCCCCGCATCATGAACATCATCCCGAACATCATCAGCGGGCATGCCAAGAAGAGCGCGAGCGGGAGGGCCTCCCGCAAAGAACGTCCGGTGCCGAGCAGGACGACAAGCACGAGCGCCCCGATGCCGAGCATCCAGAGCAGATGGCTCTTCCCGCCATGGTTGTGACCTTGCATATTGGTGTTCATCTGGAGCTCTCCTGTTGTTGGTCTGGGTCGGATCCGGGTGTGGTGACTCGGTCGCAGGGGAAGATCTTGGAGACCGCCCAGAGTCCGAGGGCGACGTAGAGCAGGCAGACCCCGGCGAGGATCAGCCATGCGCTCATTGCCATTGCTTGCCTCCTGCCGGATTCCTGTCCCCTCCGACGTGAACGTCGAACCCGGGCCGGTTGGTGCACGGATGATGAAGCACGGCTGACGTTTCACGCCGGTCAGGCGGTCGACCGTACGGTCACTGCATCGTCGGCGCCTGCCGCCTCGGCTGTTGCTCGGAGCGCAAGGTTCAGGTGCCGGGTACGAACAATGATGACGACGCCGGTTATCAGGCTGGCGAGCGCCCAGAGCTGGGGCTGGGTCAGCCCGAGCAGGGCAGGTTTGTTGATGCGCAGGAACTCGACGAAGAACCGGGAGATCCCGCTCAGCGCGAGGTAGGCGCCGAATACGGCGGGCGGGTTCCAGCGCTTGCCCAGCATCCACAGGACCGTCGCGATCACGACGGCGGCCAACGCCTCGTACAACGGGGTGGGGTGTACGGGCACGTCAGTGGACACCACCCCGTTGGGGAAGGTCATCGCCCAGGGCAAAGACGTGGGGCTGCCGTAGGTGCCGTCACCGGAGAGCAGGCAGCCGAGCCGGCCGATGCCATAGGCGATGGTGAGCGGGACCGCGGCCGCACCGGCGACCACGCCGAGCGGGAGCTGGTGACGGCGCACGATCACCAAGGCGGCAACCACGCCGCCGACGACTCCGCCGTACCAGGTGAAGCCCATCCCGCCAAGATCGTGCACCGTCAAAGTCGGCAGGTGCTCGAGCAGGTAGTAGGCCTTGGCGGCAAGGAAGCCCCAGACGGTCGCCCACATCACCAGCGAGTACGCCGAGTCCCTTTTGAGGCCCAACCGTTCGAAAGCGCGGGCGAGCATGAAGGCGGCCACCAGTGCGGCCAGTGCCTTACTCACCCCATAAGACTGGATGTCGAAGCCAAAGACCGAGAACAGGACCGGCCGCACGCGTCTCTCCGTTCGTCCACGGGCACCGTCAGCGAGGTGGGTGACCCATCCGCTTCTGCGTCCGGGACCAACGGTGGGTCATCGCCACGAAGAACACACTGGTAAAACGGTCAACGTTTGATGAAGGCGACCGGATGGGCGAGCAATCCCCACCATTGCGGGAGACTGGAGCAGTCCCGGTGTCCGCGCTGAGCACCGGATCCCCGACACTGGGTCTATGAGTCAACCGGCAGGCGACCTCGTCCCTAAGCCAGCGCCGTCTGGCGGTCTTCGGGCGCTGGTGGTGGACGACGAG
>JAYSQM010000121.1:0-5883 GCA_043721575.1 Phycicoccus sp.
GCCCAAGGTCGCCGGTTCGACCACACTGGTCGCCCAGCGGGCTTTGACAACGGCCAACCTCGCCTCAAAGGTGGTCCGGTCCTTCGATGAGACCATCAAGGCTGGAGTGGTCCTCGCCGCGGACCCACCGGCCGGGCGGAACGTCCGTCGCGGATCCACAGTCACCTTGACCGTGTCACAAGGACCGGAACGATACGGTGTGCCCCCGCTTGCCGGCCTCGCCCAGGCCCAGGCCAAGCAGCTTCTGACCGACGCCAGGCTCACGGTCGGTCAGGTCAGCCAGGCGTTCAGCGAGACCGTGCCCCTTGACCAGGTGATCTCGACGTTGCCAGCGGCGAACACCTCGGTCAAGCGGGCCACTGCGGTCGCACTGGTGATCAGCAAGGGCCGTCAGCCGATCCAGGTCCAGGACTGGACCGGCAAACCGGCCGACCAGGCGATCAAGGCTTTGACCGACGCCAAGCTCAAGGTCGATGCCACCAAGCAGGACTGGAGCACCACCGTGCCCAGCGGATCGGTGATCAGCCAGTCCCCGGCAACCGGCACCCTCTTCCAGGGGGACCCGGTCACCCTGGTCGTCTCCAAGGGCCCCGAGCTCGTGATCGTCCCCCCGGTCATCGGCAAGCAGGAGGGCGAGGCCACGTCGATCCTCGTGGGTATGGGCTTCAAGGTCACGATCGAGCGGGCGCTCGGTGGATTCTTCGGGACGGTCAGGCTCCAGTCGATCGATGCAGGTACCGCGGCACCAAAGGGCTCGACCATCACCCTCACCGTGGTCTGAGGTCCACCACCGGTGACTGCAGCCCGTTCTCGACACGTCGCAACGCTGCTGCTGGTCGCCATCACCGCGATCTGGGGCTCGACCTTCTTCCTGATCCGCGACGTGGTTCTGCAGATGCCCCCGACCGACTTCCTGGCAGTCCGCTTCACGATCGCAGCGGTTGCCATGGTGGCAGTGTTCTGGCGGCCGATGCTGGCCCTGAACAGGCGTGAGCTGGAGATCGGGGTCGGCCTTGGGTTCCTGTATGCCGTTGCCCAGATCCTGCAGACCGTCGGTCTGGTGCACACCGAGGCCTCACGGTCGGGCTTCATCACCGGCACCTACGTCGTGTTGACCCCCATCTTCACCGCCGTCCTGCTGCGCGAACGTATCCCACGGTCGACCTGGGTCGCGGTGCTCATGGCCACAGCCGGGCTGGCGACGTTGTCCCTGAGCGGTTTCGGCTTCGGCTTCGGTGAAGGTGTGACCCTGCTCGCGGCCGCCGTCTATGCCCTGCACATCATCGGGCTCGGGCGTTACTCCTCCCCCGCGACAGCGGCCGGTCTCTCCACAGTGCAGATGGTCGTGATCGCGCTGGTGTCCCTGGTGGCGGCGGCGCCCGGTGGGATCGAGCTCCCCACGGGTCGCGGCGCGTGGGCGTCGGTGCTCTACATGGCGCTGATGGCCGGCGCCGTGGCCATCTGGGCACAGACGTGGGCACAGTCCCATCTGCCCGCGACGCGCGCTGCCATCGTGATGACCCTCGAACCGGTGTTTGCGGCCGGGTTCGCGGTCGGGTTGGGCGGCGAGTCACTGACCATCCGGATGTTTCTCGGCGGTGCCATGGTCCTTGGCGCGATGTACACCGTCGAGCTCATCGGCCGCCGCGCAGACGCAACTGCCGAGCAGGACCCTCCGTCCGAGCTGCTCCATCACGAGGTCTGACGGAGCCCTTACTCCTGATACGAGTATCGCTCCTCACGCCAGACATCACCGGTGAAGTGGTAGCCGCGCTGCTCCCAGAAGCCTCGTTCGGCGTGCCGTTGGTAGTCAATGGCCCCAACCCATTTGGGGCCCTTCCAGCCGTAGAGGTGCGGCAGCACGAGCCGAACCGGCCAACCGTGCTCGGGGCTCAACGGCTCACCGTCGAGGTGGGTGGCAAACACCGCCCGCGAGGACGAAAGGTCCTCGAGCCGGATGTTGGTGCTGTACCCACGCGCAGCCGAGACCAGGACGTGCTCCACGTCGTCGGCAGGCGGCGCCAGCTCGATGATGGTCCGCGCGGCCACCCCGGACCAACGCAGGTCCAGGGTCGTGTAGTGCGAGACGCAGTGGTGGTCGGCCCGAACGACCGTCTGCGGCAATGAGGTGAAGTCGGCCCATGACAGCGACAAAGCCTCATCGTCAAGGGTGTCGCCCCCGATCCGCAGCGACCAGGTGGCCAGGTCGATGCGAGGTACACGACCGTAGTTCACCGGTCGCAGCACCGGCGTCAGGCGTTGGCCCGGCGGGAGCGACCGCGGCTCGGCGAGCCCGGACGAGCTCACGATCGACCGGCCGCCTGCGCGACCAGGGTGTTCACCACGTCAGCAGCGTAGGCAGTGTCTGCGTCGTCGACGTCGAGGTGCCAGACCAGCCGCACGGCCCGCTCGTTCACGGCATACATCCTCAGGCCCCGCTCTGCAGCGACCGAGACGAAGTCGTCAGCATCCCAACCCGCTTGCCCAACATCGGCGATGACGATGTTGGTCTGGACATGCGCCGGGTCGATGACCCCGGGGAACCGGCTCGCGACCGCCTCGGAGAACTCCCGGGCGCGGCCGTGGTCATCGGCCAGGCGCTTGATGTGGTGGTCCAGCGCCCACAGGCCGGCCGCCGCGAGAATCCCGGCCTGGCGCATGCCACCGCCATAGCGCTTGCGCCACACGCGAGCCTCCTGGATGTGCTCGCGCGACCCGGCAAGAACGGAACCGACCGGGGCCCCAAGGCCTTTGCTCAGGCAGACCGAGACCGTGTCGAACAGCTGCCCGTATGCCGCGAGCTCGATGCCCGTGGCGACGTGGGCGTTCCAGAGGCGGGCACCGTCCAGGTGCATGGCCACGCCCAATGGCTGCGTGGCTGCGCGGAGCACACGGATCGCCTCCAGGGGCTGGACCGTGCCACCGCCGAAGTTGTGGGTGTTCTCCACGACGATCGCTTTGGTCGACACCTGGTACGGGCCGGCGTCGGGCTGCATCAGTCGCAACGGGTCAGCCGGGTCGAGCAGGCCCCGTGGTGCCGCCCAGGATCGCGACGAGATGCCGGAGAACACTGCTGCGGCTCCCATCTCGGCCCGCAGCACGTGCGCCAGCTCGTCGGCGATGAGCTCCTGGCCGGGACCGACGTGCAGGCGGATCCCGAGCTGGTTGGCCATCGAGCCCGAAGGCGTGAACAGGCCCGACTCGTGACCGAGCAGGTCCGCGACGCGATCCTCGAGCGAGCGGACCGTTGGGTCCTCGCCGAAGACGTCGTCGCCGACCTCGGCCGACGCCATCGCCATCCGCATGGCGACCACCGGCTTGGTGACCGTGTCGGAGCGGAGGTCGACAACGCGGTCGGTCATGCCGCCAGCATCTCGGCCACCAGGAACGCCAGCTCGAGACTCTGCTGGTGGTTCAGGCGTGGGTCACACAGGGTCTCGTAGCGCTTCTCCAGATCGGCGTCGGCGATCTCGCCGGCCCCGCCCAGGCACTCGGTGACGTCGCTGCCGGTCAGCTCGATGTGGATGCCGCCAGGGACGGTGCCCAGCGCGCGATGCACCTCGAAGAAGCCACGAACCTCATCGACGACGTCATCGAATCGACGGGTCTTGTACCCCGAAGGGGACTCGAAGCCGTTGCCGTGCATGGGATCACAGATCCACGTCACCACCGCGCCGGACGCCGAGACCTTCTCCACGATCGAGGGCAGCGCCTCTCGAACCGTGCCGGCACCCATCCGCGTAATGAACGTCAACCGTCCCGGCTCACGTTCTGGGTCGAGCTTGTCGATGAGACGCAGGAGGTGGTCCGGATCGGCCGTGGGGCCCACCTTGACGCCGATCGGATTGCGGATCCGCGAGACGAAGTCGATGTGCGCCCCGTCCAGGTCGCGGGTGCGCTCACCCACCCAGACGAAGTGACCGGCGACGTCATACGGCAGGCCCGTGCGTGAGTCGATGCGCGTCATGGGCCGCTCGTAGTCCAGCACCAGCGCCTCGTGGCTGGCGAAGAACTCCACCGAGCGCAGCGCGTCGAAGTCGGCACCGCAGGCGGCCATGAACTTCATCGCCTTGTCGATGTCCATCGCGAGCCGCTCGTAGCGCGAGTTGGCCGAGTTCGCCACGAACCCGCGGTTCCAGTCGTGGACGTGGCGCAGGTCGGCGAAGCCGCCGGTCGTGAACGCCCGGACCAGGTTGAGTGTCGCCGAGCTCGCGTTGTAGGCCCGCACGAGACGGTTCGGATCGGGGATACGCGACTCGGGGGTGAAGGCGAAGTCGTTGACCATGTCGCCGCGGTAGGCGGGTAGCGTCACACCGTCACGGGTCTCGTCGTCGCTGCTGCGCGGCTTGGCGTACTGGCCCGCGATCCGGCCGACCTTGACCACCGGCATGCTCGCGCCATAGGTCAGGACTGCCGCCATCTGCAGGATCGTCTTGATCCGGTCGCGGATGTTGTCGGCGGTGGCGGACGCAAAGGTCTCGGCGCAGTCACCACCCTGCAGGACGAACGCCTTGCCGAGCGCCGCCTCGGCCAGCCGACCCTTGAGTACGTCGCACTCACCGGCGAAGACCAGCGGCGGATAGCTCGACAGCGTCCTGACGGCCGTCGCCAGCGCCTCGGCATCTGGCCACACGGGCTGCTGGGCGGCGGGCAGGTCACGCCAGGCATCAAGGCCGGCGAGAACATCAGCGCTTGCGCCGGTGCTGGCTGGGGTACTCACGTCCTCAAGGGTAGTTGCGGGTTCAGCCGAAGAAGACCTCGGCCTCGCTCATCCGCTCCGCAGGCACCGTCTTGAGCGTCCCCACCGCTTCGGCCAACGGAACCCGAACGATGTCGGTGCCGTGCAGGGCGACCATCATGCCGAAGTCCTTGTCGTGGACCGCGTCGGCGGCATGCAGGCCGAATCGGGTGGACAGCACGCGGTCGTATGCCGTGGGCACACCGCCGCGTTGCAGGTGGCCCAGGATGACGGAGCGGGTCTCGACGTCGGTGCGCTTCTCGATCTCGTCGGCCAGCCAGTCGGCGATCCCGCCAAGCCGGATGTGCCCGAAGGCGTCCACTGAGTCGGTCTTCAGGGACTCGGCGCCACCGATCGGCAGCGCGCCCTCGGAGGCCACCACGATCGGCGCCACCCCCCGGTCGAAGCAGGCGCGCACCCAGTCGGCGACCTGCTCGATGTCGAACTCGCGCTCAGGCACCAGGATGACGTTGGCGCCCCCCGCCATACCGGAGTGAAGGGCGATCCAGCCGGCGTGGCGACCCATGACCTCGACGACGAGGGCGCGATGGTGGGACTGCGCGGTCGTGCGCACCCGGTCGATCGACTCGGTTGCGATCATCACCGCGGTGTCGAACCCGAACGTGTAGTCCGTCGCGGACAGGTCGTTGTCGATGGTCTTGGGCACCCCGACGACACCGAGACCATCGTCGGTGAGCTTCTTGGCCACACCGAGCGTGTCCTCGCCGCCGATGGCGATCAGCGCGTCGATGCCGGCATCCTGGATGTTCGTCCTGATCCGGTCCAGCCCGCCGTCGACCTGGTAGGGGTTGGTCCGCGAGGACCCCAGGATGGTGCCGCCGCGTGCCAGGATCCCGTCGACGTCCGCGAGGCCCAGCGGGCGGGTCAGCCCCTCCAGCGGGCCCTTCCAGCCGTCGCGGAAACCCACGAACTCATGGCCATGAACCTGGACGCCCTTGGTCACCGCAGCCCGGATGACCGCGTTGAGTCCCGGGCAGTCACCGCCACCTGTCAATATTCCGATTCGCATGGGTTGCAACCTACTCGCCCATGCCGCACCCGGAATCGCTAGGGTCGCGGATATGACCTTCTCGATCGTGGCCCGCGCCGGTGATGCCTACGGCGTGGCAGTGGCCAGCAAGTTC
>JAYSQM010000122.1:0-1069 GCA_043721575.1 Phycicoccus sp.
GGGCCAGGGCTTCTACCAGATGATGGACGGCGTCGAGGTGGGCCGGGTCAACGTCGCCGCCCGCGCCTGCGGTGTCGCGCTACGGGCGTTCGAGCTCGCTATCGCCTACGCCCAGCAGCGTGAGACCTTCGGCAAGAAGATCGCCGAGCACCAGGCGGTGTTATTCCGCCTCGCGGAGATGGCCACCAAGATCGAGGCCGGTCACCAGATGATGGTCCGGGCGGCGCGTTGCAAGGACTCCGGCGAGCGCAACGACCTCGAATCCGGCATGGCGAAGTACCTGGCCTCCGAGTACTGCGCCGAGGTGGTCTCGGACTCGTTCCGCATCCACGGAGGCTATGGCTACTCCAAGGAGTACGAGATCGAGCGGCTCTATCGCGAGGCGCCGATGCTGCTCATCGGTGAGGGCACGGCCGACATCCAACGGATGATCATCGGTCGCCGGCTGCTCGAGGACTACGCGCTACGCGGCTGAGCTGGGCCAGGCCGTGTAGTGCTACTGCGCGAAGTGGGCGACAATGCCCTCATGAGCTCTCAACCAAACATGTCAGGGCGGCCGCGGATCCCGATCGGTGGCCTCACCCTGGAGTACCCGCTGTCGCTCGGGACGTACGACAAGTACGAGAACGCCCAGCAGGCGGTCGACTACCTGTCCGACCACGAGTTCGCGGTGCAGAACTGCTTGATCGTCGGCACCGACCTCAAGCAGGTCGAGCGGGTGACCGGGCGGTTGACCCGGGGCCGGGTTATCGGGGCCGGTGCGTTGTCGGGGATGTGGATGGGGCTGTTCGTCGGGCTCATCTTCGCGATGTTCGGCCAGGGCAGCGCCACGCTGGCGGTTCTTTCGACCGTGGCGTTCGGCGCCGTCTTCGGCGTCGTCTGGGCCATCATCGGGTATGCCGCGACCAAGGGTCGGCGTGACTTCACCTCAGTGAGCCAGGTGGTGGCGACGCGCTACGAGCTGCTCGTGGAGCACAAGTTCGCCGAGCAGGCTCGCGCGTTGCTGGCGAACCTGCCCGGCGGTCAGTCCTTCACGGCGTAGTAGCTCCGCGGCGGGTCCGGTCAGCTC
>JAYSQM010000123.1:0-2011 GCA_043721575.1 Phycicoccus sp.
GTCGTTGGTCGGCACGCAGTTCGAGGCGCAGATCGGCAAGGTGGCCCACGGTGGCCACTGCGTGACGCGGCATGACGGCCGCGTGGTGTTCGTGCGACATGCCCTGCCGGGCGAGACAGTGCGGGTGCAGATCACCGACGGCAGGGCGGGTGACCGGTTCCTGCTCGGGGACGCCATCGAGGTGCTCGAGCGCTCAAAGCACCGGGTCGTGCCTCGCTGCCGGTTCGCAGGTCCTGACAGATGTGGCGGATGTGACTGGCAACACAGCGAGCTCACGTATCAGCGGGACCTGAAGGCCGCAGTGGTCGCCGAGCAGTTCCAACGTCTGGCCGGCCTCGAGGTCGACGTCACCGTCGAGGCGCTTCCCGGCGACGAGGAGGGGACCCGCTGGCGGACCAGGACCGAGTTCGCCATTGACGCCTCGGGTGCTGCCGGGCTGCGCCGTCACCACAGTCACGAGATCATCCCCGTCGATGACTGCCTGATCTCGACCGAGCGGGTCATCGACACGGGTGTGCTCGATCGCCGCTGGCCGAAGGCCGAGACTGTTGACGTGGTGGACGCGAGCGGCGAGCCTCGCGCCGTGACCGTGCCTCTGCCGCAAGGGAACACGACCGTGCCGTACGTGACGGAACAGGTCGACACAGGAGACTGGTCGGCCGAGTTCCGGCTCTCCGCCCGGGGGTTCTGGCAGGTCCACCCGGGAGCCGCAGCCACGTTTGTCGCGCATCTGCTGCGGGAGCTGGCCCCACAGCCGGGGGAGCGCGCGATGGACCTCTACGCAGGCGTCGGACTGTTCACGCTGGCACTCGCCGATGCCGTAGGTCCGACCGGAGCCGTCCTGGCCATCGAGTCGGACCCGCGCGCGGTGGCGGATGCCAAGGGCAACCTGCGGCTGCGCCCGGAGATCGAGCTGCGCCTGAGCAAGGTCGAACGTGCGTTGAAACCATTGGTGCGACAGGGGATACGCACCGACCTGGTCGTTCTCGACCCACCTCGCACCGGAGCCGGCAAGTCGGTGATCAAGGACATCGCAGCCTTGGGACCTCGTGCCATCGCCTACGTCGCCTGCGACCCGGCCTCGTTGGCTCGCGACGTCGCCTACGCACGTGACGCGGGCTACGGCATACGGTCCCTGCGAGCCTTTGACGCCTTCCCGATGACACACCACATCGAGTGCATTGCCGTTCTGGAGCCCTTGGCATGACCGCGGGCCACGGGGCGCAGGAGTGGGACAGCCGGTATGCCGGATCGGAACGGGTCTGGTCGGCGGCACCGAACGCGTGGGTGGCCGCCACCATCGGTGCATGGACCCCCGGTCGGGCAGTGGACCTGGGCACGGGGGAAGGACGCCATGGCGTCTGGCTGGCCTCGCTGGGATGGCAGGTCACGGCTGTCGACTTCTCCGCCGTGGGGATCGAACGTGGTCGTGGCGGTGCTCACGAGGCGGGTGTCGAGGTCGACTGGGTCGTGGCCGACGTACGGACGTGGGAGCCGCCAGCTGGTGCCTCCTTCGACCTGGTGTTGCTGGCCTATCTGCATCTCGCCGACGATGTCATCGGGCGGGCGCGCGGATGGTTGGCTCCAGGTGGGGCGCTGGTCGTGATCGGGCACTCATTGCGCAACCTCACCGAGGGGGTCGGCGGTCCCTCCGATGCCCGGCTGCTGCAGACCGAAGCCGCCTACCGCGCGGCGAGTGAGGGGCTGTTGGTCGAACAACTCGGCGAGGTGGTCCGTCATCTGCCTGAGGGCGACGCCATCGACCTCGCGCTCGTGGCCAGGCGGCCGATGCAGGCGCAGTCATGAACAGACCAGTCATGAACAACGACAACCTGTTTCGGTATTCCCTGGATGTTCGCTTCTTCGAGGTCGACTCCCTCGGTGTCGTGTTCAACATGTGGTATCTCGGCTGGTGTGACGAGGCGATGGGCGCCTTCATGGAGTCGATCGGCTACGGATACGCGACGTTGCGGGCACAGGGGTTCGACGCGGTGCTGCGCAAGGCCGAGCT
>JAYSQM010000124.1:0-10339 GCA_043721575.1 Phycicoccus sp.
GAGTCACTCAGGAGCGTGGCCTCGGCATCGCTCAGCACGCCTGCCGCGTAACGCTGGGTCCGCTCGGGATCGGCCAGCCACAGCAGCACCTCGCGCGCATCCAGCGGTCGCCACCACAGGCGCACGAACGCCTCGACCTTCATGTGGTCGAGGAACTTGTCCATGAACACCGAGCGCTCGCCCCCGCGGTTGCTGGCCCATGCGGCTTCGGCCAGGGCCTGGGTTGCGGCCTCGAGCGCGAGGTTGCGCTGATGGGTGCGCAGCACCTGGGTGCGCACGCGGTCGAGGTCGACGGCGTCGAGCCGGATCGCCCGGCCGGCGACGAAAGCGCGCAGCTGCGTTGGCGTGTCAGGGATGGCGTCGCGGGCCACCCGCGCGAGGACCCGCCGAATCTTCAGTGAGCCCTTTATGGCAGCAGCCGCCGGGGTGTCGAGCCGTTCGGTGGTCACTCCGTCGGCTACGTCGCCGAGGGACCGCAGGGTCACGGTGTCCTCGCCGAGCGAGGGCAGGACCCGCTCGATGTATGCCGTGTAGGCCGCGGAGGGTCCCACGACCAGGATTCCGCCGGACTCGTAACGGCGCCGATCGGAATACAGCAGGTAGGCCGCCCGGTGAAGTGCCACGACCGTCTTGCCGGTGCCCGGGCCTCCGGTGATCTCGGTTACTCCGCGTGCAGGTGCCCGGATCGCCTCATCCTGATGACGCTGGATGGTGGCCACGATATCGCGCATCCGGGGGCCACGGGTGCGGGTCAGGGCCGCCATGAGCGCGCCGTCGCCGACGACCACGAGGTCTTCAGGTGCCTCGGGGACCATGAGGTCGTCCTCGATGCCGACCACATCAGAACCCTTACAACGCAACACTCGTCGTCGCAAGACGCCCATCGGTTCGACTGGTGTGGAGCGATAGAAAGGTGCGGCGGCGGGGGCGCGCCAGTCGATCACCAGCGGCTCGTACTCGTCATCGCGGATGCCCAGGCGACCGACATAGCGGATCTCGCGGCCGACGCCGCCTGTGGTGTCGTGATCGAGGTCCAGCCGTCCGAACACGAGACCCTCGAACTGAGTCTCGAGCGTCGTGCGTCGCTTGTTGGCGTTGAAAACCAAGGCATCTCGCTCGAACAGGCCGGTGATCTCTTCGTCGCGGATATCGCCGGTGCGGTCGGTCCGGCCGCGCGCAAGACCCTCGGCCTCCACCAGCGAGGCGCGCTCGGTGGCTTTGGTCAGCTCGGCGTAGACCTTGTCGACATGGGCCTGCTCGACAGCGATCTGGGCCGCAAGGGCGTCCGGGGCCACGGGGGTGCCGGGGCGTGGTGAAGGGTCAATCGGCTGATCCGAAACGGTCACTGCTCCGCCTGTGTTGTGTTGTGGGACGCTGGCCTTCGACGGAGGGGCCGGGAACGCGCGTCCCCCCATGCGAACGTACGAGTCTAGTCTGCGCCGCGCCCCCGGCAGACCAGCGGTAACCAGGTCGCAATGTCGCCGGTAGTCGTGGTTCCACCGCGGCGTTTTGGCGGTTGTCCGAGAAGGACGCCAGCCCGCCATCCAAGGGGCTTTACGACGGTCGTTGGATTTGGCAGACTGTTCACAGCCGGTTGACCGGCCGAGCGCGAAGTGTCGCAGGTGTCCCCCCGCCGGGTGGCCACGCGCTGGTCGCGACGCCCCCGGGAGTAGCAGCCCCCTGCCTCCCGGGGACGTCGCGCACACCTTCGAGGCTGTTCAGCCGGCATCGGTTCCCCGTCGTATGCCGATCTCCTGGCTGGCTCTCGCGTGCCCGGCTCTCGCGTGCCCAGTCCTCGCGCCGGTCGCCTACGCTTACCACCCGTGAAGGTTCTCGTCATTGGCACCGGTGCTCGTGAGCACGCCATCGTCAAGGCTCTGACGCTCGACCCGTCGGTCGACGCCGTCATCGCTGCGCCCGGCAACCCGGGCATCGACGCCATTGCGTTGTGCCGCGAGCTGCCGCAGGGCCTCCTGAACGGTGAGGGGGTCGCCGCTCTGGCCGACGCGCTGGGCGTGGACCTGGTCGTGGTGGGGCCGGAGGCGCCCCTGGTCGCAGGTGTGGCCGACACGGTTCGGGGGCGCGGTATCGCCTGTTTCGGGCCGTCGGCGGAGGCGGCCCGGCTCGAGGGAAGCAAGGCGTTCGCCAAGGAGGTCATGGCTGCCGCCGGTGTGCCCACCGCCCTGGCGCACGTCTGTACCACCGTCGAAGAGGTGGCCGGCGCGCTCGACGCTCTCGGGGCGCCGTACGTGGTCAAGGACGACGGCCTGGCCGCTGGCAAGGGCGTCGTGGTGACGGACAACCGCGCCCGGGCCCTGGCGCACGCGGTTCAGTGCCTGGACAAGCCGGACGGGCGCATCGTCGTCGAGGAGTTCCTGGACGGCCCGGAGGTCTCGCTGTTCTGCATCACCGACGGCACCACTGTGGTGCCACTGGCTCCTGCGCAGGACTTCAAGCGCCTCGCGGATAACGACGAGGGTCCTAATACCGGTGGCATGGGGGCGTATTCACCGTTGGACTGGGCTCCGGCCACGTTGGTCCAGGACGTCGTCGACCGTGTCGCGCAGCCGACCGTGGACGAGATGCGCCACCGGGGGGTGCCTTTCGTCGGAGTGCTCTACGTCGGGCTGGCTCTGACCTCGCGCGGTCCGAGGGTGATCGAGTTCAACGCCCGCTTCGGTGACCCGGAGACGCAGGTGGTTCTGGCTCGTCTGGCCACACCCCTGGGCGGGCTGCTGCATGCGGCCGCCGTCGGCAAGCTCGACGAGATCGCCGCTCTTCGTTGGCGTCCGGAGCACGCGGTGGCTGTCGTCGTGGCTTCCAAGGGCTACCCGGGGTCGCATCGCACCGGCGACGTCATCGAGGGCCTGGCAGAGATCGGCGACGACGCCTACGTCCTGCATGCGGGCACGGCCTTCGGCAAGGACGGCTCCCTCGTGTCCGCGGGCGGGCGCGTCCTGTCCGTGGTCGCGACCGGCGGCGATCTTGCCCAGGCGCGCGACCGCGCATACCGCGCCGTTGACCGGATCAGGCTCAAGGGTTCGCACCACCGCACCGACATCGCGCTCGCCGCCCAGCGCGGCGAGATCTCCGTCCAGGGCTGAGGGAGACTGTCGCCCATGTCATCTGCTCTTCCGGCGGACCCATCGCCGCCCGCGCTGCCCGGTTACGCCCACGTCTACTCGGGCAAGGTTCGTGAGCTCTACGCCCCGATCGACTCCTCGACCGGTCAGGCCCGCCAGGACCAGCTGCTGCTCGTGGCCTCGGACCGGATCTCGGCGTACGACCACATCCTGGACGGCGAGATCCCCGACAAGGGCAAGGTTCTGACCCAGCTCTCGCTCTGGTGGTTCGACCAGCTGACCGACATCATCCCCAACCACGTGATCTCCACCGAGGTGCCGGACGCCGTGGCCGGGCGCGCGGTTCTCGTGCGGCGGCTCGACATGGTGCCGGTTGAGTGCATCGGACGGGCCTATCTGACCGGGAGCGGCCTCGCCGAGTACCGCCAGACGTCCTCGGTCTGCGGCCTTTCACTTCCCGCCGGGCTGCGGGACGGCTCGCTGCTGCCGTCACCGATCTTCACGCCGACGACCAAGGCGCCATTAGGTGAGCACGACCAGCCGATGACCTACGCCGAGGTCGAGAGTCAGATCGGTTCGCCGCTCGCCGCCCGAGTGCGCGACCTCACCATCGCGATCCTGGGGCGCGGTAACGAGATTGCCGCCGATCACGGCATCCTGCTGGCCGATACCAAGGTGGAGTTCGGACTCGATACCTCCCGACCTGATGCCGAGGGCAACCCGTCGATCGTGCTCGCCGATGAGGTGCTCACGCCGGACTCGTCGCGGTTCTGGCCGGCCGCCTCGTGGCAGCCCGGTCGAGCCCAGGCCTCCTACGACAAGCAGTTCGTCCGCGACTGGCTCACCTCCGGCGCCAGCGGCTGGGACAGGTCGTCCGGGGAGGCGCCTCCGGCTCTCCCCGGCGACGTCATCCAAGCCACGCGATCGAAGTACATCGAGGCCTTCGAGTCGTTGACCGGGCGCACCTTCGCCTGACCATCGCATAAACTCCGTCTGACCAAGCCCCGAATCTGAGGAGCACCTCGCATGGGAAACGTCGTCGTCGACGTCATGCTCAAGTCCGAGATTCTCGACCCCCAGGGGCAGGCCGTCGCCGGCGCCTTGCCGCGGTTGGGATTCAACCAGTTCACCGATGTCCGCCAGGGCAAACGGTTCGTCCTGACGGTCGAAGGGGAGGTCACCGACGAGGTGCTGTCGGCCGCACGCGCAGCTGCCGAGACGATGCTGTCCAACCCCGTGATCGAGGACGTGGTGAGCGTTCGGGCGGAGTCGCAGCCAGTGGAGTCGCAGACAGCGGAGTCGCGGGCATGAGGATCGGCGTCGTGACCTTCCCGGGCTCGCTCGATGACCACGATGCCCGCAGGGCTGTCCACATCGCCGGCGGCGAGCCCGTTGCGTTGTGGCATGGCGACGACTCGCTGCGTGACGTCGATGCGGTGGTGCTGCCCGGCGGCTTCTCCTATGGCGACTACCTGCGTGCTGGTGCCATAGCCCGGTTCGCGCCGGTCATGTCCGCGTTGATCCCGGCGGCGCAGGGTGGGTTGCCGGTTCTGGGCATCTGCAACGGTTTTCAGATCCTCTGCGAGTCGCACCTGCTGCCCGGCGCGATGATCCAGAACGACCACCGTACCTTCATCTGCCGCGACCAGCGTCTGCGCGTCGAGAACGTCACGACCGCATGGACGTCGGACTATGAGCAGGGCGCCGAGATCACGATCGTCCTGAAGAACCAGGACGGGCAGTACGTCGCCGACCGGCGCACTCTCGACGAGCTCGAGGGCGAGGGCCGCGTGGCCTTCCGTTATGTCGTCGAGGGAGCCGTCGTCGAGGGAGCAATGGCCGACGCCTACGACCGCTTTGCCGGCCGAAACCCCAACGGCTCCTACCGCGACATCGCCGGCATCACCAACGAGCGGGGCAACGTCGTCGGCCTGATGCCGCACCCCGAGCACGCCATCGAGGAGGGCTACGGCCCATCCCTGGACGGCCTGAAGTTCTTCACGTCCGTCCTGAAGTCAGTGGTGAACGCATGACCTCCGTGAACAGGGCCGCCCTCGACACCGTTGCGGCTGCTGCAGATTCGCCGAAGGTTGAGCAGCCATGGGCCGAGCTGGGGCTAAAGGCTGACGAGTACGACCGCATCCGCGAGATCCTCGGCCGCCGTCCCAGCAGTGCCGAGCTGGCGATGTACTCCGTCATGTGGTCCGAGCACTGCTCGTACAAGTCCTCGAAGGTGCACCTCACCCACTTCAGCGACAACACCACCGACGAGATGAGGGAAAAGCTCCTGGTCGGCATCGGCGAGAACGCCGGCGTCGTCGACATCGGGGACGGCTGGGCGGTGACCTTCAAGGTCGAGAGCCACAACCACCCGTCATACATTGAGCCCTACCAGGGTGCCGCTACCGGCGTCGGCGGCATCGTGCGCGACATCATGTCGATGGGCGCGCGCCCGATCGCCGTCATGGACCCGCTGCGTTTCGGCGCCCTGGACCACCCGGACACGCTGCGGGTGCTGCCGGGTGTCGTCGCCGGCATCGGTGGCTACGGAAACTGCCTCGGTCTGCCCAACATCGGCGGCGAGGTGGTCTTCGACTCCTGCTACCAGGGCAACCCGCTGGTCAACGCCCTGTCGGTCGGGAAGATGCGGATCGAGGACATCCACCTGGCCAAGGCCTCGGGCGCCGGCAACCTGGTCATCCTGTTCGGGGCCAAGACCGGCGGCGACGGCATCGGTGGTGTCTCCATCCTCGCCTCCGAGACCTTCGACGCCGAGGGCCCGGCCAAGCGCCCGGCCGTGCAGGTCGGCGACCCCTTCGCCGAGAAGGTGCTGATCGAGTGCTGCCTAGACCTGTATGCCGCGCACGTGGTCGACGGTATCCAGGATCTCGGCGGCGCCGGATTGTCCTGTGCGACGAGCGAGCTCGCGTCCAACGGTGACGGCGGCATGCGCGTCTGGCTCGATCGGGTCCCGTTGCGCGATGCCTCGCTGCGCGCCGAGGAGATCCTCATGTCCGAGTCCCAGGAGCGGATGATGGCCGTCGTCAGGCCGGCCAAGCTCGAGGAGTTCATGGCGATCGCCAAGCGGTGGGACGTCGAGGCAACGGTGGTCGGCGAGGTCACCGATGGCAACAACCTCGAGGTCTTCTGGCACGACGAGCTGATCGTCGACGTGCCGCCGCGGTCCGTAGCCCACGATGGCCCGGTCTACAACCGCCCGATGCAGCGACCGGCATACCTGGATGCGTTGCAGGGCAACGTTCCTGACGACCTGGCTCGCCCTGCGGACGGCGAGGGACTCAAGGCAGCACTGCTGGCGCTGATGGCGTCGCCGAACCTGTGCGACAAGTCCTGGATCACCGACCAGTACGACCGCTACGTCATGGGCAACACGGCGCTCGCGATGCCGGACGACTCCGGCGTGGTGCGCGTCGACGAGGAGACCGGCCGCGGTGTCGCGATCTCGACCGACTGCAACAGCCGCTACGCCAAGCTCGACCCGTATGCCGGTGCGCAGCTGGCGCTCGCCGAGGCGTACCGCAATGTTGCGACTGCCGGCGCGGTGCCGTTGGCGATCTCCGACTGCCTGAACTTCGGCTCGCCGGAGGACCCGGGTGTCATGTGGCAGTTCGCCGAGGCCGTGCGGGGCATCGCCGAGGGCTGCAGGACGCTCGGCATCCCGGTGACGGGCGGCAACGTCTCGCTGTACAACCAGACCGGCGACGTGGCGATCCATCCCACCCCCGTGGTTGCAGTGCTCGGTGTCATGGACGACGTGGCCCGGCGGACGCCGTCAGGCTGGAAGGCGCCCGGTCAGTCCATCTACCTGCTGGGCACCACGGCCGACGAGTTCGGTGGCTCGGCCTGGACCCAGGTCGCCCACGACCACCTCGGCGGTCTGCCACCGCGCGTCGACCTCGAACGCGAGCGCCGGCTCGCCGAGATCCTGGTCATCGCCTCCCGTGATGGTCTCGTCGATGCCGCACACGACCTTTCCGAGGGTGGCCTGGCCGTCGCGCTGGCGGAGGCGTCGCTGCGCAACGGGGTCGGGGCCCGGATCTGGCTGGACGAGGTCTGTGAGCGCGACGGCGTGGACGCCTTCACGTTGCTGTTCAGTGAGTCGGCCGGCCGGGCGGTCGTCGCCGTGCCTCGCACCGAGGAGGCCCGGTTCACTGACCTGTGCACTGCTCACGGCTTCGCCCATGCTCGCATCGGCGAGGTAGACGTCGAGGCCAGGGCCATCGACGTGCAGGGTCAGTTCACCCTGCCCCTCGATCAGCTGCGCACAGCCCACACCTCCACGCTGCCAGCCATCTTCGCCTCGCGCTGAGGTCGTTAGGCGGTGGATCTGCTCAGCGGACGCGCCACGCCTTGACCGGTGGGGGTGGCGGTGACTGTGCGCTGTCTGCTGTCGTGAACGCTGCCGATCCGGCGAACTGCCTGGCCAGGTTGGTCCCGTCACGCAGCCCCGTCGGGAAGGGCATCTTGGCGACCTGCCGGCGCAGGGCGGCGATGTCCAGGGGGTTGTGCGAGGCAACGGCCACGGTGTTGCCGAAGCGCTTGCCCTTGAGCACCTCGTGGGTGCCGACCAGGGCGACGTGTCCGAAGACGGTGACCAGCCCGGCATACACGCGTCGCACGTAAGCCATCCCGGGCTCGTCGGCGAGGTTGAGCATCATCGTCCCGCTCGCCCGGAGCACCCGGGAGGCATCCGCAAGGAACTCCACGGTGGTGAGCTCCGCTGGCACCCGGCCCGCGGCATACGCATCGAGCACCACGACGTCGGCACTCGCGTCGGCGAGCTGGGCGAACCCGGTGAGGCCGTCCACCGGGCGCACCCGGATCCGGTGCTGGCGCGGCAACGGCAGCTCGCGGCGGACCAGCTCGGTCAGCTCGACGTCCGGCTCGAGAACGATCTGTGGCGACCCGGCGCGCTCGGCGTTGACGTAGCGGGCCAGCGTCAGCCCGGCGCCGCCGATGTGCGTGATGGCGAGCGGACCGGCCGGCAGCGTGTCGATGACGACGGCGAAGTGGGCGATGTACTCGAATCCGAGGTTGCCGTGATCGGCGAGGTCGACATGGGACTGAGGGCTGCCGTCCATCATCACGGTCACGCCGCCACGGCCGTCCTCGTCGGGCACGAACTCGATCCGTCCGACCTGGTCCGCTGGCACGCCCGTCAGCCTATGCGCCGGTGCTGGCCCGGTCATGCGGGCCTTGTTAGGTTGGGCGCCGTGCCCTCGCCCTCCCACGCCCTGGTCATCTTCGACTGTGACGGGGTCCTGGTCGATAGCGAACGGCTGGCCGTGGCGATCGACGTCCGGGCGATCGGCGCGCTCGGGTGGCCGATCACCGAGGCGGAGGTGATCGAGCTCTTTCTGGGCAGGTCCGAGGCTGACATCTTCGCCGTGATCCAGCAGCACATCGGCCAGGCCCTGCCGGGTGACTGGGACGACCGTTGGTCGGGTGAGTACCGCCGGGCCATAGACGAACAGCTCGAAGCGGTGCCGGGGATTGTCGATGCGACCAAAGCCATTGCTGCTGAAGGCTTTCAGACGTGTGTGGCCTCGAGCGGGTCACACGCCAAGATGCGCCGAACGCTGGGCAGGACGGGGCTCTGGGACTTCTTTGACGGGCGAATCTTCAGCGCCAGCGAGGTCGAGCGGGGCAAGCCGGAGCCAGACCTCTTCCTGTATGCCGCGAAGCAGGTTGGCATCCCGCCGGACCGTTGCGTCGTGGTCGAGGACAGCCGTTACGGCGTCGCCGGAGCCAAGGCGGCCGGAATGTTTGCCATCGGCTTCGCCGGCGGGATCACGCCGGCGGCCCATCTGGAGACGGCGGACCTTGTCATCACCGAGATGGCCGACCTGCCGTGCGCGGTCAAGCGGCTCCTGTGCTGACCGCGAAGTAGGCGGCGGTCAGCCGGGCTTCGTGCGGCACCGCGCTTGGCACCGCTCGTTCACGGGCGCAGCATCGCCTTGATGGCGCGGCGCTGATCCATGGCGGCGTAACCCTCAGCCACCTGGTCCAGCGGCAGCTCGAGGTCGAAGACCAGGCCGGGGTTGATCGCGCCGGACAGCACGTCGTCGCGCAGGGCCGGGAGGTACTGCCGCACCGGCGCCACACCGCCGGCGACGCCAACGTTGCGGGAGAACATCGTGCGCACCGGCAGCTCGACTCCGTGGGGCACCCCGACGTAGCCGACGGTGGCGCCCGGGCGGGCGACAGCGAGAGCTGTGTTCATCGCCTGGCCGGTGCCCACGCACTCCAGCACGGCGTCGGCGCCGACACCGTCGGTGAGCTCGAATACCGCTGTCTCGCCGGCCTCGCCGCGCTCGGCGATGACATCGGTGGCGCCGAACGACCGGGCGATCCGCTGCCGGGCCACGTGTCGGGACATCGCCACCACCCGTTCGGCACCCATCCGTGAGGCTGCGAGAACGCCCGACAGCCCGACCGCGCCGTCGCCCACCACCACGACGGTGTCACCCTCCCGGACACCTGCAGCCATGGCTGCGTGCCATCCTGTGCCCATCACGTCGGAGAGGGCAAGCAGCGACGGAACCATTGCCGGGTCGGGGGTTTCGCGCGTTGAGACAAGGGTGCCGTCGGCCAGGGGGACGCGGACGTACTCTCCCTGGCCGCCGTCGACCGGCAGGCCGTCGCGATCCGGCGAGCCCCAGAAACCACCTGTCGAACAGGCCGACTGGATTCCGACCCGGCAGTGCGGGCAGGTGTTGTCGGAGTACATGAACGGTGCGATCACGAAGTCGCCCTTGCGCAGCGACCGGACGTCCGACCCGACCTCCTCGACCACGCCCACGAACTCGTGGCCGATGAGGGATGGTTTCTCGATCGGGTTGTCACCGCGGTAGGGCCAGAGGTCCGAGCCGCAGACGCAGGCGGCGATGACCTTCACGATCGCGTCGGTGGGTTTGTGGATGCTCGGGTCCGGCTGGTCCTCAAGTCGGACGTCGCGGGCAGCATGGATCATCGTCGCCTTCATGGGCCCAACAATAGGGATGCCACCATGGAGGGCATGCCTCCCCGTCGCCGCATCCCGCCCGCCCAGGGGCTGCAGGCACTTCAGGCATGGCGCGCGGACCCGTCCGCGGCGCCGCGAGCAACAGTTGCCACAGCAGTTCGCTTCACCCTGGAGGAGCTGGCTTCGCGCGCGCCGGGGCGGACGCTGGAAGTCCGCGTCCCGCCATACGGCGCGGTGCAATGTGTGGAGGGGCCGCGGCACACCCGTGGCA
>JAYSQM010000125.1:0-5320 GCA_043721575.1 Phycicoccus sp.
GTGGGCGACTATGTCGCACCCCGGCCACACGACTTCAACTGGGCCCTTGACTGGTTCGACCGGGTTGCCGCGGACATCTCGACCGGCGCCCGGGTCGCCCTCAAGCTCGTCGAGGCCGACGGGACAAGCCGTTCGGTGACGTATGCCGAGATGTCGGCCCGCTCCTCGCAGGTCGCTTCGTGGCTGTCCCGCCTGGGCGCGGTCAAGGGCGACCGTCTCCTGCTGATGCTGGGCAACCAGGTGGAGCTGTGGGAGACCCTGCTGGGCTGCATCAAGATCGGTGTGGTGGTCATCCCAGCCACGACGTTGCTGACCGCCGCTGACCTGAGCGACCGGATCGGTCGGGGTCGCGTCAAACACGTCGTCGCCGCCTCGATAGACGTCACCAAGTTCGACGACGTGCCCGGCGACTACTCGCGCATCGCCGTCGGCGAGCCGGTCCCTGGCTGGACGGCATACGGCGAGTCGCGTTCTGAAGCAACACATTCTGCAGCAACCGGATTCACGCCCCCGGAGCCAACCGGCGGCGAAGACACCATGCTGCTCTACTTCACCTCTGGCACGACCGCCCAACCCAAGCTTGTCGAACACACGCACCTGTCCTACCCGGTCGGGCATCTGTCGACGATGTACTGGATCGGTCTGCAGCCCGGCGACGTCCACCTCAACATCTCCTCGCCGGGGTGGGCCAAGCACGCATGGTCGTCCTTCTTCGCTCCGTGGAACGCCGAGGCCACCATCCTGGTCGTGAACCAGCCACGCTTCGACGCGGCGGCACTGCTGCAGACCATGGCGCAGGAGTCGGTGACCACGTTCTGCGCCCCGCCGACCGTCTATCGCATGCTGATCCAGCAGGACCTGGCGCCGTGGCGTGATCGCCTGTGCCTTCGCGAGATGGTGGGCGCCGGAGAGCCGCTCAACCCCGAGGTCATCGAGCAGGTTCAGGCCGGGCTCGGGGTCATCATCCGGGACGGCTTCGGCCAGACCGAGACGACTGCACAGGTGGGCAACAGCCCCGGTCAGGAGGTCGTGCCCGGCTCGATGGGCCGGACCCTGCCGGGTTATGAGGTGATCCTGCTCGACCCGGCGACCGGTGAGGAGCGGCTCGGTGACGGCGCGGAGGGCGAGCTCTGCCTGCGCCTGTCCGGCACGGGCGGGCGCCCGGTGGGTCTGATGGTCGGCTACCACGGCGACGCAGAGCGAACGGCCGAGTCGACGCGGGACGGCGCCTATCACACCGGCGACGTGGCCTCCCGCGATGCGCGTGGATACTTCACCTATGTCGGACGTGCCGATGACGTGTTCAAGGCCTCGGACTACCGGATCAGTCCGTTCGAGCTCGAGTCGGTGCTGATCGAGCACCCGGCAGTTGCCGAGGCGGCGGTGGTGCCTTCGCCGGACGCGACCCGCCTGGCCGTGCCGAAGGCGTATGTCGTTCTTGCACCTGGCTTTTCACCAACCCCGGAGACCGCTGAGTCGATCCTGGCTTATGCGCGCAAGCACCTCGCGGCATACAAGCGGGTGCGTCGCATCGAGTTCGCCGAGCTGCCCAAGACCATCTCGGGCAAGATCCGTCGCGTCGAGCTGCGTGGCCGCGAGGACGCGGCCCACGGTGCCGGGGCCGGCGCGTCGAGCAGGTCCAACCAGATGGAGTTCTGGGAGTCCGACTTCCCCGGGCTCAAGGACTGACGTCGGGCTCAGCGCATCGCGAAGACCACGGTCACGCTGACGCTGACGTCCTGGCTTCCCGGCTGGATCGGGACGACGCTGGCCTTGGTCATCGCTGAGCTGGCCGGCACGTCATACGGCATGGAGATCGGCGACGCTGTGGCGACGTCCTCGGCGATACTCACGACGTCACCCAAGCTACGCCCTGCGACCTTGGCGTACTGCTCGGCCTTGGTCCTGGCGTCCGCGAACGCCTTGTCCCTGGCGCTCGACACCAGCGCGCCGGTGTCCTCGAGGTCGAGACTGATCCCGTCGACCCGTACGGCGTTGCCACCGGCGCCCACGGCCTTGCCGATCGCGTCACCGGCACGGGAGAGGTTGCGCAGCTTGGCGCTGACGCTCTCCGACACCCGGTAGCCCTTGAGGCGCGGTGTCCCGCTGCTCGAGTAGTCATAGTCGGGCTGGACGTTCAGCCCTGCGGTCTGCAGATCCTTCTTCTCAACGCCGTTGCCGAGCAGCGACTTCTGGACGGCGTCAGCAGAACGGTTCGCCGCCGCGAGCGCCTCCGACACCGAGGCGGCGGTTGCGACGACGGACAAGTCGAGCCGCAGCGTGTCCGGAGTGCCGGCGACCTTCGCCCTGCCGCCCACGGTGATGCCCGGAACCCCGCTGGCCGGGATCGTGGAAGGCTGGGTCGATGAGGGCCGTGTCAATGAGGTGCTCGCGGTCGTGGTTAACGTCCGAGCCGCTGCGGGTGAGCCTCCGGAACGGGTCGCGCCGATGACGTACATGACGGGGAGCGCGATGACTAGGAGAAGGACCAGGGCTGCGCGACGGGGCGTGATGGTGACGGTCATGTGGCTGTGACGCACGACACAGCACAGCGGTTCCGCGCGGCGTGACACTGTGACGTCCGTGAAACTGTGACGTCCGTGAAACAGTGACGCCATGGAGTTCTCCGAGGTCGCCCGCCTGCGCCGCATGGTCCGCCGCTACGACCCCGACCGCCCGGTGCCAGCCGGGGTCATCAGCACCGCGTTGCGCAACGCCATCCGGGCCCCCAGCGCAGGGTTCAGCCAGGGCTGGGACTTCGTCGTGCTCACCACACCTGAGGAACGACAGGCCTATTGGGCCGCCACCACTGACCCCGACGACGAGCCGGACACATGGCTCGCGGGCATGCAGGGCGCCCCAGCGCTGATCCTGTGCCTGTCCGACGAAGGCACCTACCTGCGGCGCTACGCCGAGCCGGACAAGGGCTGGACCGACATGGATGAGGCGCGCTGGCCGGTTCCCTACTGGGACATCGACACGGGCATGGCCGCGCTGATGATGCTGCTGACCGCGGTCGACAAGGGTCTGGGAGGCTGCTTCTTCGGAGCGCCTCCCGAGACGCACGAGGACGTCTTCAGGGCGTTCGACATCCCTCATGACCGCAATCTCGTGGGCGTGGTATCGCTGGGCTATCCAATGCCGCACCCAAAGAGCGGGAGTCTGAAGCGCGGCCTTCGCGGGCTGGATCAGGTGGCGCACTACGGCAGGTTCGGCGCGCACTGACACGCGGGTCGAAAGGCCGCCGGCCGAGCGCTGTCGGATATCGAGCACCATCACCGCGTGCAAGGGGATGTGATGGCTGCTCACACCGCTGATCCGGCGAGTCGAGCGCAGGCCGTGTGCGGCCGTGGGTAAAGATGGGATGCTGCTCTCAGTCACCGCCTGACCCGCAAGGAGAACCACCGAGCATGGCCCGCCGTACGTCATCAACTCCGCCGCCGGAAGCAGACTTCACCGAGCGGATCGTTGACATCGACGTCAGGGAGGAGATGCAGGGGGCGTTCCTGGAGTACGCCTACTCAGTGATCTACTCGCGTGCGCTGCCTGACGCCCGCGACGGACTCAAGCCGGTGCAGCGACGAATCCTGTTCGGTATGAGCGAGCTTGGGCTCCGCCCCGAGCGTGGACACGTCAAGAGCAGCCGTGTCGTCGGCGAGGTGATGGGCAAGTACCACCCTCACGGGGACGGCTCCATCTATGACGCACTCGTCCGGATGTCCCAGTCCTTCACCATGCGCCTTCCGCTCGTGGACGGTCACGGCAACTTCGGTTCGCTGGACGACGGGCCGGCAGCATCCCGCTACACCGAGGCCCGGCTCGCGCCCGCGGCAATGCTGATGACTGACGGCCTCGACGAGGAGACCGTCGACTTCGTTCCCAACTACGACGACCAGCTGATGCAGCCCGGCGTGATGCCCGCCGCCTACCCGAACCTCCTTGTCAACGGTGCCAGCGGTATCGCCGTCGGCATGGCCACGAACATGGCCCCGCACAACCTCGTCGAGGTCATTGGCGCGGCGCGCCATCTCATCGCCAACCCGCAGTGCTCGCTGGACGACCTGATGAAGTTCGTGCCCGGCCCCGATCTTCCATGCGGGGGCAAGATCGTTGGCCTGGAAGGGATCCGTGATGCGTACCTCACCGGGCGCGGGTCGTTCCGCACCCGAGCGACGACACGGATAGAGAACGTCACCCCCCGCAAACAGGGCATCGTCGTCACCGAGCTGCCCTACCTCGTCGGACCCGAGAAGGTCATCGAGAAGATCAAGGATCTGGTCCAGTCCAAGAAGCTTCAGGGCATCAGTGACGTCAAGGACCTGACCGACCGCAAGCACGGCCTGCGGCTGGTCATCGAGATCAAGGGCGGTTTCCACCCGCAGGCGGTGCTGGAGCAGCTCTTCAAGCTGACGCCGATGGAGGACAACTTCGGCATCAACAACGTCGCACTCGTCGACGGCCAGCCGCGCACCCTCGGCCTGAAGGACCTCCTGCGGGTCTACGTCGACTTCCGGCTGGACGTGGTGCGCCGCCGCAGCGCCTACCGCCTGCGCAAGCGCGAGGAGCGGCTGCACCTCGTGGAGGGCCTGCTCGTCGCGATCCTGGACATCGACGAGGTCATCCAGGTCATCCGCGCCTCCGAGGATGCGGGGGTCGCCAAGGCCCGGCTGAGGGACGTCTTCGACCTCTCCGACCTGCAGGCCACGTACATCCTCGACCTGCAGCTGCGCCGGCTGACGAAGTTCTCCCGGGTCGAGCTCGAGACCGAAAGGGCCGAGCTGGAGCGACAGATCGAGGGGCTGCGCGCAATGCTGGGCGATGAGAAGCTGCTCCTGAAGACGGTGTCCACTGAGCTCGCAGACGTCGCCAAGGCGCACGGTACGCCGCGCCGCACGGTGTTGCTGGAGTCCGCTGGCACACCCCCAACGACGAACACGCCGCTCGAGGTGACCGACGACCCCTGCTGGGTGCTGCTGTCCTCCACCGGCCTGCTGGCGCGCACGACGAATGCCGAGCCGCTACCGACCGAGGGCGGCCGGCACAAGCACGACGCCGTGATCGCTGCGGTGCAGACCACCGTCCGGGGCCTTGTCGCCCTGGTCACCTCGCGCGGGAGGATGATCCGCCTCTCGGCCCTGGAGCTGCCCACTCTGCCCCCGACCAACGGCGCGCCCTCACTGTCCGGCGGCGCTCCCCTGGCTGCGTTCGTGGACCTTCCCAAGGACGAGCAAGCATTGACCCTGATGTCGCTGTCGCCGGACTCCCCCGGCCTCGCCGTCGGAACCGCCCAAGGCGTCGTTAAGCGAGTAACGACCGATTA
>JAYSQM010000126.1:0-1073 GCA_043721575.1 Phycicoccus sp.
TCGCATCGCGGCGACCCGCAGCGACAACCGATGGCGGCCGTGTACGGGCCGCGACCACCGTGGCACGACGTGCAGCTCGCCATCAGCGGACCAGCCGTCGGGGACGTGGAGACCGTGTTCCGTGAACGTTGGGAAGACCCCCGGGCGCTCAGCCGCAGCCCGCTGGGATGGCTCGCGGACCGAGTCCGGCACGACAACCCCCCGATCACGGCACTGCCTCCACAGCGCCCCAACCCCGAACCAGCCGGACCCCATCCGGTCCAGCTGCTGCGCACCTACCCTCGCCGTGTCGGCGGCTACTCCTTTGCGCCTTCGGGAGAGCGAAGCGTGGCGCGCGGCTATTCCAAAGCTGTCAGCCGGGCCCGGCGCCTGATCTACATCGAGGACCAGTACCTGTGGTCGCCGGAGGTCGCGGCCATGTTCGCGGCGGCTCTACAACGAAACACCGACCTGTATCTCATTGCCGTGCTCCCGCGATTCCCCGACCAGGATGGTCGCATCTCCAAGCCGCCGAACCTGGTCGGGCGCGAGCGGGCGATCGCGACCCTACGCAAGGCGGCACCGCGAAGGGTCGCGATCTACGGGCTGGACAGCCCAGACGGTGTTCCGGTCTACGTGCATGCCAAGGTCTGCATCATCGACGACCAGTGGGCGTCAGTGGGGTCCGACAACTTCAACCGCAGGTCCTGGACTCACGACTCCGAACTGTCCGCAGCGGTCTGCCACCCCGGGTACGCGCGGGCGTTACGGCTCGACCTCGCCCGTGAGCACCTCGACCGAGAGGGACCGTTGGATGACCTGCACGACTCGGCGGAGACGTTCGCCGCGTTCGCCGACTGCGCCGCGCAGCTGCAAATCTGGTATGACGGCGGATGCCAGGGTGCCCGACCGCAGGGCCGGCTGCGACTGGTGAACGACGGGACGCTGACACGGTTCACCCGGGCCTGGGCAACACCGCTCTACCATCTCGTCTACGACCCCGACGGACGGCCCGTCAAGCTGAGGATGCGCCGCTCCTTCTGAGAAGGCGTGGGCTCAGACGCGCGCGTGCCTTGAGCGCGCGAAGCTGTAGA
>JAYSQM010000127.1:0-12789 GCA_043721575.1 Phycicoccus sp.
TAGTCGCGTCCCCGCGCCCCCCGCCGGGATCACCGCCCAGAACCCGTCGATCGCCGAACTGTCCCTATCGCCCGCGATCTGTGTCATATCGCCCCCCCCGATCTGTGTCATAACGTCCGCGCCTTCAACCATGGCGCAGACAGTACAGGCGGCGCGGCCCGAGCTCCCGCCCGCCGTTGGGCAGTTGCCCAGAACCCTCGTGCCTGGCTTCACAGGCAGGCGAACCTTCCCTGATCACCCACCCGGATCTGCCGGGGATCCGGATGGGGAGCCGTTAGGCTGTTGTTCCGATGACTGCCCTTCGGTATGCCGTACGCGCCCTCGCGCTGAGCCTCTCGCTCACCGCCGTGGGCGCGTTCGGTGTGGTCGGCCTTGTCGGGGCGATCTCCCCCGCGCACGCTGCCGGCGGTGTCCCTGCCGGCGGCGTCCCTGCCATCAGTGTCCCTGCCATCAGTGGTCCCGTCGGCGGCTCGCAGCTCGCGGCGCCCGGTGTCATCGTGAATCTCCAGCCCGGGGTTCCGGCGCCGCCGGCCATGCCGGGCTCGTCCTTCCTGATCGCGGATATGGACACCGGGAAGATCCTGGCCGCCAGGGCTCCACACACGCCCCTCCTGCCGGCCAGCACCCTCAAGGCGCTCACCGCGCTGACCCTGATCCCGCGCCTCGACGCGAACACGCAGGTCGTGGTGCAACCAGATGACGTGCGCGTCGACGGCACCCGCCTCGGCATCCTTCCCGGCACGGCATACAGCGTCCGAATGCTCCTGCAGGGGTTGCTGATGGCCTCGGGCAACGATGCGGCCTACGCCCTGGCGCGTGCCAACGACGGCGTCGCGCTGACCTTGGATGAGATGAACGCGACCGCGGCCGGGCTCGGTGCCTTCGACACCGTGGCGATGGACCCCAGCGGCCTGGACAGACCCGGCCAGACCAGCAGCGCCTACGACCTGGCACTGATTGGTCGCGCCGCGATGAAGCTCCCCGACTTCCGCACCTACGTCAGCGCCAAAGCGGCAGTCTTCCCCGGCGGCTTGTCCAGCGACGGGAAGATGATGCCGGGTTTCAAGATCAACAGTCACAACAGGCTGCTCTACAACTATGACGGGACGATCGGCATCAAGAACGGCTACACGATCGCCGCCAAGCAGACCTACATCGGCGCGGCCACCCGGGGAGGCAAGACCTACATCGTGACCGAGATGGCCAGCCCCAACGGCAGCTGGCGTCCGACCGCGTCGCTGCTGGACTGGGCCTTCGCCAACGGCGCGTCGCTCACCCCGATCGGCGAGCTGGTCGAGCCGGGCACCGCGACCAGGCCGCAGCTGACCACGGCGGGAGGTGGCCTCCCCCAGCAGCCTGCGACCCAAGCAGCCTCACAAGCCGCGCTGAGCGCAATGGCCCTGCACAAGCCCACCGAATCGGCTCGGCTGCCCGCGCTCCAGCCCTGGGTCGGCGTGGCTGGCCTGATCAGCGGGGTGGCACTGGTCGGCGCCTTTGCAGCGCGCAGCATTTTTCGCAAGGGCAGCTGAGCCTGCTTCGCCGGGGTTGAAGGTGCCTGCGAACTTGGCGGAGGCCATCCCTCACCCTTTTGCCGGATCCCGCTACGACGTCCATCGAGCAGACTCGTGCCGTGCACCCAGGCCTGCCCAACCGCCCGGCTGCGGATATCTGGAGCCGGCGGCGACAACCGCGGAACGCTTCGGTGCACAGACGGTGGCGGCTCGGTTGGACCCCCTGCCTTCCGGGCCGTCACCCCGTCTCAACGCCGGGCCGGGCCGACCACAGACCGGATGCCACGGGCCAGTGCTCCCCCAGCCAACACCGCCGCCGAACCAAGAACGGCGCCGGCCGCAAGCGTCGTACGGTCGCCCGCCCGGGGGCCGAATGTCGGGCGCGAGCCACCACGGGCGGCTGTCGTCCCAGGCGCCGACTCGGCGCCAGGGCCATGGGCCAGAGCCTGGAGCTCGTCACCGTGAATCTCATCGACGTCGTTGGCTGCCCACGCCGCCGAGATCAGGGTGAGCCGTGCGATCAGGTTGAGCCAGAACAACAAGCCGACCACGATCGCGATCGAGGCGAACAACGGGTTCGCGGTCACCCGCGGCAGCAACGTCGCGGCGGAGAGCTTCAGCAGGCTGAACCCCACTCCGCCCACCAGTGCCCCCTGGGACAGGTCGCGCCAGGGCACAGGCACGCCGGAGAGCACGCGCAGCAGGACGATCAGCAGGCCCGTGTCTGCCAGGACGCTCACGGCGAACCCCGCGAGCATCAGGATCCAGCCCTGACCGGACATTCCGAACCGCTCGGCGATCCAGCCGGCAGCGACGCCGACCACACTGGTCAGCACCGCGGAGAGCGCGATGCCCAGCCCCAGGGTGAAGAGCACACCGAGGTCGCGAAGCTTGTTGGTGATCAGGTTGCCCGCAGACCCCTGAACCCCGAAGACAGCGCGTACGCCGTCACGGACGGCCCCCAGCCAGCCCATCCCGGCCAGCACCAGGCTGACGAAGGCGATGACACCGGTGATCGTCAACGCGGCAGCGCGCGGGACCTGGATCGGGATGAGTCCATTGGGGTGCTGGGCATCCTTGACGAAGCCCGGAAGGTTCTGGTTCAGCTGGTCAGCGATCGGGGCCAACAGCTCGGGATGCCCCCGCAGGACGAACCCGAACACCGTGAACGCGAGCGCGACGGCGGGGAAGATCGAGAAGAAGGCGAAATAGCCGACACCTGCGGCCAGAACATTGCCCCGTGCGTCGCCGTAGCGCTTCCACGCCCGCCAGGGTTCACTCGCCCGAAGCCGCTCGAACAGGGGCTTCACGGCAGACGACCTGGTGTGGTTTTCACTCCTGCATTGAAGTCGAACCGGCGCACCGCGCGCCACACATGATCGTCGCCATGCTCGTACAGGTGAAAGGCCCGGACCTCGAATGAGCATTCGTACGAAGCCAGCTCGTTGAAGGCACGGTCCATCGCCGCGTCATCCACGTGGTGGGCGACCGTGACGTGCGGGTGGTAGTAGAACTGCACGTCTCGCTTCAACGGGCCGGTGCGGATGGCCTGCTCGATCCGCTCACAGGCACTGATGCCGCCTGCCACTTGCACGAAAACCACCGGAGAGACCGGGCGGAACGTGCCGGTGCTGCGCAACAGCATGGTGAACGGCTGCTGGGAGGCGGCCACGCGTTCGAGGTGCTCGAGGACCTCGTGAACCTGGTCATCTGCGATCGCCGTCGGAGGCAGCAGCGTGACGTGGGTCGGGATCGACTCGGCCGACGGATCACCGAAGGACGCTCGCAGCCGCTGAAGCTCACCGGCAAACGGCGCAGGGATGGCGATGGACACGCCGATCATGTTCACATCCGCGGCGATCGCTTGCCCGGCAGCAGGCCGACGCGGTCATAGACCCTGGCCAGGGTGGTGCTGGCAACATCCCTGGCGCGTTCGGCGCCTTCGGCGAGTGTCCGGTCTAGCTCGGCCGGGTCAGCCAGCAGCGCAAGGGTGCGATCGCGGTACGGCGTGGCGGTGTCGACCACGATATCGGCGACGTCCTTCTTGAGGTCTCCGTAACCTTTGCCGTCGTAGTCGGCCTCGAGCGCCTCGATCGACCGCCCTGAGAGCGCGCCCAGAATGCGCAGCAGGTTGGAGACACCGGGCTTTTGGGCCTCGTCGAAGCGGATCTCGCGTCCCGTGTCCGTGACCGCGGACCTGATCCGCTTGGCGATGGTCCCGGGGTCCTCCAGCAGGTCGATCACGCCGCTCTGGCTGGTCGATGACTTGCTCATCTTGGACGTCGGGTCCTGCAGGTCATGGATCTTGGCAGTCCCCTTGACAATGTGCGGTTCGGGGACGGTGAAGGTCCTGCCGTAGCGGGTGTTGAACCGCCCGGCGAGGTCGCGGGTCAGCTCGAGGTGCTGACGCTGGTCCTCACCGACCGGGACCTGGTCCGCGTCGTACAGCAGGATGTCCGCTGCCATGAGCACCGGATAGGTGAACAGGCCCACTGTCGTGCCGTCGGCGCCTTGCTTGCCGGCTTTGTCCTTGAACTGCGTCATCCGGCTGGCTTCACCAAAGCCGGTGATGCAGGACAGGACCCATGCCAGCTCGGCGTGCTCACTGACGTGGCTCTGCACGAAGATGGTGGATCGGTCGGGGTCCACACCACCTGCGAGGTACTGCGCGGCGGTACGACGGGTGCGCTCGCGCAACGTGGCCGGTGCGACCCCGACCGTCATCGCGTGCAGGTCCACGACGGCGTAGAACGCATCGTGCGTCTCCTGCATCTGCACCCAGTTGACCAACGCCCCGAGGTAGTTGCCAAGGTGCAACGAGTCGTGGGTCGGCTGCATGCCGGACAGCAGACGCGGCTTGCGTGGTGTTCGCGGGGTTTCGTGCGCGGGCATGCGCGTCATTGTGTCGCGTCCTTCCGTGACGTCACCGTGTGGGGGTGCTGGCTCGGTGACAGGTGAGGTTTTGACCGCTCTGAAGGCGCTCTTCAGTGCAGACGGCCGCCGGAGTTGCTGTTCTCTTCTGTGGGGAAAGTGTCCAAAGTGTGGCAGGTTCTCAACGTAAATCAACAAAGTCGTGCCAGAATGCCTGCGTGCTAGCACGACAACGACAAGAGGCCATCCTGCGCGAGGTCGACCGCAGCGGCGGAGCACGCGTGTCCGAGCTGGTCGACATCCTCGGCGTCTCCGACATGACGGTGCGCCGCGACATCGAGGCACTGGCCGCCAAGGGACTGGTCGTGAAGGTCCATGGCGGCGCCACTACGGTCGGTGGGCGCAGCGCCGACGAGCCCGGCTTCCACGTCAAGTCCGAGATGCACCCCGTGCAGAAGTCCGCCATCGCACGCGTGGCGGCTGGCCTGATCTCTCCCGGCGCCTCGATCGCCATCTCGGCCGGCACCACGACGTACGCCGTGGCGCACGAGCTGCTCAACGTCCCCAACCTGACCGTAGTGACGAACTCGCCCCGGGTGGCCGACCTGTTGTACAGCGCCCAGCGCGACGACCTGACCGTGGTCCTGACCGGGGGTGTCCGCACTCCCTCGGACGCGCTGGCCGGGCCGGTGGCGGACGCCACGTTGCGCTCGCTGCACGTCGACTCGCTCATCCTGGGTGTGCACGGCATCGACCAGGTGGCCGGCCTGACCACGCCGAACCTTATCGAGGCCGCCACCAACCGGGCGCTCATAGCGACTGCCCGACGCGTCATCGTGGTGGCCGACCACAGCAAGTGGGGCATCATCGGACTGTCGACCATCGCCACCCTGGACCAGGTCGATGTGCTGGTGACCGATGTCGAGCTCGACGCGGTCGCGCGACGAATGGTCAGCGAGCAGGTGGGCCAGCTCATCGTGGCCCAGCCGTTCGACGACGAGGAGGACAACGGGCCGCGGACCGTCACAAGCCCATGACCGAGGACCCCGGAACCTCCCCGAGGGTTCGACGAACGTCCACCACGTTGGCCGACGGTCGCGAGCTCATCTACTTCGACGACTCCGAGCCCTATCGAAGTGGCGCCAGGCGCCGTGACGTGCCCGACAGGCGTTTGCTGGGTGATCGGACGGCGTCGGGGACGATGCGTCTGGACGCACTGACCGGCGACTGGGTCTCCATCGCCGGCCATCGGCAGAACCGCACGTTCCTGCCCCCTGCTGACGAGTGCCCCCTCTGCCCGACCGGCCGCGGGACGGTGCCCTCGGAGATCCCCGCCGACGAGTACGACGTGGTCGTCTTCGAGAACCGCTTTCCTTCATTCGGGGCTGAGACCACCGCCGCCGGATCCGTTGTCAACCCGCTGTTCGCAGAGGCTTCGGCGCTGGGCCGCTGCGAGGTCATCTGCTTCACCAGTGACCACAGCGCCAGCTTCTCGTCGATGTCACCGGCACGCGCCCGGACCGTCGTGGACGCCTGGGCCGACCGCACCCGCGAGCTGTCCCTGCTCGACGCCGTCGAGCACGTGTTCTGTTTTGAGAACCGCGGTCAGGAGATCGGCGTCACGCTCCATCACCCGCACGGACAGATCTACGCCTACCCGTTCGTGCCCGCCCGCACCGCTGCGCTTCTGCGCCAGGCCACCGAACACCGTGAGCGCACCGGTCGCCTCCTTGGTGCCGATCTGCTTGCCGCCGAGCTGGATTCGGGTTCACGGGTAGTCATCAAGGGCACTGCCTGGACCGCCTACGTGCCGTATGCCGCACGGTGGCCGGTCGAGGTGCACCTCGCCCCGAACCGCGATGTCCCCGACCTGGTCGCCCTGGGCAGCGACGAGCGCGATGAGCTCGCCGAGGTCTATCTCGACCTGCTGGGCCGTCTGGACCGCTACTACGAACGACCCGACGGCTCGCCGATCGCGTTGCCCTACATCGCCGGCTGGCACCAGGCGCCGGTCCGCCAGGGGCGCGACGTCTCCCGCCTGCACCTGCAGGTCATGTCGGTTCTGCGCGCGCCGGGCCGGCTGAAGTACCTCGCGGGTTCCGAGTCCGGCGTCGGCGCGTGGGTGAACGACGTCGCACCCGAGCGTGTGGCCGCTCGCCTGCGCGAGGTGCGCTGACATTGCCCGGCGCCCCCCGAAACACCGAAGGAACAGCGCCCTGCGAATCGACTGTCGCGCAGTCCTTCTCGGATGCGTTCGGCTCAGCACCCTCAGTGATCTGGTCCGCGCCTGGACGGGTCAACCTCATGGGCGAACACACCGACTACAACGCCGGACTGTGCCTTCCGATTGCTCTCCCACACCGCACGTATGCCGCGGTGCGGCTGCGCGCGGACCGCCTGCTGCGGTTGCGCTCGCTGCAGTCGTCGCAGCAGTACGAGCTCGACCTCGACGACGTCAGGGCCGGGAACCCGCCGGGATGGGGCGCCTACGCCGCTGGTGTTCTGTGGGCACTTCAGGAAGCTGGTCACGAGGTCCGCGGGCTTGACCTCATCGTGGACGGCCAGGTACCACCCGGCGCCGGGCTCTCCAGCTCTGCTGCGCTCGAATGTGCCGTCGCTGCGGCCGTTTCCGACCTCCTTGACCTAGCCCTGCTCTCCGACGACAGCGCCCGCGCAGCACTGGCCGCGATCTGCGTCAATGCCGAGAACACCATCGCCGAGGCCCCGACCGGCGGCATGGACCAGTCGGCGTCCCTGCGCTGCCAGGCCGGCCACGCGCTGTTGCTCGACTGTCGTGACGGCTCGGTCGAGCAGGTGCCCTTCGACCTCTTCGCCCATGGTCTTTCGTTGCTCGTCCTGGACACGCGCGCCGAGCACGCTCTGGTCGACGGGCAGTACGCACAGCGGCGCCGCAGCTGCGAGGAGGCTGCACGGCAGCTGGGCATCACTTCCCTGCGCGAGGTGGCTTTCGAGAACCTCGAGGAGACCCTTGATCGGTTGTCGGACAACGAGATCCGGAGGCGAGCAAAACACGTCGTGACCGAGATCGAACGGGTCCGACTGGCGGTGGCCCTGCTGCGCGCAGGGCGCCTACCCGACGTGGGTTCTTTGTTCAATGCCTCGCACGCGTCCATGCGCGACGACTTCGAGATCTCCTGCGCCGAGCTCGACGTCGCGGTCGAGGTGGCAACGACCCACGGCGCCCTGGGCGCACGGATGACCGGAGGGGGGTTCGGCGGCTCGGCCATCGCGCTGGTGCCTGCAGAGCGTACGGTTGAGGTGACTGCGGCCGTCGTGCAAGCCTTTGCGGACAAGGGTTTCGGCGCCCCTGACGGCTTCGCTGTCGCCGCGGGAGGACCCGCTCAACGCGAGTCCTGACGCCCGCCGTGACGCGCAGTCCCACCAATGTTACCGGGTCCAACGCCTGAGCCAGCCCAACACCTGAGCTAGCCTGATCCTGATGGCCCAGATCAAGCGAACTTGAGGTCTGACGCGTGGATAGACTGGATTTGTTGACGATTGGCCAGGTGGCGGCCCGATCCGGGGTGGCCCCGTCAGCCCTGCGCTACTACGAGTCCCTCGGGCTGATCACCAGCACCCGCACCACCGGTGACCGTCGACGCTACCGCCGGGCGGTCCTGCGCCGGATCGCTGTGGTCCGCGCAGCGCAGCGTGTCGGCCTGAGCCTGCAGGAGATCAGCGACGCGTTCGCCAAGCTCGACCCCGACGCCGCCCCGACCCGCGAGCAGTGGGCCCGGATGTCAGCCAGGTGGCGGCCCATGATCGAGCAACGCATTGCCGACTTGGAGCAGGTCCGCGACAACCTCGCCGGCTGCATCGGCTGCGGCTGCCTGTCCCTGCAACGGTGCCGGCTGTACAACCCCGACGACGAGCTGGCCGCCGACGGCTCCGGCTCGCTTCGTTTGTTCCCCGACAGCTGAAGCGCACGGCATACAGGCGGCTGGACCGTTCAGTCAGAGGCCATGGCCTTCTGGAGGTTCTCGTCGATCGCGGCCAGGAAGTCCTCGGTGGTCAGGAAAGCCTGGTCCGGGCCGACCAGGAGCGCGAGGTCCTTGGTCATCTTGCCCGCCTCGATGGTCCGGACGCAGACGTCCTCGAGGGTCTGGGCGAACGCCGTCACCTCGGGGGTGCCGTCGAGCTTGCCGCGGTGCTTGAGCCCACCGGTCCACGCGAAGATCGAGGCGATCGGGTTGGTGGAGGTCGGCTTGCCCTGCTGATGCTGACGGTAGTGACGGGTCACCGTGCCGTGCGCAGCCTCGGCCTCGACGGTCTGGCCATCCGGGGTCATCAGGACCGAGGTCATCAGGCCCAGCGAGCCGAAGCCCTGGGCCACGGTGTCGGACTGCACGTCACCGTCATAGTTCTTGCAGGCCCAGACGTAGCCGCCCTCCCACTTCATGACCGCAGCCACCATGTCGTCGATCAGGCGGTGCTCGTAGGTCAGGCCGGCAGCCTCGAACGCCTCCTTGAACTCGGCGTCGAAGACGGCCGCGAAGATGTCCTTGAAGGCGCCGTCATAGGCCTTGAGGATCGTGTTCTTGGTCGACAGGTAGACCGGGTACTTGCGCAGCAGGCCGTAGTTCAACGACGCGCGGGCGAAGTCCTCGATGGACTTGTTGAAGTTGTACATGCCCATGACCACGCCACCGTCGGCCGGCATGTCCACGACCTCCAGCTCGATCGGCTCAGCGGCGGACGGGTCAGTCGGGTGCCAGGAGATCGTCACCTTCCCTGCGCCGGGGACCTTGAAGTTGGTCGCCTTGTACTGGTCGCCGTGGGCGTGACGGCCGATGATGATCGGCTTGGTCCAGCCCGGCACCAGCCGCGGGATGTTGCTGATGATGATCGGCTCACGGAAGATGGTCCCGCCGAGGATGTTGCGGACCGTGCCGTTGGGCGAGGGCCACATCTTCTTCAGGCCGAACTCCTGGACACGGGCCTCGTCGGGGGTGATGGTCGCGCACTTGACACCAACGCCGTACTCCTTGATGGCGTTGGCCGCATCGACCGTGATCTGGTCGTCGGTCTCGTCACGCTTCTGTATCGACAGGTCGTAGTACTTGAGGTCAATGTCCAGATAGGGGTGGATCAGGCGGTCCTTGATGAACTGCCAGATGATCCGCGTCATCTCGTCGCCGTCGAGCTCGACGACGGGATTCTGCACCTTGATCTTGCTCATGCGGGTGGCTCCTCGGTTCGACCTGCTGGTACTTCACTGACCTGACCCAAGATTACCTTGACATCAAGATACTTTTGTATGCCGGGTGCTCACCCGTCAGTGTGGCCCACCGTTCGGGCGCTGCTAACGTCGACGGGGTATTGACACACGTCGCCCGTAGGGGCTCAATCCGAAGGGGCACAACCAGTGAGCACTACTCCCGTCAAGGTCGCCGTCACCGGCGCCGCAGGCCAGATCGGCTACAGCCTGCTCTTCCGCATCGCCAGTGGCGCGCTGCTCGGCCCGGATACTCCCGTGGAGCTGCGGCTGCTCGAGATCACCCCGGCGCTGAAGACCCTTGAGGGTGTCGTCATGGAGCTCGACGACTGCGCCTTCCCGACGCTGGCCGGCATCCAGATCGGCGACGACCCCAACACGGTCTTCGACGGCGTCAACCTGGCCCTGCTGGTCGGTGCGCGTCCGCGCGGCCCAGGCATGGAGCGCAGGGACCTGCTCGAGGCCAACGGTGCCATCTTCACCGTTCAGGGCAAGGCCCTGAACGACCACGCCGCCGATGACGTGCGCATCACGGTGACCGGCAACCCGGCCAACACCAACGCGCTCATCGCGATGAACAACGCACAGGACATCCCCCGCGAGCGTTTCTCGGCCCTGACCCGCCTGGACCACAACCGCGCACTCGCACAGCTAGCTGCCAAGACCGGCGTCAGCGTCAACGACATCCGCAGGATGACGATCTGGGGCAACCACTCCGGCACCGCATACCCGGACATCTTCCACGCCGAGGTCAACGGCCAGAACGCGGCGCAGCTGGTCAACGACCAGGCCTGGCTCGAGAGCGACTTCATCCCGACCGTCCAGAAGCGCGGTGCAGCGATCATCGCGGCGCGCGGCTCCTCCTCGGCCGCTTCGGCTGCGTCGGCGACCGTTGACCACACCCGCGACTGGCTGCGTGGCTCCGCCGACGGCGACTGGCTGTCGATGGCCGTCGTGTCCGATGGTTCCTACGGGGTCCCAGAGGGCGTGGTCTCCTCGTTCCCGGTGACCACCAAAGGCGGCGACTGGGAGATCGTCCTGGGCCTTGAGATCGACGACTTCTCCCGCGCGCGGATCGACGCCTCGACGGCCGAGCTGACCGAGGAGCGCGACGCCGTCAAGGGGCTCGGCCTCATCCAATAGGCCAAACGCTCAGCGAATTCCAGCGCTCAGATCCTTGGTCGCAGATCCAGGGCGATGACGATGACAAACAGCGCGAGGCCCATCCCCAGAAGGAACACCACGTCGGCAGGGCGAGAACGCACGACCAGCCCGCCGGCCCGTGCTCGGGGCAGCACCAGCCTGAGCAGCGCTGCAGCAACCAGGGTCCCGGCGATCACGAACCCACCCATGCGAACGTGGCCGAAGCCGATTACCGCCAGACCCGAGATCAGGGCGGCGGCGACCAGCCACAGTGCGCCGAAGCGGGCAGAGGTCATCAGCCGGCCGCACGCTCGGCAGCCTCGACGACGTTCGTGAGCAACATGGCTCGGGTCATCGGCCCGACGCCTCCGGGGTTCGGGGTGAGCCAACCGGCGACCGCGGCCACGTCCGGGTGGACGTCGCCCACCACGTGCGACTTCCCCTGCTCACCCACCTCACGGCTGACGCCCACGTCGACGACCGCAGCTCCCGGCTTGACCATGTCGGCAGTGATGATCCCGGCGACCCCTGCCGCAGCGACCACGATGTCCGCCCGGGCCACGTGCTGCGCCAGATCGCGGGTTGCGGTGTGGCACAACGTGACGGTGGCGTTCTCGCTACGCCGGGTCAGCAGGAGGCCGAGGGGTCGACCCACCGTCAGGCCACGTCCGACGACGACAACGTGCGCGCCTGCGATCGGGACGTCATAGCGACGCAGCAGCTCGATGATGCCCACCGGGGTGCACGGCAAGGGCGCGGCCTCCCCGAGGACGAGGCACCCGAGGTTGAACGGGTGCAGCCCGTCGACGTCCTTGCGCGGGTCCACCCGGGACAGGATCGCGAACTCGTCGAGCCCGGTCGGCTGCTGCACGAGGAATCCGGTGCACGCCGGGTCGGAGTTGAGCTGGTCGACGATGGCCTCGACCTGGGTCAGGCTGGTGCCCGTCGGGAGGTCGTGCCGAATGCTCGCGATGCCGACCTCGGCGCAGTCCTTGTGCTTGGCGTTGACGTACCACCGGCTTCCGGGGTCCTCGCCGACCTGGATGGTGCCCAGTCCGACGACGACGCCTCGTTCGGCGAGCGCCGTGATCCGGGCCTTGAGCTCGCCCTTGATCGTCGCGAGGGTCGCCTTGCCATCCAGGATCTGCGCGGTCATATCTCGAATCTTTCCACAGGCCAGGCGCTGCCCCACCCGGACGCCCCCAGCCCGTGACAAACTGCACGGCATACGGCGAAGCACGGCATACGGAATGCAGGGGGTGACGTGGCAGTGGTGGACAACGGCGGGGAGGCTGAGCCTCCGGAGGGGGTGCATGACGCTCCGGAGGGCTATCAGGACCTCGCCCGGATCGACCAGGGCGGCTTCGCCACCGTCTACCGTGCCCGCGACACCCGTTTCGACCGAACGGTCGCCCTCAAGGTCCTGCGTTCGGACACCCTCAATGACCGTCAGCTGCGGCGCTTCCGCGCCGAGTGCCTGGCGACCGGACGGGTCTCCTCGCACCCGAACATCGTGACGGTCTACGACGCCGGTACGACGCGCGGTCACCGACCGTGGCTGGCCATGGAGTACTGCTCGGGTGGCTCGCTGGCACACAAGGTGGCCACCCAGGGCCCACTTCCGGTGGCCGAGGTCATCTCGATCGGAGCTCGTCTGTGCAGCGCCCTGAGCGCAGCCCACGAGGCCGGCATCCTGCACCGCGACGTCAAGCCGCACAACGTGCTGCTCACGTCGTACGGCGAGCCTGCCCTGGCCGACTTCGGGATCGCCAGCGTGGTCATCGAGGACGACACCGTCACCGAGACCGCGGCGTACACGGTCGTTCACGCGGCTCCCGAGATCCTCGAAGGCAAGGCGGGCACCGCGGCGGCCGACATCTACTCGCTGGGCTCGACCCTCTACACGCTGTTGGCCGGTCAGGCGCCGTTCGCCAAGGAGGCAAGCACCGGCCTTGCCCCTCTGGTCACCCGCATCCTGGCGGGCGACCTGCCAGCCATCGCACGTCCTGGCGTGCCTCCCGAGCTCGA
>JAYSQM010000128.1:0-15170 GCA_043721575.1 Phycicoccus sp.
CGTGTCCTTTGCCTTGTGCCGTTCCCCTCGTCTGGTCGCGCCCGCCGCCGTGGCCGCCGTCCTCCTGCTGAGCTCCTGCTCCGGTCAGGGACCCGGAAACGCTTCGGGTTCGGCCACCTCGTCGCGGCCAGGCTCCTCCGCCTCAGCCGGACCGAAATCTGCCACGTCGGCCGGCCACGTCAACGTCTATGCCGGCGCGGGTGCAGGAAAGCTGTCGGCTACTGCAAAGCAGGCCAAAGGCCTGGTCTATGTCCCGAACTCCGTGGCCAACACGGTTCAGGTGATCGACCCCGCTACGTTCACGGTGATCGGCACCTATCCCACCGGCCGCGAACCCCAACACGTCGTGCCGAGCTGGGACCTGAGGACGCTGTGGGTCAACGACGACCTCGGCAACGACATGGTGCCGATCGACCCCATCACCGGCAAGCCCGGCGCACGGGTCCACGTCGAGGACCCCTACAACCTGTACTTCACCCCCGACGGCGCTCGGGCCCTCGTGATGGCCGAGCGGTTGCGTCGCATCGACGTGCTCAACCCGAAGACGATGGCGCTCGAACGCTCGCTTCCGGTGCCTTGTTACGGTGTCAACCACGCCGACTACTCTGCCGACCTGTCCTTCTTCGTGGCCAGCTGCGAGTTCAGCGGCAAGCTGCTCGTGATCGACCGCGAGGCCACGAAGCTGATCAAGGTCATCGACCTCAACGCCACCGTGACTCCCGGCGCCACCAGCCCCCAGCAGGCCATGAGCATGGGTGGGGCCAAGAGCAACCTGAGGCCGGGCGCCTCGGCGATGCCCCAGGACGTGCGGCTCACGCCCGACGGCACCCGGTTCCTGGTGGCCGACATGTTGCGCAACGGGGTCTGGGTCATCAACGCCCGCACCCAGGGCATCGAGCGGTTCATCCCCACCGGCAAGGGTGCTCACGGCATCTACCCCGACCGCGAGGGCAGGCGGATCTTCGTCAGTAACCGCGATGAGGGCTCCATCTCGGTCCTTGACGCCTCGTCGCTGGCCATCGTCTCGACCTGGAAGATTCCCGGCGGAGGGTCGCCCGACATGGGGGCGGTCACCGTCGACGGCTCGCAGCTGTGGCTCTCGGGTCGCTATCACAGCGAGGTCTACGTCTTCGACACCAAGACCGGCGCCCTGATCAAACGGATCAAGGTCAACGCAGGTGCGCACGGTCTGTTGGTGTGGCCGCAGCCGGGCTCGTTCTCGCTCGGGCACACGGGCAACACCCGTTAGGACGCGCCACCCGTATGCCGGTTGCCGGCCTCAGTCGGCTGCGACGGCCAGAGCGGGGTTTGGCCGCGGTACGAGCGTGACCTTGTCGCCGGGGCTGAACGTGGCCACTGCGTCATTCTCGATCTGCGCCACGACGGTCTCGCCGGACTCGGTCACGGCGTGCAGGAGTCCCGTCGAGCCCAGGAAGCTCGCCGTGACGACCGTGGCGCGACCTTCTGGATCGGCTGTGACCGCAATGGATTCGGGACGGATCAGCACCGTCGCAGCCTCGGTCTGCGCCGAACCGGGCAGCAGCGGCACCGAGGTCCCCAGCACGTGGGCGTGGCCGCCCTCGACGATCGCTGACAGACGGTTCGTCAGACCGACGAAGTCGGCCACGAAAGCCGTCGCGGGCCTGGCGTAGAGGTCCTGGGGTGCTGCCAGCTGCTCGAGGTTCCCGGCCCGCATGACGCCGACCCGGTCGGCGACAGCCAGGGCCTCTTCCTGGTCGTGGGTGACGAACAAGGTGGTGGTGCCGACCTCGAGCTGGATACGACGGATCTCAGCTCGCAGCTGCACCCTCACCTTCGCGTCCAGGGCAGAGAGCGGCTCGTCCAGCAACAGAACCTGCGGTTCGATGGCCAGGGCACGTGCCAGGGCGACCCGCTGCTGTTGACCTCCTGACAGCTGGTGCGCATAGCGATCGGCCTGTTCCGAGAGCCCGACCAGGTCCAGCATCTCGGCGGCGCGCGCGCGGCGGCGCGCGGTCGGCATACGGCGGAGCTGGAGCCCGAACTCGACATTCTGGCGGGCGGTCATGTGGGGGAACAGGCTGTAGGCCTGGAACACCATCCCCATGTCACGGGCGTTGGTCGGCACGGCGGTGATGTCCTTGCCCCCGACCTCGACCCGTCCGGAGTCCGCATCCTCCAGCCCGGCCAACACGCGAAGGGCGGTGGTCTTGCCGCAACCGGAGGGACCCAGGAGTGCGACGAACTCACCGGGTGCGATGTCCAGTGTGAGCCCGTCCAGGGCCCGAACCGGGCCGTAGGAGCGGTGCAGGTCGGAGAGGGTCACGGCCACACCGTGGCCGGGACCGGTGCTGCCAACTGCGTCAGTGACCGGACTGCGAAGGGGGGACATCAGCTCTCCTCGGGGCGCTGCGAGTGACGGCTGGCGCCGACGAAGGACATCGCGAACAGCACGATGAAGGCAAGGACCAACGAGGCCAGGGCGGCGGCGATCGCGATCGACGAGTCACGGTGGCCGAGCTGGTTGATGGCCACCTGCAGGTTGTCGCGGCTGAACAGCGAGGCGATGGTGAACTCGCCCAGAACAAGGGCGACGGACAGGAAGGCTGCCGAGAGCACCGCAGTGCGCACGTTGGGCAGGATGATGCGCCACATGACCGTCGGCCAGCCCGCGCCGAGCGAACGGGCTGCCTCTGCAAGGGTCTTCACGTCGATGGCGCTCAGGCCGGCGTCCAGTGCACGGTAGGCATAGGGCAGGACGAGCACGACGTAGGCGAGGGCCAGCCACAGCGAGGACTCGCCCAGGAAGTACGCCACCCAGGCGTAGACGGGGGCGAGGCCGACAACCAGCACGATCGCAGGGATGGTCAGCGGCAACAGGCAGATGAACTCCACCGTGCGGCGCATCCCCGGCAGCCGTAGCCGGACCCAGGTCATCGTCGGGACGAGCATGACGAGCATGATGGCAACGGTCAGCAGAGTCAGTCCGGCTGAGGCCAGGATGCCCGCCTTGAGCTCGGGGTAGTCCGCATCGATGGCGCCGACGTCGAACAAAGTGGCCCAGGTGTGCAGCGTCCGGCCGCCGCCGGGCGCGCGGGTCGTGAACTCGACCATGCCGACCATCGGGATGGCGAAGAACAGTCCGATCAGCGCCACGACGACCCCACGGAAGATGGCCTGCTTGCGTCGGCGTGCCGCGCGCAGGCTCATCAGCCGAGCCACTTGGTCGTACGTCGTTGGAGAACGACGTAGATGGTCATGACGACGGCCACGATGGCGACCATGCCCAGCGCCATGGCCTTGCCGACGTTCTCCTGACCGAGGATCACCTCGGAGCTGAGCGTGCCGCCGATCTGCAGGGGGATGATGGGCGAGCCCTGCGAGATCAGCGCTTTGGCCGTCGCATAGGCGCTGAAGGCGTTGGTGAACAGCAGCAGCATGGCCCCGATGAAGGAGGGCGCCAGGATCGGCCCGGCGACGTGCCGCCAGTAGTCCCAGGTGCTGCCGCCAAGGGTCTCCGCCGCCTCGCGCCACTGCGGCCTGAGCCCCTCGACCGCGGGCAGGAAGACGATGAGCATCAGGGGGATCTGAAAGTACGTGTAGACCAGAACCAGCCCTTGGTACGGCTCGAACAGCCAGGTGCTTGCGGTCAGGTCGATGCCGATCTTCTGCAGCCAGAGCGTCACGAATCCCTGGCCCCCGACGGTGGCGAGGAACGCGAACGCCAGCGTCACGCCGCCGAACTGCGCGAGGACGCCGCACAGTGAGGTGACCAGCCGCCGCAGGAGGCCGCCCTCGCGAGCGGTCGAGACGGCATACGCCAACAGCGCCCCGAAGAGCGTTCCAAGGACGGCCGTGACGCCCGACAGCACGATCGAGTGGATGAAGGCCGACACGATCTGCGGTTGGGCCAGCGCCGACAGGTTGCCCAGGGTTGGTCGGCTGCTGCCATCCAGAAACGCTCCGACCACGACGATGAGGGTGGGTATCGCCAGGAAGATCGTCGTGTACGCGAAGAAGGGCAGCAGGCCGAGCAGGGCGCCCACCGGCTTGCGACCGGTGGGCGCCCTCGTGCTCAGGTGTTCAGCCAATCGCCTTGGCCCAGTTGGCCGTCAGGTAGGCCTTGGCCTTGTCGCTCTGCGCGGAGGTCGGGAAGACCGGTGTGCCGACAGCCTTGGGCAGTGCGTCATAGGCGTTCTTGTCGATCGTGCCTGCCTTGACCATGGCCTCTTCGCGTACCGGTCGTGCGCCGCCCTTGAGCCACAGGTTCTGGCCCTCGTCGGAGTAGAGGTACTCCTGCCACAGACGGGCCGCCGCCGGGTGAGGAGCGTCCTTGTTGATCGCCTGCACGTAGTAACCGCCGACGATGGCGCCAGCCGGGACAACGGTCTTCCAGTCCATCGTGCCCTTGAGCTTGACGCCCTGTGCGACGTTCAGGTAGTCCCAGTCGAAGACGACGGGCGTCTGGCCCGACTTGATCGTGGCAGGGTCGGGGTCAACGGGCAGGAAGTTGCCGGCGGCCTTGAGTGACTTGAAGAAGTCGACGCCCTTGCTGATGTCGTCGGCCGTTCCGCCTTGGCTCAGGGTCGCCATGATGACACCGCTGAACGCCGCACCGGCCTTGGTCGGGTCGCCGTTGAGGGCGACCTTGCCCTTGTAGACCGGCTTCAGCAGGTCCGCGACAGTCGTCGGAGCCGGGACCTTGCCCGCGTCGTAGCCGATGCTCATGTAGCCGCCGTAGTCGTTGACCCACAGGCCGTTCGCGTCCTTGAGCGCGGCGGGGACGTCGTCAAACGTTGCGACCTTGTACGGCGCGAACATGGCGGTGTTGGCGCTGGCCACGGCACCGCCGACGTCGAACACGTCAGGTGCCTTGGACTGACCCTTGAGGTTCTTTGCCGCGGTGATCTCATCGGCGCTCGAGGCGTCGGGCTGGGCGCTGTCCACCTTGAGACCGTACTTGGCCTCGAAGGCCTTGATGATCTCGCCGTAGTTGGCCCAGTCCGGAGGAAGCGCAATGACATTGAGCGTCCCCTCCTTCTTGGCGGCATCGACCAGCGCGGCCATTCCGCCGAGGTCCTTGGCCGACGTCGCAGAGGAAGCCTTGATGCCTCCGGCTCCGGTGCTGGTGGCGTCGGAGGTCTTCGCGGGCGGGGAACAGGCGGCAATGCCGATCAGGGTGGCCGCGGCAAGTGCCGCAACACCGGTTCGTCGAGCCGTTCGTGTCTTCAATTGGTACCTCCGGCAGATGGCGTGGGACTCACCCACGCAGGGTAGCGCTGAGATGTTGCATATCGGGGACTTTCACGAGGTCGTTGCGATGAACGGCAGGCGACCGCGGGGCAACCGTTCTTCGCGCGGCCACTCATCCGTCTGCACGTGGCCCGCTGGGTGGTTGGATAGCGCTCGTGAGCGAACGCACTACTTCAGTTGTCGTCCTGGGCGGCGGCCCCGGCGGATATGAGGCGGCGCTGGTCGCCGCCCATCTCGGAGCGGCCGTCACCGTCGTCGACCGCGACGGCCTGGGCGGCGCCGCGGTCCTCACCGACTGCGTGCCGAGCAAGACCCTGATCTCGACCTCGGACTTCCTGTCCCGCTTCGAGGTGGCGCGTGGGCTCGGAGTCCGGGTCGACGAAGCGAGGCCGGGACACGGGGCCACGGCCGACCTGGTCGCTGTCAACGAGCGCATCCTTGGGCTGGCCGCCGCGCAGAGCCGAGACATCGAGGCGCGACTGGAGACGGTCGGTGTGCGCGTATGCCGCGGAGTCGGGCGGCTGGTATCGCCGGCGAAGGTGTCCGTGGAGGTGGTCTGCGGAACCACCGAGGAGCTGGACGCGGACGTCGTGCTGGTCGCGACCGGCGCCACCCCTCGCGTCATGGACTCAGCCCTGCCCGACGGGGAGCGGATCCTGACCTGGCGTCAGATCTACGCGCTGTCCGAGGTCCCGAAGCGGCTCATCGTCGTCGGTTCGGGTGTGACCGGTGCGGAGCTCGCCCACGCCTACGTCGGCCTGGGCAGCGAAGTCGTCCTGGTCTCATCGCGCGACCGGGTGCTCCCCGGTGAGGACGCCGACGCTGCCACCGTGATCGAGAACGTCTTCCGGCGCCGCGGCATGCAGGTCATGAACCGCTCCCGTGCAGCTGGCGCCAGGCGGGTGGGCGATGGCGTGGTCGTCACGCTGGAGGACGGTCGTGAGGTCACCGGCTCGCATGTGCTGCTCGCAGTGGGTTCGATCCCGCAGACCCAGGACATGGGGCTGGCCGAGGCGGGCGTGGCGCTCACCGACTCCGGACACATCCGCGTCGACCGGGTCTCGCGCACGTCCGTGAGAGGCGTGTATGCCGCCGGCGACTGCACGGGGGTGCTCCCCCTCGCGTCCGTGGCCGCCATGCAGGGTCGCATCGCGATGTCGCACGCTTTGGGGGACGCGGTGGCTCCCCTCAACCTGCGAGGCGTCAGCGCCAACATCTTCACCGACCCCGAGATCGCGACTGTGGGTCACTCCCAGAGGGACATCGACGAGGGCAGTATCGACGCGCGAGCGGTCACGCTGGCACTCTCGACCAACCCCCGCGCCAAGATGGAGAACGTGCAGGACGGGTTCGTCAAGCTTTTCGCTGCCACCGGCAGCAACACGATCGTCGGCGGTGTCGTGGTGGCTCCGCGCGCCTCAGAGCTGATCTTCCCGGTGGCGCTGGCGGTCCAGCACCGGCTCACCGTGGATCAGATGGCCAACACGATCACGGTCTACCCGTCGATGTCGGGCTCGATCGCCGAGGCGGCCCGGCGCCTGCACTTCCCCGACTGACGTGTCGTGCCGTCTTGTCAAGAGGGGTCGTTGGCCTCAGGACCGGCCGCCGGAGGGTCCATCAGGCCGTCCTTCGCCCAGCGACGCTTCCGCTTCTCGGAGGCCGACCTGCGCAGCTTGCGGATGAGGGGCACTGCGACTGCGAGCAGCACGATCAGGACCAGCAGGTTGGTGAAGGAGAAGCCCGACCTCGTCGGGGTCTCGGCGGCCACGAGTGCGGTGAACATGAGGGGAGTCTAGGCGCGCGGGTATTCCGCCCGGTCGGGTTGCGAGCGTCAGGCGTGCGGGTAAGGTCCAGTTACGTGCCCGGCTGGGGCCGGACAATCGCGAGCGCGAGTCCACGAACTGCGATCACCAAGGAAAGGCAACACATGAGCGGCGTCGGCGGATGGCTGGACAAGGTCAAGGACTTCATCAAGGGTCAACCCGACCAGGCTGGTGAGGGCTTGGGAAGTGGTGACGACCCGAACGACAACCAGACCGCATCGGAGCCGGTTCCGGCGCCTGAGCCCGTCGCCGCTGCCGAGCCAGTGTTCGCCCCGGCACCTGAGCCTGCCCCGGCATATGAGCCTGAGCCGGCACCTGAGCCTGCCCCGGCATTTGAGCCTGAGCCGGCACCTGAGCCTGAGCCTGCCCCGGCATATGAGCCTGAGCCCGCACCTGAGCCTGAGCCTGAGCCCGCTCCAGCTGGCGACGACGCACCGCCGTCCGGCGATGAGCAGCCGCCGCACGGGATGCACGGACACTTCTAACCCCGACCGATCGAACTTCTCGCCTTCTTGCGCCGAAACCACCATCGGTGGGTCTGAACCGGCCTCCAACGGTGGCTTCGGCGCAACAAGCGGGGCGCGCAGCCTTGGCGATCCCGGCCGTTTGCTTCGTCCGGAACGAGTCGGTTCAGTCCTTGATCTCGGCGAGCACGGCGCCGTTGGATACCGTCTCGCCCACGGTCGCTGTCAGACCGCTGATGGTGCCGGCCTTGTGGGCGTTGATCGGCTGTTCCATCTTCATCGCTTCGAGGACGACCACGAGCTGACCGATCTCGACGGCCTGGCCTTCCTCGACCGCGATCTTGACGATCGTTCCCTGCATGGGAGCGGTGAGGGAGTCGCCCGAGGCCACGGCGCCGGCCTTGCCGCCACCGGAGCGCTTGGGCGCCTTCTTCTTCGTCGCGCTGCCGCCGCCACCGAGCGACAGTCCACCGGGCAGAACCACTTCGAGCCGCTTGCCGCCGACCTCGACGACCACGACCTGGCGCTCGCCGGCCTCCACCGGAGCATCGGCGACGACTCCGGCATACGACGGGATCTCGTTGACAAACTCGGTCTCGATCCATCGGGTGTGCACCGCGAACGGCTGCGCGGGGTCCTTGGGTGCGAAAGCCTCGTCGGCGACGACCGCCCGGTGGAACGGCAGCACGGTTGGCATGCCGTCGATGACGAACTCGGCCAGCGCACGGCGTGAGCGGGCCAGGGCCTCCTGGCGGTCCTTACCGGTGATGATGAGCTTGGCCAGCATCGAGTCGAACGCGCCGCCGATGACGTCGCCTGACTCCACGCCGGAGTCCAGCCGCACGCCGGGGCCGGACGGGGGGCGGAAGTTCGTGACCACGCCCGGTGCTGGCAGGAAGTTGCGGCCGGCGTCCTCACCGTTGATCCGGAACTCGATCGAGTGGCCTTTCGGGGTTGGGTCGTCATAGCCGAGCTCTTCACCGCCTGCGATGCGGAACTGCTCGCGGACCAGGTCGATGCCGCTGACCTCCTCGCTGACCGGATGCTCCACCTGCAGGCGGGTGTTGACCTCCAGGAACGAGATGGTGCCGTCCTGGCCGACGAGGAACTCGCACGTGCCGGCGCCGTGGTAGTGCGCCTCCCTCAGAATGGCCTTGGATGCGCGCACCAGCTCCGCGTTCTGGTCCCGGGACAGGAAGGGCGCGGGCGCCTCCTCCACCAGCTTCTGATGGCGACGCTGTAGCGAGCAGTCGCGGGTCGAAACGACCACGACGTTGCCGTGGGTGTCGGCCAGGCACTGGGTCTCGACGTGGCGCGGCTTGTCCAGGTAGCGCTCGACGAAGCACTCGCCGCGGCCAAAGGCGGAGATTGCCTCGCGGGTGGCGGAGTCGAACAGCTCGGGGATCTCCTCGATGGTGCGCGCGACCTTCATCCCGCGACCGCCACCGCCGAAGACCGCCTTGATGGCGACCGGGAGGCCGTGTTCCTTGGCGAAGGCCACGATCTCGTCGCTGCCCTCGACCGGGTTTGAGGTGCCGGGCACCAGGGGTGCGTTCGCCCGGGCCGCGATGTGACGGGCCTTGACCTTGTCGCCCAAGGAGTCGATCGACTCGGGGGAGGGCCCGATCCAGACCAGCCCGGCGTCCAGAACTGCCTGGGCGAACGAGGCGTTCTCGGACAGGAAGCCATAGCCGGGGTGGACCGCGTCAGCCCCGGCCTTGGCAGCGACGTCGAGCAGCTTCTCCTGCACCAGGTACGAGTCAACAGGAGTCGATCCGCCAAGCGCGTAAGCCTCGTCCGCGACCTTGACGTGCAACGCGTCACGGTCCGGATCGGCGTAGACAGCAACGGAACCAATCCCGCTGTCCTTGCATGCACGAGCGATTCGGACGGCGATCTCGCCGCGGTTTGCGATCAACACTTTGCTGATGGGCGCCATATCTGCGGAGCCTAGCGCTTGACGCGGGGGCAGCGTGCGTGACCGCGCCACTCGTCATACAGTCGGGTCGTGGCTTCCGACGACAACTCGAGGCGCATCGAGGATGCTGTGCAGCGGGACTTCGCCAACAGCATGTCCTACGGCGACTACCTCGGTCTTGATCAGCTGCTCAGCGCCCAACACCCGCGCAGCGTCCCGCCCCAGCATGACGAGCCGCTGTTCATCCTCGGCAACAAGAACCCGGACATGCTGCCGGTGTTCGACCACGACCCGGTGGCGCAGGAGCTGCTCACCGGCCTGCTGCACGAGCCCAGCCTGTATGACGAGTTCTTGCGCTTCCTGGCCCGCGCCGGTTACGCCGTGCCCGCGTCGCGCATTGAACGCGACTGGACCAGTGCCTATAGCTTTGACCCTGATCTGGTTCCGACGTTCGTTGGCATCAATGAGGATCCGCATGCGCACTGGGGTGTCTACGAGATGTGTGAGGAGCTGGTCGACATCGAGGACAACTTCCAGTTCTGGCGCTTCCGCCACCTCAAGACCGTCGAGCGCACCATCGGCACCAAGCGCGGCACGGGCGGCTCCAGGGGAGTTTCCTTCCTGCGCAAGGCTCTTGAGCTCACGTTCTTCCCCGAGCTGTATGCCGTTCGCGCCGAGATCGGTCAGGTGACCTCTTGACGCCTCTGGACCGCGCCAGGGAGCTCGACGCACAGGACCCGCTGGCGCACTTCCGCGAACGCTTCCTGCCAGCCGAGGGCGTCATCGCCTACCTCGACGGCAACTCGCTGGGTCGCCCCTTGGCGGCCACCGCACAGCGGATGCAGTCGTTCATCTCCGACGCGTGGGGCACCCGGCTGATTCGCGGTTGGGACGAGGAGTGGATGCGCTGGCCCGAGACCACTGGTGACCTGATCGGTTCTGCCGTCATCGGGGCCGCACAGGGTCAGACCGTCGTGGCCGACTCGACCAGCGTCATGCTCTACAAGTTGGCGCGAGCGGCGGTCGGGGCACGGCCGGATCGGAGCGAGATCGTCCTGGACACCGACAACTTCCCGACCGATCGCTATGTCCTGGAAGGGATTGTGGTCGAGCAAGGCCTCACGCTGCGGTGGGTCGAGACTGACCCAGCCGGTGGAATTCGGCCTGAGCAGGTGGCCGAGGTCGTCGGTCCGCAGACGGCGCTCGTCGTGTTCAGCCACGTCGCGTACCGCTCGGGGTTCATGGCCGACGTGTCGGCGATCACGGCGATCGCCCACGACGCAGGGGCCCTGGTGCTGTGGGACCTGTGTCACTCGGCCGGTTCGGTCCCGATCCACCTCGACGCCTGGGGTGTCGACCTTGCTGTCGGCTGCACCTACAAGTACCTGGGCGGCGGCCCGGGTGCCCCTGCGTTCGGCTATGTGAGGGCGGGGTTGCAGAAGGAGGTGCAGCAGCCCATCTGGGGCTGGATGGGCTGCAAGGACGTCTTCGAGATGGCCCCGGGCTATACCCCGGCCGACGGCATCCGCAGCCTGGTCAGCGGGACGCCGCCGATCCTGGGCATGGTCCCCGTGCAGGTTGGGGTCGAGCTCACGGCAGAGGCCGGCATCGAGGCCATCCGAGCCAAATCCGTTCTGCTGACTGACTTCGCGATCGAGATCGTGGACTCCTGGCCGCCCGAGCTCGGGGTCCAGGTCGCCTGCCCGCGCGACAGTGCGCAGCGCGGTGGTCACGTGACGATCCGTCGGCGCGACTTCCGGGAGGTGGCGTCCGCGCTCTGGGCGCGTGGCGTCATACCGGACTTCCGGGCTCCCGACCGAATCCGGATCGGGCTGTCTCCACTGAGCACGAGCTTCGTGGAGCTGTACGAGGCGATGGAGGTCATCCGCGCGGTCGCCTCAGACGCCCTTGGCTGAAGCGGCGCGGGGCTCAATCGCGGTTGCGGGGCTCAGTCGCCGGCGAGCGCCAACAGATCCGCCTGGCAGCGGCGCTCGAACCCGTCGAGCTCCTTGAGTGCATCCCGGATGTCACGGCGGCGCCGCTCGAGGTCGGCGCGCCGGTCGTTGATCTGGTCCAACACATAGCTGAGCTGACTCGCCTGGCCCCGCGGCTCGTCATACAGGTTGATGATCGTACGGATCTCCTCCAGCGGGAAGCCGAGCCGTTTGCCGCGCAGGATCAGGTTGAGCCGGGTGCGGTCGCGACGGTGGTAGATGCGCACGGAGCCGCGACGCTCGGGGGAGATGAGGCCGAGCTCCTCGTAGTGGCGGACGGTGCGATGGGTGACGGCGAACTCGTCGGCAATCTGCGCGATCGTCGAGGTCCTCGAGTCGTTCCCCGTTTGCGCGTCGTTCATCGCTCGCGCGTCGTTCATCGTGGCGCCCTTGTCATGTCCGTTAGAATGCTTTACGTTTACGTCAACGTCAAGTATGTCTTCCGAGCGATCCTCGCGCCGACGAAGGGCCCCACCACCGATGTTCGAGCTCAGCAAGGATCACGAAGACTTCCGCGCCGTCGTGCGCGAGTTCGCCACGGCGGAGGTGGCTCCGCACATCGCCGGATGGGACCGCGAGCATTACTTCCCGGTCGACCTGGTCCCCAAGATGGGTGACCTCGGCCTGTTCGGCCTGGTGGTGCCGGAGGAGTTCGGGGGAGGGGACCCTGGAGAGGGAGCGTTCACCTTCCTTTGTGTGGCCATCGAGGAGCTCGGACGGGTCGACCAGTCCATCGGCATCACGCTGTCAGCCGGTGTCGGCCTCGGGATCAACCCGATCCTCACCTACGGCTCCCAGGAGCAGAAGGAGCGCTGGCTGCCCGATCTCGTGGCTGGTCGCTCGCTTGCGGCCTTTGGTCTGACCGAGCCCGAGGCCGGCTCCGACGCCGGCGCCACTCGCACCAGGGCGCGCCTCGACGGAGGCGCTTGGGTCGTCAACGGTGCCAAGTCCTTCATCACCAACAGTGGCACCGACATCACCTCCGTCGTGACGGTCACCGCTCGCACCGGCGAGAACGCTGACGGTTCCTCCGAGATCAGCACGATCTTGATTCCTTCTGGCACAGCGGGATTCACCGTCGAGCCGGCTTACCTCAAGCTGGGCTGGCACGCCTCCGACACCCACGGCCTGTCGTTCCAGGACTGCCGCGTCCCCGCCGAGAACCTGCTGGGCGAGCGGGGCGCCGGCTTCAAACAGTTCCTCAAGACCCTTGATGACGGACGCATCGCGATCAGCGCGCTGGCCGTCGGCCTGGCCCAGGCCTGTCTGGAGGCTTCGACCGACTACGCCAAGACGCGCATTGCGTTCGGTCGGCCCATTGGCGTCAACCAGGGAGTCTCGTTCCAGATCGCCGACCTGGCCGTGATGGTCGAGGCCGCCCGCGCGTTGACCTACAAAGCCGCCTGGCTCAAGGACGAACTGCACGCCGGGCGCCGCTCGGTCAAGGAGGTCAAGCAGGCCGCCGCAGTGGCCAAGCTCTACTCCACCGAGGCCGCGGTCTCGGCGACACGCATCGCCACCCAGATCTTCGGCGGCAACGGCTTCATGGAGGAGTTCCCCGTCGCCCGGTTCTACCGAGATGCCAAGATCCTTGAGATCGGCGAGGGTACGAGTGAGGTCCAGCGCATGGTGATCGCGCGTGGCCTCGGTCTGCCCAGCGCCTGATCCACCCGATGGCCCACCATCAGATGAACAGATGCCAGCTACAGAACTGTCAGGAGATGTCGGTATGACGGACCTCCACTCCCAGCCGAAGGCACCGTTCGCTGGCCCCACCGAGGACGGAGACCCCCGTGTCGCCGACGTGCGCCAGCGGCTGAATGCCGCTCATGGCGCCTCGGCGACGCCACCGGCCAAGGCTGCGGCCAAGCTGGAGTCGCAGCACAAGCTGTACGTGCGTGAGCGCATCTCGCTGCTGTTCGATGAGGGTTCCTTCGTCGAGGACGGGCGCTACGCCAACTCGATGTCAGCCGGTTTGCCGGCCGATGGCGTCGTGACCGGACGAGGGACGGTGGACGGCCGGCCGGCCATCGTCGTGGCCAACGACCCGACCGTCAAGGCCGGATCATGGGGCGCCCGTACCGTCGAGAAGATCATTCGCGCCACCGAGATGGCGCTGCGCGAAGAGCTGCCCGTCTTCTGGTTCATCGACTCCGCCGGCGCGCGCATCACCGACCAGGTCGACCTTTTTCCTGGCCGTCGCGGTGCCGGACGGATCTTCCACAACCAGGTCGCGCTCTCGGGCAAGGTCCCTCAGATCTGCTGCCTCTTCGGACCCTCGGCCGCTGGTGGTGCCTACATCCCGGCCTTCACCGACATCGTGATCATGGTCGACGGCAACGCGTCAATGTATCTGGGCAGCCCCCGCATGGCCGAGATGGTGATCGGTGAGAAGGTCTCACTGGAGGACATGGGTGGCGCGCGTATGCACTGCACCGTGTCCGGCTGTGGTGACCTGCTTGCCTCCGACGACGGCGATGCGATCGACCTGGCCAAGCTCTACTTCTCCTACGTGCCCTCGAACTGGCGGAGCGAGGGGCCGTCCTACGTGCCCGAGGAGCCGTCCCGCCCGTTGACGCCCTCGACGGTCCCCGAGGTCGAGAGCCAGCCCTTCGATATCCACGAGGTCATCGACGGGCTTGTGGACGACGAGTCCTTCTTCGAGCTCAAACCGCTGTATGCCGCGGAGCTCGTCACCGGGTTCGGCCGGATGGCGGGGAAGACGGTGGGCGTGGTCGCCAACAACTCTGCGATCAAGGGCGGTGTGCTCTTCGTTGACAGCGCAGACAAGGCAGCGCGGTTCATCTGGCTGTGCGACGCCTTCTCGATCCCGCTGATCTACCTCGCTGACGTCCCCGGCTTCATGATCGGATCGGAGGTAGAGCGGGCAGGCATCATCCGGCACGGCGCCAAGATGATCACTGCCGTATCCGAGGCCACCGTGCCCCAGTTCTCGGTCATTGTGCGCAAGGCATATGGCGCGGGGCTCTATGCCATGGCTGGCCCGGGCTTCGGACCCGACGCAACCCTGGCGCTGCCGACCGCGCGCATCGCCGTGATGGGCCCCGAGGCCGCGGTCAATGCCGTTTACGCCAACAAGATTGCCGAGATCGCCGACCCGGCCGAGCGCGAACGGTTCGTGATGGACAAGCGCCGCGAGTACGAGCAGGACGTCGACCTCGAGCGCCTGGCCTCCGACCTCGTGCTGGACGCCATCATCGAGGCTGACGAGCTCCGCGGCGAACTGCTCCGTCGCCTGGCCTATGCAGCACGCCGGGACCGGGCGTTCAGCGATCGCCGCAGGGGAGTCCCCCCGGTCTAGTCAGACTGACCAGCCTCGACGGTCAGTGCAGCTCGGCCGGGCGCTTGTCCTGATCGCCACCGGCGTGGGCGTCATACGGCATGGCGTAGCCAGTCCACAGGAACGTCTGGCGGCCAGCGGTGTCACCGACGGCCTCCCGGTCGCGGCCCTCGTCCAGCCAACGTCCAAGTACTGCCCCCATCTCATCTCTCATTTCGTGAGCCGCATCGTCATGTCGCAGTTCTGGGTGTAGGTCGGCAGCTGGGCATCAGCGGTCACGAGATCGAACCACTGGTCATGACCGCTATCGGCTGCTGCGCAACGGGGACTACATGCTCCTGATGACCGGCCAGACAGTCAGCCAGATCGGCAGCGTCATGGGCAGCTTCGGCTTCTTGCTGTTGACCTTCGCTGTTACGGGGTCACCGTCACAGTCCG
>JAYSQM010000129.1:0-4098 GCA_043721575.1 Phycicoccus sp.
GGACGACGCGCTGGCCATCGACGTCATCGCTACCCGCCTCGCCGACTTCGTCTCGAGCGAGTGCGCGAGGCTCGGCATTCCCGTTCCGGTGGTCGCCGTCGAGCCGGGCCGGGCGATTGTCGGCCCCTCGACCGTCACCCTCTACGAGGTGGGAACGATCAAGGACGTGCTCGTTTCGGTGGGCGACGGCACCGCCGTTCGCAAGTACGTGAGCGTCGACGGCGGCATGAGCGACAACGTGCGCCCCGCCCTCTACGAAGCCGACTATTCGGCGCGCATCGCAAACCGGTCATCGAGCGCAGACTCCGCCCTCGTGCGCGTGGCAGGCAAGCACTGTGAGAGCGGCGACATCGTGGTCAAGGACGAGTTCCTGCCCTCCGACATCGCGGCCGGGGACCTCCTCGCCGTTCCCGGCACCGGCGCATACTGCCGGAGCCTGTCCAGCCAGTACAACCACTTGCCGCGTCCGCCCGTGGTGGCAGTTCGGGGGGGCAAGGCGCGCGAGATCGTGCGGCGCGAGACGATTGACGACCTGCTGGCGCTGGACGTCGACTGACCGTGCCTGACCGCATGTCGGGACTATCGGCGTTCACAGGGTGGTCAACCGGCAGGATGAGCACGACTGACCGGACCGATCCGAACCACAGGGAGCGATCGTGAGCGAGACCGACCACCAGACGCCGCCATTGCGCGTCGCGCTGCTCGGATGCGGCGTCGTCGGGACGTCCGTGGCGCGGCTGTTGACCGAGCACGCCAGTGACCTGGCGGCACGCGTCGGACGCCCTCTCGAGATCGTCGGTGTCGCGGTCCGGCGCCCTGACAAGAGTCGCTCGGAGACGGGTGTCGACGCCTCCTTGTTCACGGTCGACGCCGAAGAGCTGGTCACCAGAGCCGACGTGGTCATCGAGGTCATCGGGGGGATCGAGCCTGCGCGCAGCCTGATCCTGCGGGCGATGCAGCACGGTGCCAGCGTCGTCACCGCCAACAAGGCATTGCTGGCTGAGGACGGCCCGCGCCTGTACGAGGCGGCTCAGGAGTGCGACGTCGACCTGTACTACGAAGGGGCGGTCGCCGGCGCCATCCCGCTGCTGCGCCCCCTGCGTGAGTCGCTCGCCGGTGACGACGTCCGGCGGATCCTGGGCATCGTCAACGGCACCACCAACTACGTTCTGGACAAGATGGACACGACTGGTGCCTCCTTCGGCGACGCCCTCGAGCAGGCACAGGCTCTGGGCTACGCCGAGGCCGACCCGACGGCCGACGTCGAGGGGTTCGACGCCGCGGCAAAGGCGGCCATCCTCGCCTCGCTGGCATTCCACACCCGGGTCGGCGCCACGGACGTCTATCGCGAAGGCATCACCGAGGTCAGCGCCGCCGACATCAAGGCAGCCCGCGAGATGGACTGTGTCGTCAAGCTTCTCGCCATCTGCGAGCGCATCCCCGGCACCAAGGCAGGGGGCAATGGCGGCCGCGACCCGGGACAGGGCGCCGACTCCGCGGGCGGCATCTCGGTCCGCGTCCACCCAGCAATGATTCCCCGGGCGCACCCACTGGCCGGCGTTCGAGAAGCCTTCAACGCCGTCTTCGTCGAGGCCGAGTCCGCCGGCCAGCTGATGTTCTATGGGCCGGGTGCCGGTGGCAACCCGACGGCATCCGCCATCCTCGGCGACGTCGTGGCCGTGGCCCGGCACAAGGTGGTCGGCGGTCGAGGTCCCGGCGAGTCGGCCTACGCCGACCTGCCCATCCTCTCGATGGGGTTGGCGATGACGCGCTATCACATCAGGCTGGACGTGGCCGATCGCCCAGGTGTTCTTGCCCAGGTCGCCACAGCATTTGCCGAACACCACGTCTCGATCGAAACCGTGCGACAGCAACTGCTTTCGCCCGATCCACAGCGCCCGGGCGAGGGACGGGCCAGCCTTGTGGTGGTCACGCACACGGCCTCTGATGCCGCCCTGTCGGCGACCGTCGACGCGTTGGCCGACCTGTCCACCGTGCGTGCCGTCACCTCGGTGATGCGCGTGGAAGGCGACTGACCATGGCCCACCTCTGGCGCGGAGTCATCCGCGAGTATGCCGACCGGCTGCCTTCCCTTGACGGCGCGCCGATAGTGACCCTGGGGGAAGGCGGTACCCCGCTGATCCCCGCGGCCCACCTGTCGGGGCTGGTCGGCGCCCAGGTCTTCATCAAGTTCGAGGGCGTCAACCCGACCGGGTCGTTCAAGGACCGTGGCATGACCACCGCCATCTCGGTCGCAGCCAAACACGGCGCCAAGGCGGTGATCTGCGCCTCAACCGGCAACACCAGCGCGTCGGCAGCCGCCTACGCGACCAAGGCGGGCATGACCTGCGGCGTGCTCGTGCCGGAGGGCAAGATCGCCATGGGCAAGCTGAGCCAGGCGATCGCCCACGGCGCCACGCTGCTTCAGGTCGACGGCAACTTCGACGACTGCCTCACCCTGGCCCGCAAGCTCGCCGAGGCCTATCCGGTCGAGCTGGTCAACTCGGTCAACCCCGCGCGGATCGAGGGCCAGAAGACCGCGTCCTTCGAGATCGTCGACGTGCTGGGCGACGCACCCGACATCCACTGCCTGCCGGTGGGCAACGCCGGCAACATCACGGCTTACTGGCGGGGCTACCGCGAGTACCACCGCGGCAGCGCACAGCCCGGGCCGGCGACAAAGCTGCCCAGGATGTGGGGCTTCCAGGCCGAGGGCGCGGCTCCGATCGTCAAGGGCCATCCCATCGACCATCCCGAGACGATTGCCACCGCCATCCGGATCGGCAACCCCGCCTCGTGGCGGCAGGCCGAAGAGGCGCGTGACGAGTCGGGGGGTCGGATCGACGCCGTCTCCGACGCGCAGATTCTCGCGGCGCACCGGCTCCTGTCGGCCAGGGAGGGCATCTTCGTCGAGCCGGCTTCTGCCGCCAGCGTGGCCGGGCTGCTCGCTGCGCACGCCGCCGGTCTGGTCCCGTCGGGTGTCCGGATCGTCTGCACGGTGACCGGTCACGGTCTCAAGGACCCGGCATGGGCACTGAAGAGCCTCGACGGTGTTGAGCACGTCCCCACCCGCGTGTCGCTCGACGCCTTCACCGCGGCCACCGCGCTCGGGCTTGAGGGCTGAGCGTCGTGGTCGATCTGGTCAGGCTGGTGAAGCTGGTCAAGGGGTCGTCGGTGCACGTCAGGGTTCCGGCCAGCAGCGCCAACATCGGCCCCGGGTTCGACTCCGTTGGTCTCGCCCTCGGAATCTGGGACGACTACGTCGTGACCGTGACCGCAGAGCCCGGACTGGTCATCGACGTCGAGGGTGAAGGCGCGGCGGAAGTGCCCCGTGACGAGCGACATCTGGTCCACCGTTCCATGGCGCATGCCTGGGAGCAGCTGGGGGTCGAGGCTCCAGACGGCCTCCATCTGAGTGCCCGAAACGCCATCCCGCACTGTCGGGGCCTGGGGTCGTCGGCGAGCGCGATCGTGGCCGGAATCGTTGCGGCGCAAGGACTCTGCGACATTGCGGTCGGGCGCGATATCGCCGACGGGAGCTTCGACGGGAATTTTGACCGGGCCTTCACCAACAACCTCGCCACCGCCATCGAGGGGCACCCCGACAACGCCTCTGCCAGTGTGTTCGGTGGCATGACCCTGTCCTGGAGGGACGACGTCGATCCGGGACAGGTCCACTCAGTCCAGCTCGAGACGAGCGAGGACGTCATACCCCTGTTGTTCGTCCCCACCACCCAGCTGGCGACAGCCACGGCGCGGGCGGTCCTGCCCGACCAGATCCCTCACGACATTGCGGCACAGAACTCCGCCAGGGTCGGCTTGCTCGTCGAGGCGGTCATCCGCCGCCCCGACCTGCTGCTGGCCGCGACGCGGGAATGGCTGCACCAAGAGCAGAGACGGGCATCCTTCCCGGACTCGATGGCGCTGCTGGACACCCTTCGGGTTAAGGGACACGCGGCCGTCATCTCCGGTGCCGGGCCCAGCGTGCTCGTCCTCACGACACCGGCGCAGATCGAGGCCGCCCGAGCTGTGGGCGACCAGTCCGTATGGCGGGTGCTCACGCCCGGCATACCGCTCACAGGAGTGACCCTGGAGAGG
>JAYSQM010000130.1:0-1376 GCA_043721575.1 Phycicoccus sp.
TTCGGCTACCTCCACCGAACCCAGCAGGTGCTGCTCGACCCGTCTGCCGTCGACGAGCGCGGCATGCCACTGCCCACCGTGGGACACGATGCTGACCAGCGCGTAGCCCTCACGGCCCAGACCGGCGCGGATGGCGCTCAGGCTCACCACCCGGCGGACCGATCGCGCGTTGCGAGTGCCCTCCCGTTGCCAGGCGCTGGCACGCACGGCGGATCGAAGCTCTGCCGCCCGGTTGCGCAAGCGGGTCAGGTCGTCGCCCCCCGCCGAGCCCTCCAGACCTCGCGCCTCCTCCTCCACGTGACGCAGGTGGGCCAACAGCGAAGCGGCGCGGTCGTCCGGCGGAGGGCGCACCGGAGCCAGCCGCGACGATGCGGCGCGGGTTCGCTCGATGCTGGCGAAGACTGCACCGGGGTGACCCGAGGCCAACGCCATCTCCAGATCCAGGCGGGCCAGAGCGACCCCGTGGACGGCGCTCGCGGTGCGCATGTCCAGCGAGCCGAACCGTGCCTGGTAGGCGCTGACCTCGGAGAGCCCTCGCCGGACCTCGGATCGGCTGGTGGCGCCATCACCGTCGGCGAGCGCAGCCCGTGCTCGAATGCGGCGCACCTGCAGTCGCACGGCGATCGGATCCTGAGGGTTCAGCATCAACCACGGCTGCGGTCCTGACCGGACGACCGGGTCTCCAACGCTCAGGAGCGCGTCCGCCTGCAGCAACCGGGCAGAGCGAGCCAGATCGGCGCGATCCTCCAGCTCACAGGTGTCGGCGAACTGTCCGGCCCGAGACGCGATGCTCCTCAGCAGCCGAGGTGAGCCGGAGTCGCCAGCAAGGGCCAGCTCAGCGACGAGCATGACGTGCTCGGCCTTGCGTTCCCACCGCACGTTCCCCCGCCGACGGAATCGACGCCGCGCGCGGGATGCCAGGATGCGCGCCTCACGAGGAGCGGACGCGGCCAGAGCGCACTCGGCGCGCACCAGCTCGGTCTCCGCCGCACCCTGGGGAATCCGGTTGGCAAGAAAGAGGCGCCCGGCCTCCCTCAGCGCCAGATCTGCCTCGCTGATCAGACCCGCCTCCCGCAGCACCCTGGCCTGGTCGAGCACAGCCGTTGGCCACGGGCCGCCGGAGTCCACCCGCGCGGCAGCAGCCATCTCCGCCAGAGCCCTGGGCAGGTTCCCGGCCAGGAACTCGACATAGCCGAGGTTGTGGCGGGCCTTGAACTCGATCATGTGATCCTCGGCCGTGACGGCAAGGGCCACGCAGCGGCTCAGGTCCCGTCGGGCCGGTGCCAACGCTCCACGCTCGAGGTGAAGTACTCCGCGGTTGAGCAGGATGCGCATCTGGTCAAAGGGCTCGGCCTGGTCGAGCAGATCGACGGCGC
>JAYSQM010000131.1:0-2240 GCA_043721575.1 Phycicoccus sp.
TGTTTCATCCTCGCCGTTGACGACTCGATGGACTCGATCCTCAACTGGTACAAGGAGGAGGGGTTCATCTTCAAGGGCGGTTCTGGCGCCGGCGTGAACCTCTCCCGCATCCGCAGCTCCAAGGAGCTGTTGTCCTCGGGCGGTACGGCGAGTGGTCCGGTCAGCTTCATGCGCGGCGCCGACGCGTCGGCCGGCACCATCAAGAGCGGCGGCGCCACGCGTCGTGCGGCCAAGATGGTTGTGCTGGACGTCGACCACCCCGACATCGTGGAGTTCGTCGAGACCAAGGCCCACGAGGAGCACAAGATCCGGGCGCTGCGCGACGCCGGGTTCGACATGGACCTGAGCGGCAAGGACATCGTCTCCGTCCAGTACCAGAACGCCAACAACTCGGTGCGTGTCAACGACGAGTTCATGCGCGCGGTGCAGGAGGGCACGGAGTTCGGCCTGAGGGCTCGCGCCACCGGCGAGGTCATCGAGACCGTCGACGCCAAGGAGCTCTTCGAGAAGATCGCCAAGGCCGCGTGGGAGTGCGCTGACCCGGGTATCCAGTACGACGACACGATCAACGACTGGCACACCAACCCCGAGACCGGCCGGATCACCGCATCCAACCCGTGTTCGGAATACATGTCGCTGGACAACTCCTCCTGCAACCTGGCCTCGCTCAACCTGCTGAAGTTCCTGCGCGACGATGACACCTTCGACGCCGCGAGCTACCAGAAGGTCGTCGAGCTGGTCATCACCGCGATGGACATCTCGATCTGCTTCGCGGACTTCCCGACCGAGCCGATCGCGGTGACCACCCGTGACTACCGTCAGCTGGGCATCGGCTACGCCAACCTCGGCGCGCTTCTGATGGCGACCGGCCACGGCTACGACTCCGAGGGTGGCCGCGCGCTGGCTGCGTCGCTGACGTCGCTGCTCACCGGTGCTGCCTACAAGCGCTCCGCCGAGCTGGCTGCCGTGGTTGGTCCGTATGCCGGGTACGCCCGCAACGCGGACGCCCACAAGCGGGTGATGCGCAAGCACCAGTCTGCCAACGACGCTCTGCGGACGATGGACGCGATGGACGGCGACATCCACCGCCTGGCCACCAAGGCCTGGGACGACGTCGTCAAGCTCGGCGAGAAGAACGGCTACCGCAACGCGCAGGCCTCGGTGCTCGCACCCACAGGCACCATCGGCTTCATGATGGACTGCGACACCACCGGCATCGAGCCGGACTTCTCGCTGGTCAAGTTCAAGAAGCTCGTCGGCGGCGGCTCCATGCAGATCGTCAACCTGACCATCCCGCGTGCGCTGCGCAAGATGGGCTACACCAACGAGACCGTCGAGGCGATCGTCGAGTTCATCGCCGACAAGGGTCACGTCATCGACGCGCCCGGCCTCAAGCCCGAGCACTACGAGATCTTCGACACCGCGATGGGCGAACGCTCGATCTCGGCCATGGGCCATGTCCGGATGATGGCGGCTGCCCAGCCGTTCCTGTCCGGTGCGATCTCCAAGACGGTCAACCTGCCCGAGGACGCCACGGTCGAAGAGATCGAAGAGGTCTACATGCAGGGCTGGAAGCTCGGCCTCAAAGCAATGGCGTGCTATCGAGACAGCTGCAAAGTTGGCCAGCCGCTGTCCGATGGTGGCTCGACCGCCAAGGACGCCGCTGCTGACAAGGCTGCCGGCAAGGTCGAGCGGATCATCGAGTACCGCCCGGTCCGCAAGCGTCTGCCCAAGCGTCGCCCGAGCCAGACCACCTCGTTCACCGTGGGTGGTGCCGAGGGTTACCTGACCGCCGGCTCCTACCCCGATGACGGCCTGGGCGAGCTGTTCCTGAAGTTCGGCAAGCAGGGCTCGACCCTGGGCGGCGTCATGGACGCCTTCTCGATCGCCGTCTCGATCGGCCTGCAGTACGGCGTGCCGCTGGAGACCTTCGTCGAGAAGTTCACCAACCTGCGCTTCGAGCCGGCCGGTCTGACCGACGACCCGGACATCCGGATGGCGCAGTCGATCATGGACTACGTGTTCCGCCGGTTGGCGCTTGACTACATGGACTTCGAGACCCGTTCGTCCATGGGCATCCACACCGCCGACGAGCGGATGCGTCAGCTCGAGACCGGTTCGTATGCCGCGCCGGTGGACTCCGAGTCCGACGAGGACGTCGAGGAGGAGCTTGAAGGCTTCGCCCAGTCCGCACAACTCGCCAAGAAGGCTGACAAGCCATCGGAGAAGAAGGTCGAGGC
>JAYSQM010000132.1:0-4635 GCA_043721575.1 Phycicoccus sp.
CCGGCAATCTGGACGGCCTGCTCGATCTCGCGGCGAGCAGCATCCCCCACGATCGAGTCGCCTTGTGCGGCAACGGACTTGCGGGCCACGTCGGTGGCCAGCTCGAGGTTGAACGGCTCAGCCGGGCCGCCGGAGAGCATCGCCTTGAGCTGGGCTCCGATCATGCCCATGGCGGCGGGGTCGATCTTGTCGATGCCCATGGCACCGAGCGCCTTGGCCACCTCGGGGTTGTCTGCGCCGCCGAGCAGAGAGGCGAGCATCGCCGCGAAGTCGGGCTCGTCCGGGTCGGCTGGCTGCTGATGGGGATGAACGGACACGCGGGACTCCTTGACCTCCTGAGAGGATGCTCTCTCAAAGGTAAACATGCGGAGGTCGCAGTGAGTTCCCCTCGGGTCCGGGTTCGTTCCCGGCGCAAGGCGATGACCGTCGCCGTAACCGGTGCGTCGACACCAGTGGGTGACCACATCGTCCGTGCGCTGCTGGCGCGTTCCGCCGCCGGGGGCGCCATCGGCAGCGTGGTCGGGCTCGATGCCGAGCGTGGCGGCGCCGACGGGGTGCACTGGCGACTGGTCGACTTGGGTTCTCCCGATCTGGCCAGCTCTCTGCGCGGCGTCGACGCCCTGATCCACATGGCGGCCAGCACCGACCTGGCGGCCGACCTCAAGGCGAGCGCTCGGACCCGTCGCGAGCGTGCCGTCCGCCAGATCCAGACTGTGGTGACCTCCGCGGCGGCCACTGGCGTCGCGCACCTGGTCGTCGTCACGAGCGCCATGACGTATGGCGCGTCGCCGACCAACGCGGTGCCGCTGCCCGAGGACGCTCCCCTGGCCGCCGACCCTGATGAGGGACAGGTCGGTGATCTGTTGGCCGTCGAGCAGATCCTGCGGGCTGCCGTCGAGGTCCATCCCGGTCTCGCCGTCACCGTGGTGCGTCCGGCGGCCCTGGTCGGACCGGATATCGACACCGTCATCACCCGACACTTCGAGGCCCCTCGTCTGCTGACCGTCAAGGGCGGCAGCCCGGCGTGGCAGTTCTGCCATGTGGAGGATCTCGCAACGGCCCTGGTGACCACGGTCGAACAGGGTCTTGGGCCGGTGGTGACGGTGGCCTCGGAGGGCTGGATGACCCAGACGGAGGTCGAGACAGTCAGCGGGATGCGTCGGGTCGAGCTCAGTGAGAGCGTGGCCCTCGGTACGGCGCAGAGGCTGCACCGCGTGGGCATACTGCCCTCTCCTGCAACCGATCTCGCCTACGCGGTGTATCCCTGGGCTATCTCCTCGGCGACCCTGGGCGCGGCAGGTTGGCACCCGGCATACGACAATGTGACGTGCCTGGGTGTGTTGATTGACAACATAAGGGGGCATCATGCTGTGGCGGCCCGCCGGGTCGAGCGCAAGGACGCGGCGCTCGGCGCAGCGAGTGCAGCCGTCGCACTCGTCGGCACGGCCGCCATCATGCGACGACGTCGTCGTAAGGGAGGTGGAGCATGAGTCGAGCCAGTGGCAGCACCCGTGAGTCGGGGGTCTCACCCGAGGTGGTGCTCGCCGACATCCGCGAGACCCCGCTGTCTGTCGATGAGGTCCTCGATGCTGTGCGGCACCCCCAAGCCGGCGGCATTGCCACCTTCATCGGCGTCGTGCGCGAGCGCGACCACGGTCAGAGCGTCGAGGCGTTGGACTACACCTCCCACCCGAGCGCGCCGCAGGTCCTGCGCGAGCTCGCCCAGCGGGTGGCCGCCGGGGGAGACGTCATCCGCGTCGCTGCTGTGCACCGGGTCGGTCACCTCGAGATCGGGGACCTCGCGGTCGTTGTGGCGGTCAGTGCGGTCCACCGCGGCACGGCGTTCGACGTGTGCCGTGAGCTGATCGACACCCTGAAGGCAACCGTCCCGATCTGGAAGCACCAGATCTTTGAGGACGGAAGTGATGAGTGGGTCGGGACGCCGTGATCGACACCCAGGGCCATGCGAGCCTCATCGCCGAGGAGCCGGGCACCGGTCTGAGTCGGCGGTCGGCGGGCTGGCTGGTCGCGGTCTTCGTCGGGATCGTGATCGCAGCCCTGATGAGCCTGGTTCACGTGCCGTACGCCATCCTCAGGCCCGGTCCGGTCACCAACACCTTGGGCAACGGCCCCGAGGGCAGGCCGCTGATCACCGTCGAGGGCAAGGCCACCTACCCCACCACGGGCGCCCTGGACTTCACCACGGTCGCGGTCTTCGGCGGCCCCAACAACCCGGTCAACGGGTGGGACTGGATCACCGGCCATCTCGACCAGGCCAGCACGGTGGTGCCCGAGGAGCAGGTGTTTCCCAAGGGTGTGACCAGCAAACAGGTTGACCAGGAGAACGCCGCCGAGATGGCCGACTCGCAGCAGGAGGCCATTGCCGTTGCCCTGCGCGGGCTGGGCCAGACGGTTTCCGAAGTCGTCACCATCAACGACCTGACCAAGGGCTCGCCGGCCAGCGGTGTCCTGCGGTCCGGCGACGTCCTGGTCTCGATCGACGGCACGGCGGTTACCACCCCTGATGCGGTTCGCGCGGTGATCCGCGCACACAGGCCGGGCGAGAGCGCCGTCTTCACGGTGCGCAGGGACGGCAAGGAACAGGTCCTCACCGTCAAGACGGCCGACTCACAGGGCCGCACGGTGGTGGGTGTCTTCCTGCGAGCTGCTTTCGACTTCCCCGTCAAGGTCAGCATCAAGGCAGGCGACGTCGGCGGACCGTCCGCGGGGATGATGTTCTCCCTTGCGGTCTACGACAAGCTCACGCCCGGGGCGCTCACCGGAGGCGTCAACATCGCCGGCACCGGGACGATCGACTCAGCGGGCACGGTCGGGAAGATCGGCGGCATCCAGCAGAAGCTGGTGGGTGCCAAGAGAGGCGGAGCCACGTGGTTCCTTGCTCCGGCGGGCAACTGCAACGAGGTCGTGGGGCACATCCCCGACGGCTTGCAGGTCGTCAAGGTCGCGACGTTCACCCAGGCGCGCGACGCGGTGGAGGCGATCGCGGCCAAGCAGACAGCCGCGCTGCCGCGCTGCACGTAGGCATACGGCATACCGGCGGGTGGTCAGTGATTGTGGTGGTCAGTGATTGCGGTGCTCAGTCCTGCAGTGTCGCGCTGAGCGCCTGCACCAGACCCGGCGCGATGTCAGAGCCGGAGGCGACCTTGTCGTCGGTGTCGTGATCGCGCTGGCGTAGCAGGCAGGTGGACTCGCCGTCGCGTAGCACCGCCACTAGCAGGCGGACGTCCTTGCGATCGGGGTGCGCGGCCAGGGCCTCGGCCGCCTGATCGGGGTTCTCGGGCAGGTCGCGCTCGGCCTCCGGCGGCACCACGAGCCGTTCGACGGCCAGCGCCACACCGTCCACATCCTCCGGCCAGGCGAGCCGGGCCAGAAGGGACTCCAGGGACGAGGTGTTGGGCAGACCCTCCTGCTCGATCGCGGTGAAACGGTCCTCCTCGCCCTGACCTAGCTGGGCTCGCAGATGCGGCTCCCGCTCGAGCAGACCGGCAGTCCTGACCAGGGCGAACAGGCGCGGCGGCTGGTCCCATCCGGCCGCCGCGACGTGGCGTTCGGTCTCGACGGCGGACGTCATGAGGGGACTGAAGATCGGCTGGAAGGCGCTGGTCACGGCTCCATGTTGCCGCATTGGAGTGTGCTGACGGGAACCGCACAGCGGTTGGGTAAGTTGGGGTATCAAGAGGTGCCGGGCGTTCAGTGCGCGGCAACGGCGAGATCGGGCGATGTTTTGAGTCAAAGAGACTGGTTCGGTGGTTCCGGTGGCGCGGGATCTGGTGGTCCCGGTGGCGGGTCCGGCGGGTCTGGTGGTCCCGGCGGCGGATCCGGTGGTTCCGGTGGTGGACCTGGTGGCTTCGGCCGTATGCCGGGTGGCGGCGGGCCCGCCGGCCCCCGCCCCCCGATGCCGAACTTCGGACTGCGCCGTCGCGGTCCGCTGGCTCCCACCCTGGCCATCCTGGGCGTCATCATCGTGGTCATCACCATGGCCGCGCAGCTGTGGACCGAGGTGCTCTGGTTCGACAGCGTCGGATTCACCACGGTCTTTCGGGTCGAGCTGCTCACCAAGATCGGGCTCTTTGCGGTAGGCGCTCTGATCACGGCCGTGATCGTCGCCTCCAGCATGCTGATCGCATATCGCACGCGTCCGGTCTATCCGCCGGTTTCGGCAGAGCAGCAGAACCTCGACCACTACCGCGAGCTGCTCGAGCCGCTGCGCCGTCTGGCCACGATCGCCGCTCCTGCCGTGCTCGGCGTCTTTGCCGGATCGGCTGCCGCAAGCCAGTGGCAGACCTTCCTGCTCTGGACCAATCGGGTGCCGTTCGGTTCCAGGGACGCACAGTTCAACCTCGACATCGGGTTCTTCGTCTTCACGCTGCCGTGGCTTCGCTTCATCGTCGGGTTCCTCACCATGGCCCTGGTCCTGGGCGCGCTGGCCGCAGCCCTGACGCACTATGTCTATGGCGGCCTGCAGCTGCAGACCAAGGGTGAACGGACCACCAAGGAGGCGCGCGTTCATCTCTCGCTGCTGTTGGCCGGGCTCGTTCTCGTCCGGTCGGGCAGCTGGTGGCTGGACCGCTACTCGTTGACGACAAAGGACTCTCGCCTTATCACCGGCCTGAC
>JAYSQM010000133.1:0-5020 GCA_043721575.1 Phycicoccus sp.
CGACGCCGGACACCGTTGCTGATGGATCCTTCTGGCGATGAGCTCGCGCCGCGCCCGGTCCTCAACTCCGTCGACGGCAACGGCGCGATCCGCGCCCACCGTCCACGCCCGGTGCCCTCCTCGCGTGCGGTTCCGACAGCCAAGGCTGCGAGCACCTCCGAGACCCGTCATCAGAGGGCGCCCAGACGTTTCAAGCGCTCGACCCTTGCCGCGCCGACAGCCACGTCCACTTCCGGGCATTTCCCCCCGGCGACGACGATCCCCCCGGCGACGACGATCCCGCCGGCCCCGTCGGCTCGGGCGGGCTCCGGCATGGACGACCTGGTCAAGATCGTGATTACGACCCTGCGTGGGGTGGCCGCGGCCTCGGGGCTCTCCAGCGAAGACGTTGAACGTCAGGTCGCCGCAACGTTGGCGTTCCTTCGTCGACGGTTCACCGGGGACTACACCGTCGACGAGTTCGGCTTCGATCAGGACTTCACCGAGAACGCCTACCTCCCGCTGCTGCGACCGCTGTACAAGTCGTGGTTCCGCGTCGAGGTTCGTGGCATCGAGAACATCCCCAGCTCCGGCGGCGCGCTCATCGTGGCCAACCATTCGGGCACGGTGGCGTTGGACTCGCTGATGACCCAGGTCGCGGTGCATGACGAGCACCCGGCTCATCGTCACCTGCGCATGCTCGGTGCCGATCTGGTCTTTCAGACGCCGATCGTCGGCGAGGTTGCACGCAAGAGCGGCTCCACGCTGGCCGCCAACCCTGATGCCGAGCGTTTGATGGCCTCCGGCGAGCTCGCCGGTGTGTGGCCCGAGGGCTTCAAGGGCGTCGGCAAGCCGTTCAGCGAGCGCTACAAGCTGCAACGGTTCGGCCGGGGTGGGTTCGTCGCGGCAGCGCTGCGCACCGGTGCGCCGATCGTGCCGTGTTCCATCGTCGGAGCCGAAGAGATCTATCCGATCATCGGCAACCTCAAAACCGTCGCCCGCCTGATCGGAGCCCCCTATGTCCCGGTCACGCCGACGTTCCCGCTCCTGGGCGTGCTCGGCCTGATTCCACTGCCCAGCAAGTGGATCATCGAGTTCGGTGCGCCGGTGGATACCGCGGCTCTGGGATCCCAGGCGGCCGACGACCCCATGGTGGTGTTCGACCTCACCGACCAGGTCCGCGAGACGATCCAGCAGACGCTTTACGCGCTGCTGTTGCAGCGCAGGTCAGTCTTCTTCTGACCTCAGCCGCCCCGTCACCCCGTCCTGTATGCCGGACGGCGTCGCTCAGGGTAGGCCCAACAGGCCCGTCGGTAGGGTCGAGGTCACCGAGGTCGGTAACGGGGCAAGCGCCGGGGCAAGCGTCGGGATCGCAATCGGGGACGGGCTGACGGTGAGCGGCCTGAGGACCACCGCTGGCGGGCTCACGGCGATGGTGCCGCTGCTGATGGCCAAGGGTAGGGGCACGGATGCGCTGACTCCCGGGATCGGCGTTACCGTGCCCACGGGGACCAACACGCCGGGCACGGTAGCGCCGATGCCGCCACCGGTGACGATTGCCGAGGGCAGGCCAGTGGGGGTTGCCGAAAGAGGCGAGCCTCCCAGCGCGGCGCCGCCGTATGAGGCACACGGCAGGCCGCACACCGCGACCTTGCGGACCACGCTCGCCCGGATGTCCTGCAGCAGTGCGATGAGGGCGTCGACCTCGGGTTTGGAGTCGGCCGGGACCAGCGGGCGCAGCGCGTGCAGCTGAGGAAGTGCGCGAGCCGCGAAGTCCTGAACAGCGACCAGTGCCTGCGGGTTGCCGGTGCGGTCGAACTCGCCCATCAGGGCCCGCTGACCTCCGCTGGCCGCGTCGTAAGCGCTGAGCAACGCCTGGTCCAGCGAAGCCGGATCTGCGTGAGCGCCCCGGCGGTCGACGAGCGCCGCCGCATCGCTGATGTGTTCCTGGGCCTGGGACAGCAAGGTCATCCCACGGTCAAAGTCAGAGCCGGCCAGCTGCACCGCAACCGAGTCGAGCAGCTGTCTCACGGGGTAGAGCAGGCCGCCGGGCAAGGCGGACCGTGAGGCGCCGCCCACGACGGCGCCGAAGAGCAGGAGGGATGCGGTGGCCCCGGCGAGGGCCCGGGGCAACCCCCGTCCGATCACGAAGACCAGGGGCCGGACGGCGGCACGGCGTGCCACGATGGCCGACGAGACGTGGCGGACGTCGCGGGCGGGCAGGGTCAGTGCCTCGGCGCGCAGCTTGATCCCGAGCGCATTGACGAACCCGGGCCCGGGGGCGCAGGCGGGGGAGGTCAGGGCAGGGATCCGACCCACGGTCGCGACGAAAGCACCGATCTCCTGGTTCGTGCTCTCGCGGCTTTGGAGGGAACGCTCGAGGAGGTCCGCGCGCTTGCGGTCGAACGGCATACGACCGGTCCTCCTCTCGTTCGCCCTCCCGGGCGGCTGTGGCGTCCGGTGCGGGTGGATCTGGGTGCGTGGTGACCTGCTGTGCTGAGAACGAGCGCGTGCGGGTTGAAGTTACGTGGACGGCGGGCGAGGCGCGCTCATGGCACCTCGCCCTCCAGCTCACGGTGCAGGGCACGCACCGCGCGCAGCTGGAGCTGCTTGACCGCGCCCTCCGACTTGCCGATCACCAGCGCGGTCTCGGCCAGTGACAGGCCCTGCATGAAACGCAGGACCAGGCACTCGGCCTGCTCGGGCTTGAGGGTCTTGATCGCCTCGAACAGGCGGGTGTCGCGCAGCTGCGCGAGCACCTCGTTCTCCGGACCGTCGACCCGCCGGTCGGCGTCGATCATGTCGGCCGTGGTGACCTCCATCCGAAAGCGTGCCGACTTGGCATTGTCGGTGATCAGGTTGCGGGCGATGGTGACGAACCACGCCGCGATGTCCTTGCCCTGCCAGCTGAAGGAGTCGATCCGGCGCAGGGCACGGATAAAGGTCTCGGAGGTGAGGTCCTCGGCCACGTGGGAGGAGCCGACCCGCACGTAGATGTAGCGGTAGACGAGGTCGACGTAGCGTTCGTAGAGCAGTCCGAAGGCGTCGGCGTCCCCACCCTGGGCCAGCTCGACGAGGGCGACGACGCGTTCCATGTCGGCCGGCGGCTCGGCTGCGGCGTGACCTCGGGAGCTGGAGCCTTCGGCCGCGGCGTTCGGCGAGGCGGCGCCGTCGGCGACCGACAAGGCGATCCGGAGGCTGTCCAGGAACGCCCGGGTCGCCAGAGGAAGGTCGTGATCGCCCACCGGCAAACCGGTGGCGGTGGCTACACGGATTCTCGAACCACCGACGGTCAGGGTCGTGGCATGACCAAATGGCGCCCACGAGCTCGCACCACCGATGCGTTCATGCCAACCGATACTGGCCTCCCTTTCCGGACAGTCTCCCGGACCTTGGGGCGTTTGTCAGCGCCTGCGTCACGATTCGTTACCGAGGGGTGGTGCGCTCGCCCCGATGGAGGCGGCGACCGGCATACAGTGGGCGTGTGACAGGCCGCGTCCCGCCGAGGATCACCCTGATCTCCAAACCCGGTTGCCATCTGTGCGACCAGGCGCGCGAGGTGATCGAACGGGTGGCGCGGGACGTGGGTGTCCAATGGGTGGAACGCTCAATCCTTGATGACGCCGAGCTGAGCGCTGCATACTCGGAGCAGATCCCGGTAACGCTGGTGGATGGGGCGCAACATGACTACTGGCGCGTGGACGAGTCCCGCCTGCGTGTGGCGCTCGGGAACACCGGGTCGGCGGACGTTCCGGGCAGGTAGGCGCCAGGTAGACGGCCAGGGGCAGACGACCCTCACGTATCACGGGTCAGGCGTGCTACGCGACTTTGTGCGCGCGTTCACAACGACCTACGCTTGGGGGGTACCCCACGCTCTCCAGTTCCTCCGTGCTATGGAGGGGCTCCCACCTGAGAGGAGCCGGTGACTTCGTGACCGCCGACCCCGCAGCCCGTCGAGAGATACCCGACGCCACGGTTGCCCGGCTGCCGGAGTACCTGCGTGCCCTAAGTCACCTCGCCGAGCGCGGTATCGCTTCGGTCTCGTCCGAAGAGCTGGCTACTGCGGCCGGGGTCCGGTCGGCCAAGCTGCGCAAGGACCTCAGTCATCTGGGCTCGTACGGCGTTCGTGGGGTCGGGTACGAGGTCGAGATGCTCGCCCATGAGATCTCGTGCGAGCTCGGGCTCACCCAGGACTGGCCCGTGGCGATCGTGGGACTGGGCAACCTGGGTCATGCGCTCGCCGCCTACTCGGGCTTTGCCACCCGAGGTTTCCAGGTTGTCGCCCTGCTGGATCGCGACCGTGAGGTCGTCGGTCAGGAGATCGCCGGGATGATCGTCGGCTCGGTCGATGACCTCGAGCAGATCGTCACCGAGCGCAGAGTCGCCATCGGCGTCATCGCGACGCCCGCCGCCGCCGCACAGGAGGTGTGCGACCGGCTCGTCGCTGTTGGCGTGGGTTCGGTCCTTAACTTTGCTCCGTGTGTGCTCTCGGTGCCAGAAGGTGTCGACGTGCGAAAGGTCGACCTGGCCACGGAGCTGCAGATCCTGGCCTTCCACGAACAGCGCAAAACCCTTGCGGCCCGGGAGAGAGCGCCGCTGCTGGAGGTTGCTCCGTGAGTGTTGTCGTGCTGGGTCTTTCGCACCGGTCGGCGCCGATCGCATTGCTGGAAGCAGTGGCCTTGGACCCGGCTCGCGCCGCCGCCCTGGCCGCCGCCGTGCGCGACGGAGAGAACGTCGAGGAGGCCGTGGTCCTCGCGACGTGCAACCGGGTCGAGGTCTATGCCGAGGCCGCCACCTTCCACGGCGCGGTCACTGAGATCGGCGAGGCGCTCGCTGCGGCCTCGGGTGTGCCGCTGGCCGAGCTGCGTGAGCATCTCTATGTCCACTACGAGGACCGCGCGATAGCTCACCTGTTCTCGGTCGCCTGCGGGCTGGACTCCATGGCGGTCGGTGAGGGCCAGATCCTGGGGCAGCTGCGTGAGGCGCTTCGTTCGGCCCAGAAACGGGGTCAGGCCGGCGGCACCCTCAACGCGTTGTTCCA
>JAYSQM010000134.1:0-8574 GCA_043721575.1 Phycicoccus sp.
CTGGACGGTCGTGGGTCCGCCCTCGTGATCGACGATCACCGAGCCCGCCAGGACCAGCGTGATCTCGTCGAACTCCGGTGTCTGGAAAGGCTCCTCCCAGTTGGCGGGGGCGATCATGTGGGCAACCGAGACAGCCTCGCTGCCGGTGTTGACCCGGCCGACGTGCTCGTTGATGACCTTGCCGCCAGGGACAGGGATGCGCGTAGCTTCAGTGATGAGTCGTGGCACCTGCTCACAGTAGCCGCAGGATCAGGGCAGGACCCTGTGAACGCTGGGCAGTTCAGCTGATCCGGTCGATCACCAGCGGCAGGAGATCGGGCCGGGACCCTTCTGGCGCAATGAAGTACGCGCCCTCCAGCGCCTCGATCGCCCGGTCGAACCGCTCGGGAGTATCGGTGTGCAACGTCATCAGCGGGTCGCCGGCCCGCAGGACCGCGCCGGGTTTGGCGTGCATCTCGATGCCCGCTCCAGCCTGGACCTTGTCCTCCTTGCGTGCACGGCCGGCGCCCAGACGCCAGGCCGCGATGCCGACCTGGAGGGCGTCGAGCGAGGTGAGCACTCCCGACCCCGGCGCCAGGAGCTGGTGGGTCTCCTTGGCGACGGGGAGTGTCGCGGACGGGTCGCCGCCCTGGGCTGCGACCATGCGGCGCCATACGTCCATGGCCCGTCCGTCCCTGAGCGCGTCTGCCGGGTCGACGTCACCGCGGCCGGCGGCGGCCAGCATCTCACGGGCCAGCACCAGGGTCAGCTCCACGACATCTGGCGGCCCACCGCCGGCCAGGACCTCAACCGACTCCCGAACCTCCAGGGCGTTTCCCGCCGTCAGGCCGAGCGGGGTCGCCATGTTGGTCAGCAAAGCCACCGTGTTCACCCCGGCGTCCTTGCCAAGGTCGACCATCGTGCGCGCCAGCTCACGGGCGGACTCGACGTCCTTCATGAACGCACCGGACCCGACCTTGACGTCAAGCACCAACGCGCCGGTGCCCTCGGCGATCTTCTTGCTCATGATCGAGCTCGCGATCAGCGCAATGGCGTCGACGGTGCCGGTGACGTCGCGCAGGGCGTAGAGCTTCTTGTCGGCAGGTGCGAGCCCGTCGCCCGCTGCGCAGATCACCGCACCGACGTCCTCGAGCTGGCGCATCATCTCGTCGTTGGACAAGGCCGCGCGCCAGCCCGGGATCGACTCGAGCTTGTCGAGCGTCCCGCCCGTGTGGCCCAGCCCTCGACCCGAAAGCTGAGGAACCGCAACGCCGCACGCCGCAACGAGCGGGGCCAGCGGGAGAGTGATCTTGTCGCCGACCCCACCGGTCGAGTGCTTGTCCGCAGTCGGACGCGACAACGACGAGAAGTCCATCCGCTCGCCGGACGCGATCATCGCCGCGGTCCAACGAGAGATCTCGCGACGGTTCATGCCGTTGAGCAGGATCGCCATGGCCAGGGCCGACATCTGCTCGTCGGCCACGACCCCGCGCGTATAGGCATCGATCACCCAGTCGATCTGTCCGTCGGACAGCTCCTGCTTGCCGCGCTTGGCGACGATCACATCAACGGCGTCAAAGGAATCGGTCACGCCCATGATCCTCTCTCATGCGCTGAGCCCGGTGGCCGGCTTCCGCTGACGGCGTAGGTCAGTGGTGGGTCGCGTCGAAGTCGTCGAGATCGTTGCCGCCGAAGGCATCGGGCAGCACCTCGGCCATGGTGCGCACGCCCGTGGACGTCATGACCTGGCAGCCGGGTCCGCCGTTCTCCCACAACAGCTGCCGGCACCGTCCGCAGGGCATCAACGATTCGCCGTTGCCGTTGACGCAGGACACCGCGACCAGCCGCCCACCGCCGGTAAGATGGAGCTGCGAGACCATCCCGCACTCGGCACACAGGGCCACTCCGTAGGCCGCGTTCTCGACGTTGCACCCTGACACGATGCGCCCGTCGTCGACCAGGCCGGCCACGCCGACCGGGAACGTGCTGTACGGCGCGTAGGCTCGTTGCATCGCCTCGGTTGCCTTGGCGTGCAACAGATCCCAGTCGACGGACACTGTGTCGGCCACTAGTGCCCCTCACCCCTTCGATAGGGCTGGCCGTCTGCGGCCGGCATTCGCAGTCGTTGTGAGGCAAAGGCGAGAACGAGCAGTGTGGCGACATAGGGCGTGATGCTGGTGAACTCGTCCGGCACGGTCTCGAAGACGAAGTACCAGAGCGCCACGAGGACGCCTGCTGCGATCGCAACGACGCCCTGAACCACACGATGCTTGCGCAGAATCTGCCACAGGCCGACGCCGACGATGAGGACGGCGAGCAGGAGCAGCATGGCGTGGACCGTGCTGCCACCACCGCGCAGCTGCACGGCGTCGGTGTAGCCGAACAGTGCCGCACCGCTGACCAGACCTCCCGGGCGCCAGTTGCCGAAGATCATTGCGGCCAGGCCGATGTAGCCGCGCCCGCCGGTCTGGCCATCGCGGTAGATGTTGGCAGCGACGAGGGCGAGGTAGCCACCACCGAGGCCGGCTAGAGCCCCCGAGACCAGCACGCCGATGAACTTGTACTTGTACACGTTGACACCCAAGGTCTCCGCAGCGACCGGGCTCTCACCACACGAACGCAGTCGCAGACCGAACGTCGTGCGCCACAGCACCCACCAGGTCATGGCGACCATCGCCAGGGCGATCAGCGTGACGACCGACAGGTTCGTCACGAGTGCACGCAGGATGGCGGCCAGATCGGAGACGAAGAAGATCTGTTTCTTCTCCAGCGTCCCCAAGCCCGGCGAGACGCCAGGAATGCTGAAGGCGGGCAGGGTTCCCAGGGAAGGCGACTGGGTCGGCCCACCGCCGGGAGTCCCGGCGAAGGTCCGGGCCGCGAGGTACTTTGCCGCACCCGCGCCGATGATGTTGATGGCTACGCCGGACACGATGTGGTCGACGCCGAAGACGACCGTCGCGAGGGCGTGGATGGCGCCGCCAACCATGCCGCAGAACATGGCGCCCAGCAGTCCGGCCCATGGGCCGTAGTGGTAGCCGAAGAACCCCGCGCCCCACGTGCCCAGGATCATCATGCCCTCGAGCCCGATGTTCACGACACCTGCCCGCTCGCTCCACAGGCCACCCAGACCCGCCATACCGATCGGCACCGCGAGCCCGATCGCTGCTGCGAGAGCTCCCGACGAGGCGAGGTCGTTCGCGCCGGTCACCACGCGCAGGACCGCGATAAGGAACACCACGACCACAGCGATCAGGGCGATCCGTGCGGGGCTCAGGCGCGGTCTGCGGACTGCCCCTGTGATGACTTGGACCCCGGCCTTCAAACCCGCGCCGCTCATGACGTGGCTCCTTGGGGGGTCGCCGCGCCAGGTTGGTCCGAAAGCGCTCTTGCCACGTTGCGCTGCTCCATCCGCAGTCCGGCGCGACGCACGACCTCGTAGGCGATGACCACGGCCAGGACGATGACACCCTGGATGATGAAGACGAGCTCGGAGCTCACGCCAACGGTGATCTGCAGACCGTTGCTCTGTTGCTCGAGGTAGGACCACAGCAGGGCACCGAAGGCGATCCCCACCGGGTGGTTGCGCCCCAGAAGCGCGATGGCGATTCCGGCGAAGCCCAGGCCCGGCTGGAAGGTCGTGCCGTAGCTGAAGTCCTGGCCGAACAGCAGCGGCATGCCGACCAGCCCGGCCGCGGCTCCGGAGATCAACATCGCGGTCAGGACCATGCGCTTGACGTTGACGCCGCTGGCCACTGCCGCTGTCTCGGACCGACCGGTGGCGCGCAGGTCGAACCCGAACCGTGTCTTGTTCAGGACCACCCAGTAGGCGACTCCGACCAGCACCGCCAGCAGGATGAAGCCGTAGACCTTGTTGGGCGTGCCCGGGACCAGGGCGAATCCGGGCACCTGCGAGGACACCGGGATGGTCTTGGTGTTGGTGACGTTGCTCCCGACCGTCGAGTCGGCGACCTTGGACAACAGGAAGGACACCAGACCGGTGGCAATGGCGTTGAGCATGATCGTGGAGATCACCTCCGAGACCCCTCGGGTGACCTTGAGCCAGCCGGCGATGCCGGCCCACAACCCACCGGCCACGACCGCGATCAGCAGCGCCACGATGATGTTGAGCCAACCCGGCAGCCAGCCCTGACCGGCGAAGACCGCTGACGCGAAAGCAGCGACGCGATACTGACCGTCGACCCCGATGTTGAACAGGTTCATCCGGAAGCCGATCGCGACAGCGACCGCGGACAGGTAGTAGACCGAGGCGCCGTTGATGATCGCGACGACCAGCCGAGGCCGAGGAACGGTCAACAGCTGTGTCCAGACCGCAACCACAGGGTCCCCCGCCAACAGCAGCACGACCGACGTGACCAGTAACGCCACCAGGATGGCGAGAACGGGCGCCGCCAGTCCCAGACCGATCCTGCGTAGATCCAGGGTTGCCTTCATCGCCCCTCCCCCACTCCCTGATCGGCGCCGGTCATCGCCGCGCCGAGGTCCTCGGCGGTCACGACATCCGGGTCGAACTCACCGGACAACCGACCGCGAAGAATCACGCGGATGGTGTCGGACAGGCCGATCAGCTCATCGAGGTCGGCTGAGATGAGCAGTACCGCGAGGCCCTCGCGGCGGGCTTTCTTGATCTGTTCCCAGATCGCCGCCTGGGCGCCAACGTCCACGCCACGGGTCGGATGGGCTGCGATCAGGACCCTCGGGGTGTGGCTCATCTCGCGGCCGACGATCAGCTTCTGCTGGTTGCCGCCGGACAACGAGTTGGCGGTGACGTAGATGGAGGGTGTGCGCACGTCGTACTCGGCGGCGATTCGCTCTGTGTCCGCCTTGGCGCCTGCGGCGTCGACCCAGATCCCCCTGATGTTCGGCCTCTGCGTCTGGTGGCCCAGCATGACGTTCTCCCACAGCGGAGCGTCCAGCAACAGGGCGTGCCGCTGACGGTCCTCGGGGATGTAGCCCACGCCGGCCTCACGGATCTCGCGCGTGTGCCAGTCGCTGATATCCGTGTCCTCCAACATGATTCGTCCGGCAGATGGATCACGCATGCCCATGACGGCCTCGACCAGCTCAGCCTGGCCGTTGCCCTCGACCCCGGCGATGCCCAGCACCTCGCCGGCGTGGATTGTCAACGAGATGTCCTTCAGGACGTCGGGGCCGTCGGCTCCGGCAAAGGTCAGGTCGGTGACGGTCAGGACCGGGCGGTCGCTGACGGTGGACTCCTCTGTGCTGGGAGATGGCAGCTCGGAGCCGACCATGAGCTCGGCCAGCTGGCGGGAGGTGACGGACTTGGGGTCGACGGTGGCGACTGTGGTGCCACGTCGGATGACGGTGATGGTGTCCGCCACGGACAGCACCTCGTCGAGCTTGTGCGAGATGAAGATGACGGTCAGCCCCTCGCTCGTGAGCTCGCGCAGGTTGTCGAAGAGCTCGTCGACCTCCTGGGGCACCAACACGGCCGTGGGCTCGTCCAGGATCAGGATCTTGGCGCCGCGATAGAGAACCTTGAGAATTTCCACCCGCTGCCGTTTGCCCACACCGAGGTCGGACACCAGGTCGTCGGCGTGGACGTTGAGGCCGTACTCAGCAGAGATCCGCTCGATCTCGGCTCGCGCCCGGTCACCGATACCATGACGCTTCTCGGCGCCGAGCGCGACGTTCTCCAGGACCGTCAGGTTGTCGGCGAGCATGAAATGCTGGAAGACCATGCCGATGCCGGCTTCGATCGCATCCGACGGGCTCTGCAACGAGACCACTTCGCCATCGACGCTGATCGTGCCCTCGTCGGCTCGCTGGACGCCATACAGAATCTTCATCAGGGTGGACTTGCCCGCACCGTTCTCTCCCACGATGGCGTGCACGGTGCCCCGGCGCACCGAGAAGCTCACGTCCTTGTTGGCCACAACCCCGGGGTAGCGTTTGGTGATGCCCCGCAGCTCGACGGCGGGCGCCACCGTCGATCCCTCATGCACGACACGTTGGGCAGAGTCGGTGATGGCGCACACTCCTCGTACGGGGCCCGCGACATTGCGGGCGTTGATCGCTGAGCCCGGAGCAGAGATGGCAAAGGCCCGGGTGGCACGTTACCGCGCCAGCCCGGGCCTCCGCGTCTATCCAGGAGACACGTAGTCAGGAGGCACCTACGGCTTGGTCGGAACCACGATCTTGCCGTCGATGATCTGCGTCTTGAACTCCTCGAGCTTGGCTTTGATGTCGTCGATCTTGCCGCCGGTGGTGCTGTAGCCGACGCCACCCGCTTTCAGGTCGTAGACCTTGGTGCCGGCAACGAACTTGCCCTCCGTCAGAGCCTTGATGAAGTCGAACGTCGCGACGTCGACCTTCTTGATCATCGAGGTGATGATGACGTCCCTGACGGCGGCCGGCGCGGTCAGCGCCTGGTCGGAGTCGACACCGATCGCCATCTTGCCCGCGGCCTTGGCGGCGGTGAACACGCCGCCACCGGAGCCACCAGCGGCGTGGTAGACCACGTCAGCACCCTGCTGGTACATGCCATCGGCCGCTGTCTTGCCCTTGGCTGGGTCACCGAAGCCCGAGAAGTCCGGCGGCTGGGTGAGGTACTTGCGCTGGATCTTGATCGCCGGGTTGACCGCCTTGGCGCCCGCGATGTAGCCGGCCTCGAACTTCTTGATGAGGTCGACGTTGACGCCGCCGATGAAGCCGATGTTGCCCGTCTTGGACTTGAGGGCAGCAGCCACGCCAACGAGGAACGAGCCCTCCTGCTCGGCGAACGTGAGGTTCTCGATGTTGGCTCCGACCGCATCGGTGGAGTCGATGAGGGCGAACTTGGCGGTCGGGTTTGCCGCGGCAACCTTCTTGACCGCCGGAGCGTAGGCGAAGCCGACGGCAACCACGTTGGTGTAGCCGGCGTCGATGAGCTGCTGCAGACGCTCCTCGCGCGCGGACTCCGGCTCGTTCGCGACGGCAGTGGCCTCCTTGGTGTCAGCACCGAGCTCGGCCTTGGCCTTGTCGAGGCCGGCAGCGGCGGCGTCGTTGAACGACTGGTCTCCGCGCCCACCCACGTCGTAGGCCATGCCGACCTTCAGGGCCTTGGCAGCACTGCTCGTGGCCGTGGCAGCAGTGGTCGTGCCACCGGTACCAGGCGTGGTGTCCGTGCTCGTACCGCAGGCAGCCAGTGCCAGCGTGGCGACCGACATCGCGGCCGTAACCTTCATCACCCGACGCAAGGGGTTCTCCTTTGTGAATGCACCAAATCCGTGAGATGCACCAAACGGCGCAAACTTTTCGTGACTCTACCTGCCCCCGGTCGACCCTGTCTGCCGTGTTACCACTCAGTATCCGTATCGTTATTTGGCACTATCTGTCATTTGGCGATGTCTGCCAGTGCGGCGCCGGCCAACAACCTGGCCCCCGCCACGATCGCCCGCTCATCAACGACCAGGTCGCCCTGGTGCAGGTCGTAGGTCGTACCGCCCGGGGCGCGAGTGCCGAGCCGGGCCATCGCGCCGGGCACCTGCTGGAGGTACAAGGCGAAGTCCTCGCCGCCGAGGGACTGCAGAGTGGACTGGGCGGCGCCTGGGCCGAGGGCGGTGACGGCCGCACGACGCAGGATCTCGACACAGGCGGGGTCGTTGACCACCGGCGGCACCCCACGCAGGTGCTCGACCTTCGCGGACACGGCGTACGGGCTGATCACCGCCTGCACGATCTCCTCCAGCAGGGGCCCGATGTCCTCCCACACCTGCGCGTCGAGCATCCGCAGGGTGCCACTGACGGTGCCCGTCGAGGGGATGACGTTGGGTGCGCTGCCGGAGTGGACGCTCCCCCACACCAGCGCGACACCGGCCCGTGGGTCGACCCGGCGCGAGAGCGCCGCGGGGACGTCGGTGACGACCTTGCCCAGCGCGTAGGTCAGGTCCTGGGTCAGGTGCGGCCGTGAGGTGTGACCGCCGCGCCCGCTGAGCGTGACAGTGACGGCGTCGGCAGCCGCGGTGATCGCCCCCTCGCGCAGCCCCACCTGACCCACGTCAAGGCTGGGGTCGCAGTGGAAGCTGAAGATGCGGTCGACTCCCTGGAGGCCGCCCTGTTCGATCACCTCCTGGGCTCCCCCGGGAAGGACCTCCTCGGCCGGCTGGAAGATCAGACGCACGCCAATCCCTTGCGCTGCAAGGAGATCAGCGTGTTCCTGCAACGCCAGACCCGCACCCAGGACCGCCGCGATGTGGACGTCGTGACCGCAGGCGTGGCAGACCCCGTCGGTCTGCGAGGCGAACGACAGGCCGCTGCGCTCGGCCACCGGCAACGCGTCCAGGTCCGCCCGCAGAGCCACGCAGTATGCCGGGTCGACCGGCCCGATGTCCGCGATCAGTCCGCTGCCGGCAAGTGGCTGCACACGAACACCCGCGACAGTCAGCCGGGCCGCGACGACGGTCGTGGTGCGGGTCTCGAGCCGGGCGAGCTCGGGGTGCGCGTGCAGGTCACGGCGGAACGCGATGAGCTCGTCATCCAGTGCGGCCAGCGTCTCGCGCAGGATGGCATCACCAGCGGCGGTCAGCGGAAGGTCGCGCTCAGGGTTCACGAGCGGCAACGGTACCCGCCGTCCAG
>JAYSQM010000135.1:0-4373 GCA_043721575.1 Phycicoccus sp.
GCGGTGACGACATGTACGAACACGGAGGGTTCATCGTCCACTTCTTCGACCGGGCGCTCATCGAACGCCTCGCCGCGGGCTTCGAGCTCATCGACGTCACCGACTTCACCGAGGGGGACCTGCCCCGTCGGCTCTCCCGAGTCACCATGCGGGTCCTCGCGCCATAGTTCGTGCCAAGATCGGCACTTCGTCCCCCAGTGGCTATCCGTCCATCACCGGCAAGAAAGATTGACAAAGGGAAAGAATCCGCGCCAAAGGGGTTGCGCGACATGTTGTGGTCAGGTCATGATGTAAGCGCTTACATCGGAGAGGGTGACAGGATGACAACAAGCCAGCAGGGCAGACGCCCGACGACGATCTACTCGGTCGCCCAGCTGGCCGGAGTCTCCATCGCCACCGTCTCGCGCGTGCTCCAGGGCACCACCGCGACCTCTCCACAGACCCGGGCGAACGTGCTTCGGGCCGTGGAGGAGCTCGAGTACGTGCCGCTTCAGGCCGCGCGCAGCCTCGCCGTCCAGCGGCACGAGGCCCACGGGCTGGTAGTGCCTGACCTGATCGGTCCCTACTACTCCGAGCTGCTGATGGGCTTTGAGTCCGCCGCTGCGCAGTTCGGTCAGAGCGTCGTCATCGTGGTCACGCACCAACGCGCGGACCCGACGCGGGCCGTCCGCGAACTCTCGAGCCGGGTGGACGGCCTCGTGGTGGCCAACTCGACGATCTCGGACGACGCGGCGCGCGCGATCAGCCGGCGGACCCCGGTGGTGTTGCTCGCGCGTCCGGCAGTGGCTGGATGTGACGCCGTGTCGGCCGAGAATGCCGAGAACGCAAGGGTGCTCACCGAACATCTGCTTGCCCACGGCAGGCGGAGGCTGCTCTTCGTCGGCGACCCCGACGGCTCACCGGACGTCCAGGAGCGTTACCGCGGCTTCACGACGGCTCTGTCCAGGTCGGACACGTCGGCCGTCGGACCACCCGTCCGGGTCGGCTTTCACGAACGTTCCGGTGCAGAGGTCACGGCCCAGGTCGTGGGCAGCGCGAACCGACCGGATGCCCTGGTCTGCGCCAACGACGAGCTGGCCCTGTCGACGATGAAGGCGCTGCAGCGCGCCGGCGTCCGCGTCCCTGACGACATCGCCATCGTGGGCTGGGACGACGTCATGACCGCCCGCTACGTCAGCCCCGGCCTGACGACCGTGCGTCAACCGCTTCATGAGCTCGGCCGCGTCGCTGCGAACCGGCTCCACGAACGCATTGCCGGCGGCCACACGGCCCCGGAACCACTGATCCTGCCGACCGAGCTGGTCCTGCGGTCGTCGTGTGGCTGTCCCGAAGCGGACGACCGCGACGCGCCGTGGGTCAGGAGCTGAGGCGGGACCACCGCAATCGGGCCCAGCCCGACCCAGAAGGAGTAATGATGAAACGCAACACCCGCACCACCGCCGTGGTCGCGCTATGCCTCACCACGGCCCTGGCGCTCGCGGCCTGTGGCCGGTCGGCAGACACAGGCGCCGCCGCGGACAAGGCCACGGCCGTCAGCTCGGGCAAGGCCACCGGGACCATCTCTGTCTGGGCCATGGGCGCCGAGGGCGACAAGCTGCCCGTGCTGGCCAAGGAGTTCGAGGCCGCTAACCCGGGCGTGAAGGTCCAGGTAACGGCGATCCCGTGGGATTCCGCCCATGACAAGTTCGCCACGGCCATCACCGCCGGCAAGACGCCGGACGCCGCGATGGTGGGCACAACGTGGATGGGCGAGTTTGCCAAACAGGCTCTGGACCCGACCCCCAGCTCGATCGACAAGAGCGTCTTCTTCGAGGGAGCCCAGAAGACCACCGAGGTGGGCGGGACGTCATACGGCGTCCCGTGGTATGTCGAGACCCGTCTCGTCTACTACCGCAAGGACCTGGCCGCGAAGGCGGGCTTCACGACGCTACCAACCGACTGGGCCGGACTGAAGGCCATGGCCAAGGCGATGCAAACCAAGGCCGGGGCCAAGTGGGGGATCAACCTGCAAGCAGGAGGGACGGGCTCGTGGCAGACGATTCTGCCGTTCGCCTGGTCCAACGGTGCCTCGGTCGCCACCGACGACCAGAAGAAGTTCACCTTCGACACGCCGGAGACGGCCGAAGCGGTGAAGTACTACCAGAGCTTCTTCACCGACGGCATCGCTGCCAAGCAGCTGCCTGAGGGTTCGACCGAACCCAGCTTCGCCAACGGCTCCGTCCCGATGTTCATCTCGGGTCCGTGGATGATGAGCGCGGTCGAGAAGGTCGGCGGAGCCGGCTTCAAGGACAAGTACGGCGTCATGCCGATGCCCAAGCAGAAGACCGCCACGTCCTTCGTCGGCGGGTCTGACCTCGTGGTGTTCAAGAACAGCAAGAACCGGGACAGCGCCTGGAAGTTCATCCAGTGGCTCTCCGAGCCCGCGACCCAGGTCAAGTGGTACGCACAGTCGACCGACCTGCCGTCGGTGAAGAGCGCATGGCAGGACCCGGCGCTGACCGCGGATGAGAAGCTCTCGGTCTTCGGCAAGCAGCTCCAGGACGCCAAGGCTCCTCCGGCCATTGCCACCTGGGAGCAGGTCGCTGCGGGGTTCGACACCGAGATGGAGAAGGTCACCAAGAGCGGCCTGGACCCGGCAGCGGCGCTGAAGGCCGTGCAGGTCAAGGCTGACTCCATCGGCACCGGCGGCTGACCCAAATGTCCACCGCCGCTCCGGCGCGCAGTCACCGGGCCCCCAAGCCCCCGACTGCGCGCCGGAGCAACGGCCAGTCGCGACAGAGCAGGGCCGCCTGGATCCTGGCGCTGCCGTTCCTCCTGCTGTTCTCGGTGTTCACCGCCTGGCCGGTCATCTCCTCGCTCTACATGAGCTTCACCGACATCAAGTCCAGGGACCTGCGCTCACCGTTCGCCGTGAGCTTCGTGGGACTCGACAACTACGCCCGGGTCTTCAGCGACGAGACGTTCCGGAAGTCCGCGCTGAACACTGCCTACTTCGTGATCATCGGCGTCCCACTGACGTTGGGTATTGCCTTGGCGGCAGCGGTGGCCCTGGACAAGGGGATCACCCGGTTCCGCACACTCTTTCGGGTCGGGTACTACACCCCGGTCGTCACCTCGATCGTCGCGGTGGCCGTGGTCTGGCGGTTCCTGCTCCAGCCGGACAGCGGACTGGTCAACACCGTGCTCGGCTGGGTCGGGATCAACGGGCCGGACTGGCTCGGGTCCACCACGACCTCGATGCCCTCGCTGATCGTGATGGCTTCGTGGCGCAACTTCGGCACCGCGATGATCATCTTCCTCGCCGGGTTGCAGTCCGTACCGGTGATGCTGCACGAGGCGGCGGCCATCGACGGGGCGTCGACGTGGCAGCGCTTCCGCCACATCACCGTGCCGCTGTTGCGACCGACGCTGCTGTTCGTCACCGTCACGACCGGCATCGGCTACCTGCAGTTCTTCGAGGAACCGTTCGTGATGACCAAGGGTGGTCCGCTGGACTCCACGATCTCGATGTCGATGTACACGTACAAGCAGTTCGGCTTCGGCAACTACGGCTTCGCGTCCTCGGTGAGCTACGTCATCTTCGTCGCCATCGCCATCGTCACCGCCGTGCAGTTCCGCCTGCTGCGCGAGAACACCTGAGGACCCGGCCATGAACACCACCCGACGCGGCAACCGCTGGTGGCTCTACGTCCTGCTGACCATCGCGCTGCTCGCGGTCATCTCCCCCTTCCTGTGGATGATCCTGGGCAGCTTCAAGGGCGAGGGTGAGCTGCGACAGGCCCCCCCGACGTGGCTCCCGCAGAACCCCTCGTGGGACAACTACGCCCAGCTGTTCTCCCGGCTGAAGTTCTCGACCTACTTCCTCAACTCGACCATCGTCGCCGTCGTCGTGACGGCCGGCAACCTGCTGTTCTGCTCGATGCTCGGCTACGCCCTGGCCATGCTCGACTTCAAGGGCAAGCGTGTCGTCTTCACCGCCGTCATGACCACCTTGATGATCCCCGGGGTCGTGACCTTCGTGCCGCTCTTCGTGCTCGTCGCGAACGCCGGCCTCATCGACTCGATCCCCGGTCTGATCCTGCCGTTCCTCGTCAGCCCGTTCGGGGTGTTCCTCATGCGCCAGTTCTTCATGGGACTGCCGCGTGACCTCCTCGACGCCGGTCGGGTCGACGGCGCCGGGGAGCTGAGGATCTTCGCCCGGATCTTCCTCCCGCTCTGCGGCCCGGCGCTCGCCACGCTCGGCATCCTCACGTTCCTCGGCAGCTGGAACAACTTCCTCTGGCCGCTCGTCGTGGCCCAGACCGAGGCGCACTACACCCTGCCCGTCGCGCTGGCGCTCTACTCCACCGGCCAGAACAGCACCCAGTACGGGT
>JAYSQM010000136.1:0-22256 GCA_043721575.1 Phycicoccus sp.
TCGACCTGGACCCACCGGCTCGCACCCTCACTTTCCACGTCGCCTCGGATGCCGGCCCCGCCCCGTTCGACGCGGTCGCCGAGCAGCATCAAACCGCTCTCGCGGCCGCCGGCAACCCGGGCCCATGGCGGGTGCGCACGCAGGACGAGGCGCGGCGCCGCGTGGTCGCGATGGTGCCGGTCCCCGCGCTCGGTTGGACCGCAGTGACCGTGGTCCCAGCCACCGACCAGACCAGCCACGGCCCGGCGCCGCGCCTGTGCGGTCGTGTCGACGTGACGGGTGACCCCGATCCGGTGTTCGACAACGGTTTGGTCCAGATCACGGTGCGACCGGACGGAGCACTTCGCCTGGAATCCCGGGACGGCACGGTGCTCGACGGCGTCGGTCGACTGGTGGACGGCGGAGACTGCGGCGACAGCTACAACTACGGGCCCCCTCCGGGTGACCTGCTGGTGGCGGAGCCCGAGGACGTGTCCTTGCGCGTGGTCGAACGCGGGCCGGTTCGCGGCGTGCTCGAGATCGTCCGTCGGTACGCGTGGCCGGCTCGACTGGCGACCGATGGGACCCGGTCGGCGCAGGTCGAACCGGTGCTCGTCACGACAAGGGTGGAGCTGCACCAGGGCGAGCCCTTCGCCCGGCTGCACCTGAGCTGGGAGAACAGGTCGAGCGATCACCGGCTGCGCCTGCACGTGCCACTCGGGCGGCCGAGCTCCACGAGCCACGCCGAGGGTCAGTTCGCGGTGGTCGATCGGGGCCTCCGTCCGGAGGCCGGCTCGGCGGGGGAGTTCCCGATTCCCACCTACCCGGCATCGGGTTTCGTCGACGCGGGGGGCGCCGCCGTTCTGCTGACCCGCACGGTCGAGTACGAGCTGCTCGAGGACGGCGACCTGGTGCTCACCCTGATCCGGGCAGTCGGTCGACTCAGCCGCAACGTGCACCCCTACCGGGACGAGCCGGCGGGGCCTCAGCTCGACACCCCCGCGGCACAGTGCCTTGGGCCCGCCGACGTGAGCCTTGCGGTGTTCCCGCACGCCGGTTCCTGGCTGGATGCCGGTCTGGTCGCTGCTGCCGAGCGTTACCGGCACCCGGTGGTCCACCGTCCCGGCAGCGGTGACGTCGATGTCCGCCCCATCCAGGTCGAGGGGCTGTCGGTCCAAGGGCCAGGCGTGGCCATGACCGCGTTGCGGCGCAGGGGCGATTGGCTCGAACTGCGTCTGGTGGCGGAGAGCTCGCGGCCCACGACCGCCTTGGTCGGCACGGCCGGCGCACCCGTGACGGCCGCGCGCAGCTGCGACCTGCTCGGTCGTGAAGGTGAGCCATTGCCCGTCGAGGACGGGGTGTTGCGGTTGCCCCTGCGTCCGTGGCAGATCGTGACCGTTCAGCTGCGCACAGCCGGGACGGCGCTCACCCGCTGATCGCGAGGACGGCAGTCTTGTGGTCTTCCAGCCAGTGCGGGCCAGGCGCTGCAGGGAAGGACGCCCGGTCGCCGTGGACCACGCGACGCCGACCGTCCGGGTCGGTGAGCAGGGCACCTTCAGCACCTAGGGCAACCAACTCGTCGCCGAGCCGCAGCAGCAGGGGACCGTTCCGATCCGCGCTGATCGCGACCCGGCCGGCGCGCAGCCCCCCGAGCACGTCGTCCCCCTCGCACGCGACCCACGTGGTCGGCGAACCCGGCGGGGCGCCTGGGTCGCTGTGCCAGTCGCTGCCGCCGATGGGGACGACGGTCTGGTCCCACGCCCGCCACCAGGCGAGCGGACCGCCCCAGCCCCGGTAGTCCCGCCAGGATGAGTGCCACACCTCGGCCAGTGGGGCGCGCCGGGGCAGCTCGTGACGCCAGGAGCAGTCCCCGCCTAGAGGATGGTTCACCGACAGCAGGCCGCCTTCCGTCTCGACGGCTTCCAGCCACGCAGCTGCCGGCTGGCGGAAGTCCACCCAGCTGATGTCTCCGAAGGCGTTGGCGTGCCCGAAGCCGGTGGTGACCTCCTGTCCCGGGAGCAGCTGGATCCCCGCCCGCCTGCCGGCCGCACCCAGCTCGCCATGGTGGCTGACGGTGTTGTGGTCGGTGACCGCCAGGAAGTCCAGACCGCGCTCAGCGGCCAAGCAGGCGAGCTCGGGCACGGTCAGCGCGCCGTCGGAGTGCACAGTGTGCGAGTGGAAGTCCCCTGCTCGCCATACGAGTCCGTCGACCGAGGGCAGCTCTCGTGGCGTTGGGCGATGGGGTCGCGGCGGATCAGCGCGCTCGGGTTGCGGCCGCACAGTGGCAGCAGCGCCGGCATACACCTGCGTGGCGACCTCGTAGTCGAGCCCTTCCGGCGGGATGCGGTGCAGCCCGAGTATGACGTGCCATGTGCCGGCCTCGAGATCACCGGCGAGGTACCCGGGGGTGGCGGCGTCACGGGTGATGATGAACTCATCGCGGGCGCCGCCGGACCAACCCCGGAAGGCTTGTGGCGCTTCGCATCCCAGGTCGAGCACGCCGGCTGAGCGGTCGTAGCTCAGCTGCACGTGCAAGCCGTTCGCGTGGGCCGGCACGTCGACCGGTAGGTAACGGTACGGCGTCCGCGCGCGGTCTTCCGCCGTCCACCTCCCCCGGTGCCGCGTGGTGGTCACACCGTCACCGGCTCGGTCCGCTCGTCAGCCGGGGACCCGGCGTCGCTGGCGACCAGGAGTCCGTCGGCGCGGCGATACACGAGGGCCCGCGAGCACTGCGGCGTGACCCACGACAGCTCGCCGACGCGCGGCTCGTCACCCTCGGGGACGACGGCCTGCACCATGAGGTCTGCTATCTCGACCGTCACCAGGGCCGTCGCGCCAAGATTCTCCACGACCACGACCCTGCCGCGCATGCTGTCCGGTCGTTCCTGCTCGGAGAGGTCGGTGTACTCGGGGCGGGAACCGAGCAGAACCTCCTCGTCGTCGTAGAGCAGCCCGGCGGCCATCGCGGGCACCGGCAGCCGAACATCGCCCAACAGCAAGTGCGTCCCAGCAGTCGTGCTGGCCACGCGGGCCGGGAGCAGGTTCATCGGGGTGGAGCCGATGAAGTTGGCGACGAACACGTTGGCCGGGCGGTGGAAGATGTCGGACGGCGTGCCCACCTGACGGATGCGCCCGGACTCCATGACCGCCATCCGGTCGGCCATCGCCAGCGCCTCCGCCTGGTCGTGGGTCACGAACACGGTGGTCACCCCGAGCTCGCCCTGCAGCCGCTTGAGGAAGGTGCGGGCCTCCAGCCGCAGTCGGGCGTCCAGGTTCGACAACGGCTCGTCGAACAGGAAGACCTGCGGGCGGTAGGCGATGGCCCGGGCGAGGGCAACGCGTTGCTGCTGGCCACCGGAGAGCTGGCCCGGTCGGCGGTCCATGAGCTCCGCCAGACCGAGTCCTTCGGCGGTCTCGTGGGCCTTGCTCCGGCGTTCAGCCAGGGCCACCTTCTGGATCCGCAAGGGGTAGGCGATGTTGTCGGTGACGTCCATGTGCGGGAACAGCGCATAGTCCTGGAAGACCATCGCGACGTCCCGCTTGCCGGGAGCTGCGGTGGTGACGTCGCGCCCTCGCAGCAGCAGGGTTCCGCTGGTGGCCCGCTCGAGCCCGGCGATGGTGCGCAGCAGGGTGGTCTTGCCACACCCGGATGGCCCCAGCAGTGCGAAGAACTCGCCGTCCGCGATCGTCAGGTCGAGCTGGTTCACGGCGGTCACCCCGCCCGGGTAGGTCTTGGTCAGCCCGCGCATCTCGATACTGGCCATCAGCTCTTGATCCCTCCGTAGAAACGGAAACCGTAGCGGCGACTCACGAACAGGTACATGGCGACAACGGGCATGGCGTAGAGCAACGAGAAGGCGGAGATCAGGTGCAGGTTCGCCTGCCCGCCCTCGTTGTAGAAGGTGTACATCACCACGCCGGCGGGTGACTTCTCCGGGTCGCGCAGCAAGATGAACGCGATCAGGAAGTCACCCCAGGCGTTCACCATGGCCCAAACTGCCACAGTGGCCAGACCCGGGCGGGCGATCGGGAGCACGACATGGCGCAGCACCTGCAGCGGGCTGGCACCGAACACGCGGGCACTCTCCTCATACGAGCGCGGGGTTGCGTCCATGAAGTCCTTGAGGATGAAGATGGCGGCGGGGAGCAGGCCACCGGCCAGGACCAGGGAGACGCCGGTGCGGCTGTCGATGAGGTTGAGCTGGAACATGAGCAGGAAGATCGGAACCATCGCCGCGGTCCCGGTGACGATGGAGGAGAGCAGCAACAGGGAGTACAACAGCGCGTCTCGACCCGGGATGCGCACCCGGCTCAGGGCGTATGCCGCCAGGGCGGCGAATACCACGACCATCACCATGGTTCCGCCGGCGATGAGCACCGAGTTCTTCAGGGACGACAGCGCGTAGGGGTTCTGTTGCAGCAGCCGGAAGTTGTCCAGCGTGAAGTCCGGCAGCTTCACGGCCAAGCCGGGATGGCTGTCGAACGGTGTGAAGACCAGCCACAGCAGGGGCAGCGCGAAGAACGCCGCCACGAGCGTCAGCAGTGTGTAGAACAGCACCCGCCGAACCATGGCGGCCACCATGTGGTCAGCGGCCAGGGCCTCCTTCACGCTCACGTCCGTCGCTCCTTGAGCATTCGCAGGTAGAACAGGGCAATCACCAGGTTGATCACCAGCATGATCAACGAGATCGCCGAGCCGTAGCCAAGCTGACCGGCATACAGCGCGGAGTTGTAGATGTAGACCGGTAACGTCTCCGAGGCATGGTTCGGCCCGCCTGCGGTGAGCAGGTAGGGACTGAAGTCGTTGAACGTCCACAAGCTGATCAGCAGGGTGTTGGTCAGGATGTGTCCCCGGATGTGCGGGAATACCACGTCACGGAACTGCTGCAGCGTCGAGGCGCCGGCGAGGCGGGCGGTCTCGAGCTGCGAGGGCGGCACGGCGTTCAGCGCGGCGGAGAACAGCAACATCGAGAAGGCGGCCCCGCGCCAGGTGTTGAACACGATGATCGACTGCATCGGGTGCGCGAGAAGCCAGTCCGTTCCCTGCGTCTGCAGGATCGTGTTCAGTGTGCCGTCGCCTCGACCGAGGTAGGCGATCCACAAGAAGGCGACGACCGAGCTCGGCAGGATCCAGGCCAGCAGCACGAGCGTCTCGATGACCCCCCGAACCAGCCGCGGCACCGAGCGCACCGTCCAGGCAATCCCGAACCCCATGAAGGTCTGCCCGATGATCGCAGAGCCGAGGACGAACAGGATGGTCAGCCAGAGCGAGTTCCGGAACTGTCCGTCTCCGATTGCCGTGACGTAGTTTGTGACACCGACGAACTGAGGGTTGGCGGCAGCGATACCGGTGAGGCGGTAGTCGGTCAGTCCCAGGTACAGGGTCCACAGCGCGGGGAAGACCAGGAACGCGCCGACCAGGAGCAGCGCCGGGACGACGAACGCGGTGGCCCGTACGTGGCCGAGCCCGGCCGCGTCGGTGACGTCATCCGACCGGGCATCCACCCCGGACGACCCTGACCTGCTCCCGACCCGCCTCAGGAACCGCTGACTTTGTCTGCGCCGACTGCTTTCTCCACAGCCTTCTGGTAAGCGGCGCCCGCTTCGGCGGCGCTCTTGCCGGACACGATGTCCGCTGTGGCCTGCTGCAGCGCAGCCGACACCTGCGGGTACACGGCTTCACCAGGACGGTAGGCGGTCAGGGGCAGCACCTTCTCGGAGATCAGGCTGAGCATCGGGTCCGCGCTGAGCACCTCCTTGTTGACGTCGGTCCGGTCGGTGATCCGGGCAGCCCCGTTCAGCAGGGCCTTCAATGCGTCCGCCGACGACATGAGGGTGAGGAGCTCCCAAGCCTGAGCCGGGTACTTCGTGCTGGGATTCAGGAAGAACCCGGAACCACCGGACATGCTGACGAAGTCCTGACCCCTGATCCCCGACCCGGGCTTCTGCGACGGGATCATCGCGTAGCCGACGTCGGCGTCACGGCTGGTCATCGGGGCGTCGCCGCCCTTGGGGTTGATCACCGAGCGCCAGAAGTAGTCGCCCTCGAGGAGCACGCCGATCTTGCCGGCGGCGAAGGCTGCGAAGGACTCGTCGCGACCCTTGGCGGCTTGCTGGAAAGCGGGATTCCCGAGCCCTGTTGAGTAGATGTCGCGGTACAGCGTGAGCACGTCGCGCACCTGCTGGGTGTTGCCCTGCCACTTGCCGTCGGTGTAGATCTGGGCCCCGGTGCCCGCCAAGAGCGGGAGCACCCCCTGCATCGTGGTGGCCTCGCCCATCGCCGTCCCCGCATTGATCTGCAGCGGTGCGACGCCAGGCAGCTTCTTCAGCGCTCGTCCGGCCGCCAGGATGTCGGCCCAGCTCTTCGGTGCCCAGTCGGTGGGGAGGCCAGCCTGGGCGAAGAGCTTCTTGTTGTAGTAGAGGACGCGGCCGTCGGTGCCGGTCGGTATGCCGTACGCCTTGCCCTCGAAGGATGCGTTGGCCTGCACGGGCTTGGGGATCTGCGACCAGCCCTCCCACTGCGACGTCGATGCGCCGACGACCTTGTCGAGCGGCTGGATGTAGCCGGCCTGGGCGAACTCACCGACCCAGATGCCATCGAGTGCGACGACGTCCGCCCCACTGCGCGTCTTGAGGTCCAGCGAGAGCTTGGCCTTGTACTTCTCGTCGTCCACGCCGGACGGCTGGAACTTCACGTTGGCCGTGACACCTTTGGCCTTCATCGCCTTGGTGAACGTGGGGATCACGTAGTCCGCGATCCACTTGGCTTCCTTATCGTTCTTGCCACCCGCGATCGCGTTCGAGGCTATCGACAGCGAGATGGTCTTGGCGTCGGCGCCTCTCGAGGCGTCGCCGGAGCTGCCTCCGGAGGAGCTACAGGCTCCCGCTGAGAGCCCGATCGCGGTGATGGATACGACGACGGTGAACCTTGCGAGCCTCATGGAGAGCGCCCTTCCCCTCGAACAACACCGGATAATCGGAAAACGTTTGACAGTATGTCATGACATCAGCACTTCGTCCACGATTCGACCCAGCAAGGATGTTCTTGACCGACAGCGGTGAGCGGCGAGGGCCAGGCAGAGTCGCATCGGTCCACCGGGGCTGCCCGGTCACCGTGGCCGCGCTCGGCCTCGGCTTGGCAGGGTGCGGCGACTCGTCCGGCAGCGACGGCGGCGACGGCGGCGACGGCGACGGCGGCGACAATGCCCTGACGCCCTGACTCCGCGCCGTTTGGCCGGCTGGATCGGGATTTTGGGTCGAGGTCGACGCTTCCTGTGCACGGACGAAGGCGGGCACCGACGGGCGGCACCTCCTGCTCGGCGACGACGAGGGTGTGTTGGTCCCGGCGCGGCTGAACGTCTCCCTGCCCCTAGCCGACCCGGCCGATGCCCACCGGGGAGCGGCGGCTCCACGGGTGGCCCGGGAGGTGAGCAGCAGGAGCAAGCCCTGCAGGTGCTGGTCGACCCGATTCGACTCTCTGCGCTGCGGGCCGGAACCCAGAACTCCCGACATGGCGAGGTCTTTCAGTTAGTCGCTGGGTGGCCTTTGATGCTGTAGGCGAGGGTCAGGTCGGTGCCGGGTAGCCGGCCGCGGTGTCGGTGAGTTCGGCACATAGCGCGGCGAGGGCGTTGCTGCGTCGGGGTGCGCTGGCGGGGTCGAGCCGGACGTTCAGGGTGTTGCCCGAGATCTGTAGGTCGCCGGTGAGGGTGAACGCTTCACGCAGGAGCGCGCGGGCTTCGTCGTCGCCGCGGGCGTAATACGGGCGTAGTAGCCGGGCCAGAGCGCTTTAGCTGTTGTAGGCGCTCATCCTGATCGCGTGGGTCAGCAGTTTGCGTCCGGTCTCCAGCAGGCGGCTGCCGGGCCGACCTGTCCCAGCGGTAGGTGGCTGGGAGTTTCGCGAGAAGCCAGTTTGGCGGCGGCCAGGTCGACGGTGGCTTTGCCGGGTTCGGCACGAGCCGGCGCAGGTCGTCGCTCTGGTCGGCGTAGCTGTCCAGGGCGTCGGCGGCGAAGTGTTCGCGGGCGTATTTGAAGTAGTTCTCCTGGCGCCAGCGGGCGTCCATCCGGTAGGCGACCTGCGCGGGGCTCAGGTCGGTGCGGTTGGTCAGGATCGGGGTTGGTGCCCGCCGGGGCTGCGCCGCACGATCAGCCGCAACGACAACGTGGTGGCCGGCTTCGCCGCCTGAACGTGGTGGCCGGCTTCGCCGCCTGCCGACCGGTTTGGGGGCGGGTCGGGACGGGCAGGTCGATGAGGCGTTCGGCGAGCTCGTAGGTGTGGGAGGTCCCGTCGGGGCCGGTGAAGTCCACCGCGGCGAACGCTTCGCTGGCCGAGCGGGCCCAGGCGCCCTTGAAGTAGGTCAGCACATCGAAGCCGGCGCTGATGATCTCGGTGAACACCTGTGGGGAGTAGCCGCCGCGGTCGAAGGCCACGGTGCAGGCCCGGTCGGGGCCGATGAGGGCGCGCGGGTCGGGTAGTAGCCGGGCCAGTTCGGCGGCCAGGGACTGGGAGGGGGCGGCGGTGATGACCATCACCGGGTCGCCGTCGGCGTCGCCGACCCAGGTCTCTTCGGTGGCCGGGCCGGCGATCCGCATCCGGGCGATGTGGGTCTTGGGCAGCTCCCGGGTGCTGGTATAGCGCTCGATGACGGTGTCGCCCCCGGGGGCCGGCAGTGCGCTGACCGGGCTGGCGAGGACATCGAGCTGGATGTTGCCGATGACTCTGATGGTGCAGCTCATCGCCTCAGCCCAGCTTCGTGTCGTCTTGGTGGTACCGGAAACCGTCGACGGCCAGGCCACGGCCCGAGGCGACCGCCCAACCCAGCTGCTGCAACGGCAGGATCTCCAGGACTGCCTGCGCCAGCGGCGAGCAGGCTCGAGGCAGCGTCAGGACGGTCAGCGTCTCGGACGGGGGGATGTCTGTTGCTGTGGTGATGAGCAGAGTCGGACACCCCAGCTCACTGGTGTCCTGCGCCAGGCGCAGCTCGCGCCCGTCGCCAATGATCACGCAGACGGCCTGCGGGTCCAGCGGTTCCATCGGGCCGTGCAAATAGTTGTACGTCTCGTGCGATGCGGTGAGCAGCCGCGCGGACTCACGCAGGATCAGCGCCCCCTCACCTGCGGTCGAGATGGACGCACCGGAGGCGACGACGTCGACGATCCGCGCTCCGGCCAGGACCGGGGTGAGGTCTGCCACGACCGGGGCCGCCTCGGCCAGCACGGTGGCTGCCATGTCGGGTAGCCCACTCCAGTCAGTTGCCTGCCCGGACCAGTGCTCGCCGAGCATCCCGAGCGCCTGCAGCGTGGCCGTGTAACCGGTGGTGTAAACCGGGCTGTCGGGGCCGCTGTCCAGGCAAAGCAGGTCCTCGACGACCACGGCCAAAGGAGAGTCCATGAAGTTGGTCACCCCCACCCGCCTGGTGCCGGACAGCTGGCCCAGGGCGGCCACGGTCTCGGCGCTGCGGCCGGACTCGCTCAGGCCCACGCAGAGGTCTGCGACGGGCACTGCCGTCCTTTGCAGCTGCGAGGCGGACACCGCGAACGCCCGCAGGCCATGACCGCGCCAGACCGGCGCGGCGCCGGCCGCGGCGTACTCGCTGGCGCCGATACCCACGAGCGCGATGACGTCACCCGGGCGCGGCAGCGGCAGGTCCCCAAGCGCGCCTCGCACGGACTTGGCGCTGCGGGCCAGGGCGGCGGGCTGGGCGGCGATACCGTCGGAAAAACGCACGCGTGGTCAACCTTTCACGGCGCCGGAGGTCAGTCCTCCGACGATGTAGCGCTGGGGCATGGAGCGCCCGTGCAGCGCTACCGTACGCGGCGTTGGTAGTTGTCGGTGTTGCAGAAGCCGCAGGCGGGTCACCAAGTATCAATGGTGGGAATGGATCAGATGGAAGTGTCCGAGGACGACCACCGCGTCGGGCGACGCCTGCCGCACAGAGGCGGCGTGGGCCCGGCTCGGTGAACGAGGAGCCTGGACATTGTTCGAGCACGCAGCGCATCCTCCGCTTGTGCCAGACCAGGCGAATCCTGTTGTCCCCTGCGCGAATGTCCCCGAGGAGACGCATGCGTCGAGGGGTCACAGGCCCGATCAGCGCAGGCTCACCGCCCGGCTCAGGGTCGCGCGGCGCTCTTGATCTCCGCCGCGACGGCCACGATGCCGACGACGGCACTGCCCAGGATTAACGCGCCGACCAGCCCCATGCCCGCCTGGACCATTGCCCACCCGACGGGCAGGAGCAGCACGAGCCAGACGACCGCGGCTGTGCGCGGCCAACTCAGACCCTGCCACAGGCCTCGAGCCACGAGCCCCAGGCCGACCGCGAACAGGACCGTGAACACGCTGAACATCAGATGACTGGTGTTGCTCAGGCTAGCGCCCCGGGGCGTCGCGAAAAGGGCGATCACTGCAAAGATCGCGCACCCAAGGGCCTGCACACCGATGATCGCTGCGGCCACCAGACCCGGCATACCGGCGTGCCGTGGGGTGATCGGCGCGGGAGGGATCGACTCCGGGGTGCTCACAGCAGCACAGGCTATCTGCCCGCGGCAAGCCCCCAACGCCCGAGATCTCGGCGTTTGTGGACGCTTGTGACAAATTTCTCAAGGTCTGGGCCAGAAAAGCGCCATAACCACTTGTCCGAACATGATCGGATCTGTGAGGCTTGGAACACCGCAGCCAGCAGCGACGTTGGCCAGAGTGCACGCTCAGTCCCGCTCCGCGGTTTCGAACGCGCACTGACGGCGGCTCGTGGGTACGATTCTCACGCGTTGACGTTGGCCCCCAGCACCACCACAGTGACACCGACCAACACACCGCCTGAACTGACTCACCTGACGATGATTCCCAAGGCCACGATTCAAGGAGCACGATCCTGATGGACTGGCGCAACCGCGCTGCCTGCCTGGACGAAGACCCGGAGCTGTTCTTCCCGATCGGGAACACCGGCCCCGCACTTCTCCAGATCGAAGAGGCGAAGGCCGTATGCCGTCGCTGCGAGGTCGTTGAGACCTGCCTGAAATGGGCCATCGAGTCCGGTCAGGACGCCGGTGTCTGGGGTGGCCTGTCCGAGGACGAACGGCGCGCCCTCAAGCGCCGCAATGCCCGGGCCCGACGCGCCGGCTGAGTTACTCCGTCTCTTTGTTGGATCCGTTGGATTCGATGGATTCGATGGATTCGATGGATCTGATCGGCCGAAGCCGCGCGACGAACCGCACAGTGGTTCCGCGCGGTTTCGCGCTCTCCCAGGTGATCCGTCCACGCAGGTCCTGAACCAGCGAGGTGACGATCTGGGTGCCCAGACCGGAGCCGGCCGGGTCGAACTCGTCCGGCAGACCTGACCCGTCATCGGTGACCGTCACGGTCAGGAGCTCGTCATGCGCGTCGCGGCTGCGCTCCGCTCGCACGCTGACAACCCCCCCGGTCCGGGCCAGCCCGTGCTCGACCGCGTTGTGCACCAGCTCGGTGACCACCATGGCCAGCGCCGTGGCATCCTCGGCCCGCAACCGACCGAACGACCCGCTGCGCTCAGCCCGCACCGGCACATCACGGGTGGCGACCTCGACCACGGCGGCCAACCCGCGGGCCGCGATCTGGTCGAAGTCCACCGTCTCGTCGAAGCCCTGGCTCAGGGTGTCGTGGACCAGCGCGATGGTGCCCACCCGGCGTACCGCCTCATCGAGCGCAGCGCGCGCCTCGTTGTCGGGAAGCCGGCGTGACTGCATCCGCAACAGCGCCGCCACCGTCTGCAGGTTGTTCTTGACGCGATGGTGGATCTCGCGGATGGTCGCGTCCTTGGTGAGCAGCTCGCGCTCGCGCCGGCGCAGCTCGCTGACGTCGCGCAGAAGCAGGATCGCGCCCGTGCGCTGACCCGCCTCGGTCAGCGGGATGGCGCGCAGGGACACGCTCGCGCCGCGCGACTCGACCTCGGTGCGCCACGGCGCCCGCCCGGTCACGACCAGCGCCAGGCTCTCGTCCACGGGTGCCTCGTCGCGCAGGACCTCGGTGACGATCCGCGCCAGCGAGGTCCCGACGACGTCGCCAACATGACCCAGACGATGGATGGCCGAGACGGCATTCGGGCTCGCGTAGTTCACCGTCCCGTCGGCGTCGAGGCGGATCACGCCGTCGCCGACCCGGGGCGCGCCCCGACGTTGGCCCGTGGGGGCCGCCAGGGTGGGGAACTCCCCCGCCGCGATCATCCGGGCGAGCGCGTCCGCGGTCGCCAGATAGGTCAGCTCGAGGCGGCTGGGGGTGCGCATCGTTGCCAGGTTCGTATGCCGGGTGAGCACGGCCAGCGCGCGTCCCTCGCTCACGACGGGGATGGCTTCCTCGCGGATGGGCATGTCGTCACGCCACTCGGGGTCGCGTTCTCGCACGATCCGCAAGTCGCTGAAGGCCTGGTCCAGCAGCGGGCGACGTCCCCAGTCCAGGCGCCGGCCCACGACGTCGTCGAAGAAGACCATGGGCCCGGTGGTAGGTCGGATGTGGGCCGCGGCGTACCACCCACCCGCGGTCGCCGGCACCCACAGGACCAGGTCTGCGAAGGACAGGTCCGAGAGCAGCTGCCAGTCCCCGAGGAGCAGGTGCAGCCACTCGATATCGGCGGCGTCCAGATCGGTCTGCTCACGCAGCACGTCGTTCAGGGTCGGCACAGCGCCGAGCCTAGTGCCGCCCTGCGGCCGCCCCAGGGTCCACTTCGCGCAGGCGACGGGCACTGCGCCCGGTCCATGGCGTGGCCGATGTGCCCGGCTCGTCACCGAAGTCGCTGACCCGGCTCGATGTCCGATGGATCAGACGGTGGCCGACCCGCTGCGGATGACTCCACGCAAGGTCCGCAGCGCCACCGAGAGGGCCGAGATCCCGGGGTTGTCCAGCCGCTCGATCCCGGAGAGCGCCGTCTTGGCCCGGGCGAGGGACCCGGCGTTGGCATCGGACCAGGCGGCGATGCGGTCCTTGGGCGCTGAGCCGGACCTGCTGCCGTCCAGCACCGACCTGGTGAGGGACTCCAGTACGGCATACAGGTCGTCGCGCAGGGCGCCGCGAGCCAGCGCATCCCAACGGTCGTCGCGCGGCAGCTTGGTCACCCGGGTGAGCATCGCGTCGATGCCGAACTGCTCGGAGGCTGCGTAGTAGACCGGCGCGACCTCGGCGGACTCCCGCTCGGTCTCGACGCTGATCTCCACAACGTCCAGCAGCGAGAACTGGTCCAGCAAGCTCGCCGCCCGAAGTGCCATGTCCGTTGGCGCGCCGAGCTTTTCGAGCTCTTTGGCCCGACGGTCGAGACGCTTTCGTTCGGCGCCCCGCAACAACGTGGGCATCTGTGGCCCCAGCTCGGCGACCACCGCGCTGAAACGCTCAACCTCAGCGGCGACGTCGAGGGTGGACGGACGGTTCTGCAGGAACCAGCGCACCGCCCGGTCTAGCAGCCGGCGGAACTCGAGGTACAACGCGGACTGCGTCTCGGTGGACACGACGTTGTCGAGCTCCTCGACGCTCGTGATGTAGCCGATCATGTTGAACACCTCGCGGCATACGACGAAGGCGCGGGTCACCTGCTCGGGCGTGGCCCCTGTCTCCTCGGAGGCGCGGAAGGCGAACGTGATGCCGCCGCGGTTGACCATCGAGTTGACCACCGCGTTGGTGATGATCTCGCGGCGCAGCGGGTGGCTGGCCAGCTTGTCCTGGTATTTCTCCCGGATGGGGTTGGGGAAGTACTTGGTCAGGGTCGCCTGGAACCAGGGCTCGTCGGGCAGCGCGCTGGGCAGCAGGTCCTTCTTGAGCGCGAGCTTGGCATAGGCCGCGAGCACCGAGAACTCAGGACTCTTCAGGCCCAGCCCGGCGTCGTGGCGGCGATCGATCTCGCTGTCGCTGGGCAGGAACTCCAGTGCGCGGTCGAGATCACCACGCTCCTCCAGCCAGTGGATGAGGCGCTGGTGCACTGGCAGCATCACATGCTCCTGGGCGCGGGCGTTGCCGAGCAGGACGTTCTGCTCGTAGTTGTCACGCAGGACCTGACGAGCGATGTCATCGGTCATCGAGGCCAGCAGCACGTTGCGCTGCTTCAGCGTCATGTCGCCCTCACGAGTCATGGCCGTCAGCAAGATCTTGATGTTGACCTCGTGGTCGGAGGTGTCCACGCCCGCGGAGTTGTCGATGGCGTCGGTGTTGATGTGCACGCCCGCCAGGGAGGCCTCGATGCGTCCGAGCTGGGTGCAGCCGAGGTTGCCACCCTCGCCGACCACCTTGGCGCGCAACGCCAATCCGTCGACGCGGATGGCGTCGTTGGCGCGGTCCCCGACCTCGGCGTTGGCCTCGAAGGACGCCTTGACGTAGGTGCCGATACCGCCGTTCCAGAGCAGGTCGACCGGCGCCAGCAGGATGGCCTTCATCAGCTGAGCGGGCGTCATCGACGTGGTGCCCTTGGGCAGGCCGAGCGCCATCGCCACCTGCCGACTGATCGGCACGGACTTGGCCGACCTCGCGATGACGGCCCCACCCTCGCTGATCAGGCTGGTGTCATAGTCCGCCCACGAGGACCGGGACAGGTCGAAGAGCCGCTTGCGCTCGGGGAAGGACGTGGCGGGGGCGGGGTTGGGGTCCAGGAAGATGTGGCGGTGGTCGAACGCGGCGACCAGACGGATGTGCTCGGAGAGCAGCATGCCGTTGCCGAACACGTCACCACTCATGTCGCCGACGCCGACCGCCGTGAAGTCCGTCGTCTGGGTGTCCACACCCATCTCGCGGAAATGCCGCTTGACCGACTCCCACGCTCCGCGCGCCGTGATGGCCATGGCCTTGTGGTCGTAGCCGGCCGAACCTCCCGAGGCGAACGCGTCGTCGAGCCAGTAGCCGTAGGACTTGGCGACCCCGTTGGCGACGTCGGAGAAGGTCGCGGTGCCCTTGTCCGCGGCGACGACCAGGTAGGTGTCGTCCCCGTCGTGACGGACGACCCCAGGAGGGGCGATCACCTCGGTGCCGATCAGGTTGTCGGTCACGTCCAGCAGGCCCGAGATGAACAGCCGGTAGGACGCGATGCCCTCCGCGATCCACGCATCGCGGTCGACACCGGGGTCGGGCAGCGCCTTGGCGAAGAACCCGCCCTTGGAGCCGGTCGGCACGATGACGGCGTTCTTGACCATCTGCGCCTTGACCAGGCCGAGCACCTCTGTGCGGAAATCCTCGCGCCGGTCACTCCAGCGAACGCCGCCGCGGGCCACCTCGCCGAAGCGCAGATGCACGCCCTCGACGCGAGGGCTGTAGACCCAGATCTCGAACATCGGCCGCGGCGCCGGCAGGTCCGGCACCTTCTGCGGGTCCAGCTTGAGGGAGACATAGGACTTGTATGCCGCGTCGCCGGCCGACGCAGGGTCCCCCGGCTTCGCCACGGGCTGGTAGTAGTTCGTGCGCATCGTGGCCGAGATGACACCGAGGAAAGCGCGGATGATCCGGTCGTGGTCGAGGCTGGCGACGTTCTCCAGAGCGCCAGTGATCGCCCTGACGATCTTCGCCTCGGCGGCTGCTCGCCCACCGTCTGCCGCGCCTGCCGGGCCTGCCGGGCCTGCCGGGCCTGCCCGATAGGCAGGGTCGAAGCGTGTCTCGAACAGCGAAACCAGCTGTGCCGCAAGCGAGACGTTCGAGACCAGCGCGGCCTCGACATACTCCTGGCTGAACGTCGACCCGGTCTGACGCAGGTACTTGGCCACGGCCCGCAGGATCACGACCTGACGCCAGGTCAGCTCGCCGCCGAGGACCAGGGCGTTGAAACCGTCGCTTTCGGCGCGGCCGTCCCAGACGGCGGAGAACGCGTCCTGGAACAGCTCCCGAAGCCCCTCGCTGCGGCCACCGACCCAGGCTCGGGGGCCCGCCCCCTTGAGCCCGAAGTCGTAGACGTGCACCGTGACCCCGTCGGCGCGCTCGATCTCGTAGGGGCGCTCGTCGACGACCTCGATACCGAAGTGGGTGAACAGCGGCAGGACTGCGGTCAGTGAAAGGCGGCCGCGTCGATACAGCTTGAAGCGACGTTCCGCCGAGGGGCTGCCGGGCTCGTGATAGAGGTTCAGCCGGATGGCGTCCTCGCTGTCGAGGGCCTCGAACTGGCGAAGGTCGAGCACGCCCACCCGAGGGCTGAAGTCCTCCTTGTAGGCCTCCGGGAACGCCTTGCCGTACAGCCCGACGAGGCGAGCCCCCGCCTCCTCGCCGTGTTCGTTGCAGGCGACCTCGCTCAGGTCCTCGTCCCAGGTCCGGGTGGCATCGATGAGACGCTGTTGCAGATCCTGCTCGTCGACAGCCGGGACCAGCTGGCCCGAAGCCACCCGAACCACGAAGTGCAGACGGGCCAGCACCGACTCCGACACCCGCGTCGTGTAGTCCACGCTGGCACCGTGAAAGGCGCTGCGCAAGATCGCCTCCATCTTCAGTCGGACGGCGGTGGTGTAACGGTCACGGGGGATGTAGATCAGACACGACACGAACCGGCCGTACTCGTCACGGCGCAGGAACAGCTGGCTCTTGCGCCGCTCCTGTAGATGCAGCACGGTGGTCGCGAGGTCGTAGAGCTCGTCCGCGCTGGATTGGAACAGCTCGTCACGCGGATAGGTCTCGAGCACCTCGAGCAGGTCCTTGCCCGAGTGGCTGTCGGCGGTGAATCCGCTTGCCGCCAGGACCTTTTGAACCTTGGTGTCGATGATCGGAACACGCAGCACCGACTCGGTGTAGGCACTCGAGGTGAACAACCCGAGGAAACGCTTCTCGCCCGTCACCTGTCCGTCGGCGTCGAACACCTTGATGCCGACGTAGTCCAGATAGGTCGAACGGTGCACCGTCGCGCGCGAGTTGGCCTTGGTCATGATCAGCAGGTGCGGCTCGCGGGCCTTGGCCCGCGCCTCGGTGCTGAGCCGCCCGAAGCTGCCGGAATGGGGCTGGTCGTAGCGCAGGAGACCAAGGCCGGTGCCGGAGAGCGCGCGCAGGACGTCCTCGCCGTCCTCACGTTCGAGGGAGTACTCGCGGAAGCCGAGGAAGGTGAAATGACTGTCGGACAGCCACAACAACAGGCGCCGTGCGTGGGTGATCTCCTCGGGATCAACCCCCTGCGGCGGGTCAGACTCCAGACCAGCCGCGATCTGTTGGCACTCGAGCTGCATCTTGGGCCAGTCCTCGACCGAGTCACGCACGTCCGAAAGAACGCGGCTCAGGCCCTCCGCCAGCGCCTGCCGTTCGGCAGCGCCGCCCTGGCGGTCGATCTCGACATGCATCCACGACTCGACCCCCGCGCCGAACCCGGCGTCAGTCATCGCATCCACGTCGAGGATCTCCTGGAGCTCACCGGCCGCGTCGCGACGAACGACGAGCTGCGGGTGGACGACCAGATGGACGGACCCCTCCTGGCGCGCGAGCTCGGCGGTCACCGAGTCCACCAGGAAAGGCATGTCGTCGGTGACGATCTCGATGACCGTGTGGCCGCAGGACCAGCCCTGCTCCTCGAACGTCGGGGTGAAGACGCGTACGTTGGCCGTACCCACCGGGCGGTTCGCGGCAAACTCCTTGTGGGACAAGGCTGCTCCCAGGACGTCCTCGGCACCGCGCGCCAGGAGGTCCTCGGTGGCGAAGTGGCGGTAGTAGCGGCGCAAGAACGGCTCGAGCGTCTCACCGCCCGCCCTGTCGGCCAGCTCCGCTGCGGAGTGGATGACCTGAGAACGGGACTGCTCAAGCGACGCAGACATGGCTAAAATCCTTACCAGGGTATGCCGTGGTGCACGCCGTTGTGCACCGCCGCCGAGCCTATCGTTGTGCACACGACACAGGCGGGCGGGTCGTGCTCACCACCGCACATCCCGGCTGTGCGTAACTTCACCAGCGTTCGGCCTCGCGGCCATAGGCTGTCAGTATGCCCGAGCACCGCGTTGACCCGACCTTGCTCGATGCTGTTGCCGCACGGTCGACCCGGGCGAGCAACGCTGCCCTCGAGGCCTCCCATGAGCTGCTGGCTCACTACAGCGACACCGGCGACGCTCCCACCCAACGGGCGGTGGACACCCTGATCGACCACGCCGCTGACGCCCTTCGAGCGCTCACCGACTCCCTCGCCGAGACCTCGCGCGCGCTGCAGGCGGCCGCAGTGCGGTCCGCTCAGGCCGATGGTTTCTGCGCTCGTTCCGGACCCTCGCGCGACCACTACAGATGACCGCGACCCTCGTTCACGGCGACCATGTCTCCTGTTCCAGGGTCGGCGGGGCCATGCGCCGCGAGTCCTCGCGGTTGCGCCAACACGCGCAGTCGCTGGCCGACGCGGTCGGTGAGCTCGCAGCGTGGGAAGGACCGGACGGCGAGGCCGCGCGCGCCGCCATCGCCGCCTCGCTGCGGGCGCTGCGAGCCACTTCCGACGATCTGGACGAGGCAGGGGCGGCCCTGCAGCGTTACGCGACGGACCTCGCCGAGGGTCACGAGCTCGGGCGACGAGCCGAGCTGCGCGTCGAGGGAGCCGGTCTGCTCCTGGACGGGACCCGGGTCATCGAGCCATGGGGCCCGGCCAGCGCCCAGGAGGCCGAGCGGCGCCGCGCGCAGGTGCCCGAGGTCCAGGCCAGGGTCGACCTGGCAACGGCCCACGTCGGTCGCGCCCGGGGCCGGGTGGGACGCGAGATGACACGGCTGGCGGAGAGCTTCTCGGGACACTCCCGAGCCGCGTACTCGGCTCGAACGGCGCACTCGGCTCGGCCCGCACCTCTACCGCCGCCCTGACCCCGGCCCGTCCCACTAGGTTGTGCCCATGAAGATCAGCGCCACCTTCGACTACGCCGCGACCCCCCATGAAGTCTTCGCCATGCTCGCCGACCAGGACTTCCAGGCCCGCAAGTGCGCAGCCACCGGAGCCCTGAGCCACACCGTGTCCATCAGCGCGCAGGGCGACCGCACCGTCATCGTCAGCAGCCGCGACATGCGCACCGATGAGTTCCCCGACTTCGTCAAGAGCCTGGTCGGCGCCACGGTGGCCGTCACCGAGACCCAGGACTGGGGCCCGGCCGGCACGGATGGGGGTCGCCAGGGCACGCTCACCGTCGACATCGCCGGCGCGCCCATCGATCTGGACGGAACCCTCTCGCTGGCACCGGGCGGTCAGGGCTCGATCGAGTCCGTCGAGGGTGATCTCAAGGCCAGGGTCCCGCTGATCGGCGCCATGATCGAGAAGGCTGCGGCACCAGCCGTCGAGTCCGCGATCAGGGTCGAGCGCGAGACTGGCCAAGCCTGGCTCGAGGGCTGAATCCGCTTCCCGAGGGAGCAGAGAGGGTATGGCGACCGGTCGCCATACCCACTCTGCTTGCACCTGCGCTGCGATGCTCACTCAGGTGTCGTCAGCCCATATGTGGGTACTCGTGCGTCCTCGCCGGCACGAACGTCTCCTTGATGGAGCGCACGCTGGTCCAACGCATGAGGTTCTGCGGGGAACCGGCCTTGTCGTTGGTGCCCGACGCGCGACCGCCACCAAAGGGCTGTTGGCCGACGACTGCGCCAGTGGGCTTGTCGTTGATGTAGAAGTTGCCGGCCGCGAAGCGCAGCCGCTCCTGGGCGTCGGCGATGACGGCGCGGTCCTGGGCCATGATCGACCCGGTCAGCGCGTAGGGCGCCACCGACTCCATCTGGTCGAGCACCTTGTCGTACTGACGGTCGGCGTAGACATGGACGGCCAGGATGGGCCCGAAGTACTCGGTGCTGAACGACCCGTCGGCCGGGTCGTCGATCTCCAGGATGGTCGGACGCACGAAGTAGCCGACCGAGTCGTCATACGTGCCACCGGCAATGACCTTGACACCCTTGGTGGCGTGGGCCTTGTCGATCACGTCGCGGTGCTTGCTGAAGGCGCGTTCGTCGATAACAGCGCCCATGAAGTTGGACAGGTCGGTGACGTCGCCCTGGCTGAGGCCATCGGTGATCCGGACGAGGTCAGCCTTGATGACCTTCCACAGACTGCGCGGCACGTAGGCGCGTGAGGCCGCGGAACACTTCTGACCCTGATACTCGAAGGCGCCGCGAATGATGGCCGTTCGCAACACATCCGGGTCGGCGGAGGGGTGGGCCAGAATGAAGTCCTTGCCACCCGTTTCGCCGACCAGGCGGGGGTAGGTACGGAACTTCTGCAGGTTGGCACCGACCTGCTGCCAGAGGTGCTGGAAGAGCGGGGTCGAACCGGTGAAGTGGATGCCGGCCAGGTCTGGGGAGCTCAGCACCACCTTGGAGACGTTGACGCCGTGGCCGGTCACCATGTTGATGACACCGGGCGGCATTCCGGCCTCTTCGAGCAGCTCCATGGTCAGATGGGCTGCGAGCTGCTGGCTCGACGACGGCTTCCAGACCACTGTGTTGCCCATGAGCGCCGGTGCGGTCGGCAGGTTACCGGCAATGGCGGTGAAGTTGAACGGCGTGATCGCGTAGACAAAGCCCTCCAGCGGGCGGTAGTCGATGCGGTTCCAGATGCCCTTGGAGTTCGCGGGAGGCTGTTCGGCCATGATCTGCCGGGCGAAGTGGACGTTGAAGCGCCAGAAGTCGATCAGCTCGCAGGCGGCGTCGATCTCGGCCTGGTAGCAGGTCTTGGACTGGCCCAACATCGTTGCGGCGACCATCCTTGCCCGCCATGGCCCTGCGAGCAGGTCGGCCGCCTTGAGCAGGATGGCCGCGCGGTCGTCGAAGGACAAAGCACGCCAGGCGGGCGCCGCCGCGGTGGCCGCCTCGACCGCCGCCTCGGCCTCGGCCACCGTCGCCTCGCGCAGCGTCCCGAGGATCTTCTTGTGCGCGTGGGGCTGGCGCACGTCGATCTTCTTGCCGGTGCCGGTGACCCGCTTGCCGCCGATCGTGTGCGGCAGCTCGGTTCGCGTACTCCCCAGCTCGGCGAGAGCCACCTCCAGCTCAGCGCGTTCCGGACTGCCCGGTGCGTAGTCCAGAACCGGCTCGTTGATTGGGGCGGGAACCCGGGTCACGGCGTCCATTGCGGCGAACATCTCCTTGGCGGTCTCTCGGCGTTGAGGTCGACGCCCATCGTGTCACGCACGACGGCGGACGCTCTCCAGGGTCAGCGCGAAGGATTGTGGGTGCGATGACGCCCACGATCCTTCACCATGTGCCGAGGGTCAGAGCAAGGCGAGTATGACGGGCAGTTCCGTCACGTCGTACCACAGGAGCTCGTCGTCCTCGCCGGCGTCGTCGTCGTCCACGTGGAAGGAGGCAATCCGTTTGAGTGCGACGGAATCCGAGATCGAGACTGCCGACTCGAGGGAGGAGTCGGCAGGCGCCGCCGAGCCCACGAGGTCCGACGTCACGTCGGCGGCAGCCACGATGCGACGGCTCTCGCCAGAGGTGAGCAGCGAGGCCGAGCGCTGGGCGGCGTCGTTGAGCGCGGTGTACTCCCACTCGTCCTGACCTGCGGTCGGGGCGCCGACCCGCACGGCCTCGGTGACGGCATGGGCGAGGAACGGCGCTTCCGCAAGGGCGCCATCGATGCCAAGGCGGCGTAGCCCGGAAGCGTTGAGGGGTATGTAGATCCGGGTCAAGGTCATCCGACGTCCCTGTAGTCGTTGCCGTCAGGAAGAGGAGCGGGGTCACGCAGGGCTATGGCGGAAGTGCGCAGTGAGGTCTCGATGACCGATGGCCGACGGGAGACGTCCATGAGGTTGCCACCGATGGCCTCGAGGTCTGCCTGCCCCGGGCCGAGAACAGTGACCTCCGTGCCATGGCGATAAACGGTGGCCACCTCCCGGACGACCCTGCGGGTCACCCTGTTGCGCCACTGCCGCTCCAGGCGAGTCGCCCACTGAGTGGGTGCGTCGGCGTCGAAGCTGACCTGTGGGGCAAGGACGAAGACCTCGTCCAGACCCTGACCCGCGAGCAGGTCGAGGTTGGTCGAGGACCACGCACCCCCGTCGATGAACCGGTGGTCTCCGATCCGCATGGGTTGGTACCACCCCGGAATGGCACACGAAGCCATCACCGCCTCGGCCAGTGCGGCAGACTGCGCGCCCGGCCTCCCGAAGGGCACCCGCTCGCCGGTGTCGTAGTCGAGGGCCACGACGGTCACGCCGGTGCGGGCGACCCAGCCGTCCGGGACCACGTGAGAGATCAAGGCACCGACGGCGCCGAGGTTGCCCCGCCCCTCGGGCAAGAATGCGGACAAGACCGCTGTCGGCGGCAGCTGACGCAGCTGACGAGCGTTGCGAATCAACAGCTCTCGCGAACCAAGCCCTGGACGCGGACGCATTGGCCGATCGCCACCGCTGGCGTTCTCGTAGTCGAAATGGAA
>JAYSQM010000137.1:0-6249 GCA_043721575.1 Phycicoccus sp.
AGCCCCGGAACACCGAGCACGATCTCCTCGATCTGGGTCGGGAAGACATTGACACCGCGCACGATCATCAGGTCGTCGGTGCGTCCGGTGACCTTCTCCATCCGACGGAATCCCGGTCGGGCGGTGCCCGGCAGCAGCTTGGTGAGATCCCTTGTCCGGTAACGCATCACGGGCATCGCCTGCTTGGTCAGCGACGTGAACACCAGCTCACCCACCTGACCGTCCTCGATCGGCTCGTCGGTCAGCGGGTTGACGACCTCGGGATAGAAGTGGTCCTCCCAGATGTGCAGGCCGTCCTTGGTCTCGACGCACTCCTGCGCGACACCCGGGCCGATCACCTCGGACAACCCGAAGATATCCACCGCATGCATGTCGGCCCGTTCCTCGATCTCATGGCGCATCGCATCGGTCCACGGCTCAGCCCCGAACATGCCGACCTCGAGCGAGGTGGACTTCGGGTCGATGCCCTGCTTCTCCATCTCGTCGAGCATCGAGAGGAAGTACGAGGGAGTGACCATGATGCCGCGCGGGCGGAAGTCCTGGATCAGCTGGATCTGCTTCTCGGTCTGACCGCCCGACATCGGGATCACGGTGCAGCCCAATGCTTCTGCGCCGTAGTGCGCCCCCAGGCCACCGGTGAACAGGCCGTAGCCGTAGGCGACGTGCATCACGTCGCCGGGACGGATACCGGCGGCGCGGATCGACCGGGCGACCACCGAGGACCACATCGCGATGTCGTCGGCCGTGTAACCCACCACCGTGGGCTTGCCGGTCGTGCCACTGGAGGCGTGGATGCGCACTACCTGTTCACGCGGCACGGCGAACAGCCCGAAGGGGTAGTTGGCTCGCAGGTCGGCCTTGCTGGTGAGCGGCAGCAGCTGCGTGTCCTCAAGGCTCTTGATGTCGTCTGGGTGAATCCCCTTGGCATCAAACGCCTTTTGGTAGTGCTCGACATTGCGGTACGCGTGCCTCACCGACCACTTGAGCCGCTCGAGCTGTGTTGCCCGCAGCTCGTCCACGGACCACCTCTCGGCCTGGTCATACAGGTCGGGGCGGGGCGTGATCACGGGCAGGCTCATCTACTTCTCCTTGCTGGCCAGCGACCGGGACCGGCCGCGGAACTCTGCGATCACCGCGCCGTCGGACTCTCGGGAGACGGTGACGTCGGTGATCCCACTGCGTCCGTATGCCGTCCGCTGGGTTGCGTCCGCCACGAGAACGTCGCCGAGACGAGCGGCTGCGACGAAGGTGATGTCGGCGCCCGCCGCCACGGTGAGCTGGCCGCGCGAGTTGCACGCCAGCGCGAAGGCCGAGTCGGCCAGGGTGAAGAGGTACCCCCCGTGCGCGATCGCGTGGCCGTTGACCATGGCGGAGCTGATCGTCATCCGCACCCGCGCGTGGTCCAGCCCCAGGTCGAGAACCTCCATGCCCAGTCCTCGCGAGGCCTCGTCGTCTGCCCACATCTGCTCGACGTGGCGCAGGTCAGTCATGACCCCACCTGAGCGCGCCTGCTGTGATGAACACCCAGCGCCGGGCTCGGCCGGTAGCGACCGCCAGGGAAGGCGGCATCGAGCTGGCGCAGCTGCGCGGCGATCACATCGAAGCCGATCTCGGCGCCCCACGCGATCGGACCCTTGGGATAGTTGGTGCCCAGTTCCATTGCGGTGTCGACGTCTTCGGCGCTGGCCTCACCGCGTGCGACCAGGTCGACGGCCTCGTTGACGAGCATTGCCAGCGTTCGACCGACCGGGTTGGTGACGATCGGCCCCGTCGCGAGCGCGGCGGCCAGGGCCCTGTCAGGAGAGGCATCCAGCGGCTGCCCCGCGCCGTCATACCGGAAGACGCCCCGGCCGCTCTTACGGCCCAGGTGACCGTCGGCCACGAGCTGGCGCTGGAGATCCGTTGGGGCGTAGCGCTGGTCGTGGCCGGTCTGCTCCCACACCGATGTACCCACGGCGAGATTCACGTCCTGCCCAATGAGATCGGTGAGCTCCATCGGCCCCATCCTGAAGCCGCCGAACTCGCGCATGACCAGGTCGATGGTCGCGGCATCCGCGACCCCCGCCTCGACCAGGCGCTGCGCCTCGCCATAGAACGGTCGGGCCACGCGGTTGACGATGAAGCCGGGGGTGGACGTGCAGCGCACCGTGGTCTTGCCCCACGCCCTCATGAGATCCGTTGCCGCAGTGAGGGACTCATCGCTGGTCTGCTGGCCGTGGATCACCTCGACCAGACGCATCAGTGGCGGCGGGTTGAAGAAGTGCAGTCCGAGTACGCGTTCGGGGTGGGGCAGTCCCTGTGCGATCGCCGTGATGTCCAGGCTCGAGGTGTTGCTGGCGAACAACGTCCCGGGCGGTTGCGACCCGGCCAGTGCGGCGAACAGCGCCCGCTTGTCCAGGAGGTCCTCGCGGATCGCCTCGATCACCAAACCGCACTCGGGTAGGTCGGCGGCGGAGTCGGCGACGTGGAGGCTGGCCGTGGCTGCGTCCGCCTGGGCGAGCGTGATCCTGCCTTTGGCCGCGAGCCCGGCCAGCGTGGAGGCGAGTCGGTCGCGCGCGGCGCTGGCAGCGCCCTCGAAGGCGTCGACGAGGTGGACCTCATGGCCGGCCTGCGCAGCGATCTGGGCGATGCCCGACCCCATCGCGCCAACGCCGATGACGGCGACGGAGGGCAGCGGGGAGACAACAGTCATGTGACACATGCTTGCAGACGTGTGACCAGCCTGTAAGACGATGGGTAGGATTCTTGGGTGACGACCACCGACAGGACTTCATCACACCAACCTGCACGCCAGGCAGCACGCCAAGACGCACGCCAGGCCGTGGCTCGCCTCGTCGAGGCCCATCGCGAGAGCCTTCAGCAGGGGCGAGAAGCGCTCGCGTCGCGCAGCTACTTCTCGCGCTACCCCGAGTCGCCGTCTCCTCGCGTCTACGGCGAGACTGCTGCGGCGGACGGTGTGGCTGCCTACGAGGCCCACCTCGGCCGCGATTTCTCCACGCTGGGTGACCAACCCACGGACGGGACGTTCGCGGGGAGCGAGGTGTCGCCATACGGGCCCCGACTGGAGGTGCGCTATCCGCGACTGGACGTTGACGCGGCGATTGTGGCGGCGAAGTCCGCGATGCCCGGATGGCGCGACGCCGGTGCGCTGACCCGCGCGGCGATCTGTGTCGAGATCGTCGACGCCATCAACAAGCGGTCCTTCGAGATCGCCAACTCCGTGATGCACACCAGCGGGCAGCCGTTCGTCATGTCCTTCCAGGCGGCCGGACCGCACGCCCAGGAGCGGGCTTTCGAGGCGATCGTCGGCGCGCTGGTCGAGCAGGAGCGCGTGCCCGCCTCGGTGGTGTGGGAGAAGCCCGGCAAGGATGCGCCGATCCGCATGCGCAAGGACTACCGCATCGTGCCGCGTGGCATCGCGCTCGTGATCGGCTGCAACACGTTCCCGACGTGGAACAGCTACCCCGGTCTCTTCGCCTCCCTGGCTACTGGCAACCCGGTCATCGTCAAGCCGCACCCGCGCGCGGTTCTGCCGCTCGCCATCAGTGTCGAAGTTGCCCGAAAGGTGTTGCGAGACAACGGTTTTGCTCCGGCTTTGGTGCAGCTGGCGGCGGAGTCCGACGGCGAGGGACTGGCCAAGACCCTCGCGCAGCGGCCCGAGGTCGCGATCATCGACTACACCGGCGGCCCCGGGTTCGGTGGTTGGCTCGAGCGTGAGGGAGCAGCGGCCGGCAAGCTCGTCTACACCGAGAAGTCGGGCGTGAACTCGATCGTCGTGGACTCGACGGACAACCTGCGCGGCGTCATGGGCAACCTGGCGTTCTCGCTCTCGCTCTATTCCGGCCAGATGTGCACGACGCCGCAGAATATCTACGTTCCCCGCGACGGCATCGAGACCGACGAGGGCCACCTGTCCTTCGAGGGCTTCGGCGCCAAGCTCGGTGGGGCGCTGACGAAGCTCAACGGCGATGACGCCAAAGCCGTCGAGATCCTCGGCGCCATCGTCAACGACGACGTGCGCTCCCGGGCGACCGACCTCCCCGGACTGGCCGCCCGGCTCGGCGGCACGGTCGTGCTCGACGCCCGCAAGGTGACCCACCCGTCGTACCCGGATGCGGTGGTGCGCGCCCCCGGACTGGTCGCGCTCGACGTCGCCAACGACGCGGCATACACCCAGGAGTGTTTTGGCCCGGTCACATTCCTGATTGCGACCGACTCCACGGGCCAGTCACTGGAGCGGATGCGCGACACGATCAAGGAGCACGGTGCCATGACAGCCGCGGTCTACTCGACCTCCGCGGACGTCCTGGACGACGCTCGTGACGCGGCTGCCGATGCCGGCGTCTCGCTCTCGGAGAACCTCACCGGTCCCGTCTTCGTCAACCAGACTGCGGCGTTCAGCGACTACCACGGGACCGGCGCCAACCCGGCGGCCAACGCGGCGTACGTCGACGCGGCATACGTGGCGGGCCGCTTCCGCGTGGTCACCTCGCGCCGCCACATCTGATTCCCCGACCGGACACCGCTCAGGCACCGTTTCAGGCCCGCGCGGGACCTGGAAAGGTGCCGGAGCGGTGTTCTGAGAGGTCGAGCCAGCGGTCACCCTGGCGCAACCGACCGGTGAAGCGGCCAAGGTCGCCTCGGCTCCGGGCGACCGCAACGCGTCGGGCCACGGCGAGTGGCTCGTGACGGATCTGCGGGGTGTCCCAACGAACGACCTCAAGGCCGAGGCCACGCAAGCCGTCCTCCCGAACCTTCTCCTCGACCACACGCAGGGCTGCGGCCCGACCACTGGGGCCGTCATCGTCGGTCAGACCCATGAGGTACTTGCCCTTGCCGTCGACCTCCCCGACCACACCATCGGAGATCCACATGCCGTCGACCCTGCCGGCGAATCGCCCCCACTCGTCGAACACCTCCACCTGAGGCGTGGGCAGGTCGATCCCGAGGCCGTGCAGCGTGACGAACGAGTAGGACTCTAGCCAGGTCTCACGCCGCGGATCGACGAGCCCCAGAGCAGCTGCAGCTCTCGGCCGGCCGAGCCATCGTCGTTGAGCGTCGACCATGAGCTGCAGGTCCCGAACGGTTGTCGCGCCGGCGCGTACGGCCTGGTCGGCGACCGCCACGCCGTTGGCCGGACGCATCGACCGGAGGCAGTCGGCGACGGTTCGGTCGGGGGTGAGCAGTCGAAGGCCGTCCATCTCGACCATGTCGTTGATGACCGAGTCGCTGTGGTGCAGGACCTTGTCAGCGACCCGGCGCGACCTGGGTTGGACCGTGAGCGCCGTGAGGTGCACGGGCATGTCGGGGTGCAGCAGGACGGGCAAGCCCATCGCGAGCGCGGCGCTCTGGTGGCTGAGCGCGTGACCCGGGTGAGCGAGAAGAGCCGCCCGACTCCGCTCAAGGTGCTCAGACTCAAGGACCTGCCACCGCTCGGATACCCCATCTGCACTGAGGTTCTGCCGGTAGACGCCGTGCTGCATGCGGATCAGCTGACGGCGACGGACGAGCCGGGAGAGGACTCGTCCTGAGATTCCGGCCGTTACCGCCTCGGACGTGGTGAAGCAGGACGGAAGGCACGTCAAGGCTGAGGACACGTCATACATATCCTGCAGGGTCGGGGTGCTGGGGGCGCGACGACAGGGGGCGGAAGCGACCTGTGGGTGGCGTGACAGCACGTCTGACCCATGTGGACAACGCCCCGCCCCTTCGACCGGACACCGCTCCCGCACCGTTTCAGTCTGTTCGGCCCGCCCAAACGGTGCGGCAGAGGTGTTCGGACAAGGGGTATGCCGACCGCTCACGTAAGTTGCACCCGTGAGCGTTCCTCCCCAGCCGGTCCTGCGGGACGGCGACGTGACACTGCGGCCGTGGATGTTCGACGATGTTGACTCAGCCCGGCTGCAACACGACCAGGAGATCGCGCACTGGCTCGGCTTCCCAGCGGTCATTTCGCCGGAGGAGAACCAGCGCCAGGCGATCGAGCGGTGGCAGCGTGGCTACGCCGACGGGCGCAGGGTCGTCAGCTTCCTGGTCGAGCACCAGGCTCGGGTCGCCGGCACCGTCGAGGTCCGACAGAGGGGGGACGGCAACGGCGAGCTGTCGTGGGCGGTGTTCCCCGATCACCGGGGTCAGGGCGTGGCTACGCGGGCGTTGAGGCTGCTGATCTGCTACGCCTTCGAGGAGCTGGGGCTGCACCGGCTGACGGCCGACATCGAGCCGGACAACCGGGCGTCGCTGCGGACCGCC
>JAYSQM010000138.1:0-10672 GCA_043721575.1 Phycicoccus sp.
GGCACCGTCAAGGTCACCGACGTCGCCGAGAAGCCCTACACCCGCCGTCCCTATGCGCCGTTCACGACGTCGACGCTCCAGCAGGAGGCGAGTCGCAAGCTGCGCCTTTCGAGCAAGAACGCCATGCGCGTGGCCCAGCGGCTGTACGAGAACGGCTACATCACCTACATGCGTACCGACTCGACCACGCTGTCGGAGGCCGCACTGAGCGCAGCCCGCAGCCAGGCTCGAGACATGTATGGCGCGGAGTACGTCCCCGACTCACCTCGCCGCTATGAGAAGAAGGTCAAGAACGCCCAAGAGGCCCACGAGGCGATCCGCCCCGCCGGTGACCGCTTCCGCACGCCCGCACAGGTTGCCGGTGAGCTGCGCGGCGAGGAGTTCGCGCTCTACGAGCTGATCTGGAAGCGCACCGTCGCCTCGCAGATGGCCGACGCCCGCGGCTCCACCGCCACGGTCAAGCTGGGCGCCTCTGTGACCATCTCAGCGGAGGCTCGTGCCGTTGAGTTCAGTGCCAGCGGCACGGTCATCACCTTCCGCGGCTTCCTCGCAGCCTACGAAGAGGGCAGGGACGACGATGCCACGGCGCGCGCCGAGGCTGCCGACGAGGAGCGTCGCCTGCCGAAGCTCTCGGTCGGGGTACCGCTCGACGTGCTCCGCGCGCAGGCGGACGGACACGAGACGTCGCCTCCGGCCCGCTATACGGAAGCAACACTGGTGAAGGCCATGGAGGAGAAGGGGATTGGTCGCCCGTCGACCTACGCGGCGACCGTGGGCACGATCCAGGACCGCGGCTACGTCAACGGTCGTGGCTCGGCCCTGATCCCGACCTGGCTGGCCTTCGCCGTGACCCGGTTGCTCGAGGAGCACTTCAGCAAGCTCGTCGACTATGACTTCACGGCCTCCATGGAAGAGGACCTCGACCGCATCGCCAACGGTGAGGAGCAGCGCGTCGACTGGCTCAAGCGCTTCTACTTCGGTGAGGAGTCCTCCTCGATCGAAGGGCTGCGGCACCTCGTGGACGACCTCGGCGAGATCGACGCCCGAGAGATCTCCACCATCCCGATCGGCGAGGGCATTGTCGTGCGGGTCGGCCGTTACGGCCCCTACGTGGAGGAGACCATCCCATCCGGGCTCGACCCGGCCACGGGTGAGGTTGCCGAAGGCGCCACCGGTCAGTCCCGTCGCGCAACGATCAACGACGACATCGCCCCTGACGAGATGACTCCGGCCAGGGCCCGCGGGCTGCTCGACGCGGCCGCCGACGACGGCCGCGTCCTTGGCCAGGACCCCGGGACCGGCCGCGACATCGTGGCCAGGGCCGGTCGCTACGGCCCCTACGTCACCGAGGTGCTGCCGGAGGAGGTCGCGGCGCTGAAGGGCAAGTCCAAGGTCAAGCCCCGCACTGCCAGCCTCTTCAAGGACATGGACCTTGCCTCCCTCGACATCGACACGGCCCTGCAGCTGCTCACCCTGCCGCGCGTCCTTGGCAAGGCCCCGGCGGAGGGCGATGACTCAGCGGACGGCGAGGAGATCACGGCGCAGAACGGTCGCTACGGTCCCTACCTGAAGAAGGGCACCGACTCGCGCTCCATCCAGACCGAGTCGCAGTTGTTCACGATCACCCTCGAGGAAGCCCTCGCGATCTACGCCCTGCCCAAAGAGCGCGGGAGGGCTGCGGCGGCTCCGCTCAAGGAGCTCGGCGACGACCCGGTGTCCGGCAAGCCGATGGTGGTCAAGGAGGGCCGGTTCGGCGCCTACGTCACCGACGGCGAGACCAACGCGACCCTGCGCAAGGACGACGAGCCCGAGACGATCACGCCTGAGCGCGGCGCAAAGCTGTTGGCGGAGAAGCGTGCTCGTGGTCCGGTGACCCGCAAACGCGCCGCCAAGAAGACCACCACCAAGAAGGCTGCGGCGAAGAAGACGGCGACCAAAAAGGCTGTCACGAAGAAGACGGCCGCCAAGTAGGCGGCCGCTTCGCTTAGCCCACCGGTACCTGATTTGGTACCATTGGTAGGTGCCTGGACTGAGCATTACCTTCACCGACGACGAGCTCGAGCGCATTCGCGACGCAGCCGGTCGCGACGCGCTGTCCCTCAAGGCCTATGCGCACGACGTCGTGGTCGCTGCGGCTTCGACCGATCGAATCGCCGATATTGCCGCCAGCGTCGCGGCTCGATCACGGGAGTTGAACGACCGGCTCGCGCGCTGATGCCGTGGTACTACCTCACCGAGCGCGATGTCATGACCGTTCTGGCCGCTGCCGGACAGGGGGTCCAACTCCGGGACTTCGGCCTCTTGTCGGCGGCCGTTGCGCGACCACGTGCATCGGCCTTCGGCGAGGACGCGTACCAGGACCCGTGGGTGAAGGCCGCCGCACTCCTGCACTCCCTGACCCGCAATCACGCGTTCGAGGACGGCAACGAGCGCGCTGGATGGAACGCCACGTGGACCTTTGTCGGGGCCAATGCAATCGGGCGACCGGCAGCCGACTTCGACGTGGACGCCGCCGAGCAACTCGTGCTGGATGTGGCATCCGGGGTTCTGGATGACCTCACACTCGTCGCGACCGGCCTGCGAACGTTCTCAGGCTGACAGTTGGACGCCAACCGCGCGGAGTTCGTCGCTGCCATGCGCAAGGCGAGCCCGCGACCAGCGAGCGCGCCATGGCCGCCGTGGAGCAGAACCGACTGCAGATCGAGAAGTGGTTCAACGCCGTGCCCTACCCGATGCACAAGGGCATGTCCGACCTCTACGTCACGGACCCGCGGTTTGACCATGACGAACGAGGACGTCGCCCCGGGGCACGGCATACCCCTGCGTGGGGTGTGATCTCCCTGCCGCGTCAGTTGTGCCAGTCGAAGTCGTAGAGGATCCAGTTGGTGTCGGTGAAGCCGAGCGAGATGCCCTCGGCAGCCACCTCGAAGGTGCCGACACCGCAGTTGCCGTCCTTCCAGATGAAGCCGTCGGGCAGGGTGATGTGGGCTTCGTGCGGGTCGCCGGTTATCGGGTTGCGAAGGGAACGCCCCTGAGCCGAACCGAGGCCCTCGGCCGTCACGGTCGACTCGATGCCGTTCGCGGCGATCGTGATGGGCGCCTTGGTGAGGCCAACGACCTCGAACGTCGTACCCAGGATGGCCCAGGGGTCGCCTCCCAGTGCGCCGGTATAGATCTGGCTGAGCGCCCCGATCTGCTCCTCGGTGGTCTCCGGGGTCACGATGAAGACGGCGCGCCCGCCACCATCGTGGATCGCGTGCGGCCAGTCGAGGACGGCGATGGCCGTGACGCCCGCCAGGTCGACGTCACCGCAGCGACCTTCGGTGATGACGTTGGCGACGAGGGCCTTGCAGCTGCCGTCAGCCGAGGACGGGAAGCCACTGAAGTTGCACGTGCAGCCGGGGGCGCAGTTGCAGAACTCGTAGCCCACCCCCTTGATGCTCCAGAGCGTCGTCGTTTCCGTCGCGGTTGTTGTCATGACATTCCTCCTTGAATGAGACTCGAGATCACACCGGGATGCACCAGGACGACGAGCCCCAGCACGGAGAGCGCCACGGCGGCCGCAGAGGCGAGGTGTTCGCCAGCGGGCACGTTGCGCTCGAGAAAGATGACCGCCGCGATGACCACGGCCCACCAGAGCTGCATGCTGCCGGCAGCCACCACCACCACCACGAGCCCCACGCAGCAGCCGAAGCAGTACCACGCGTGCGTCGCGCCGGCCCGGGTGGCACCAGAGACGGTCGCGAGATCGGACCCTGTCCGTAGGAAGACACCCATCGGTGACCGGCAGTGCCGCAGGCAGGCCCGCTTGAGCGGGGTCAGCTGGTAGACGCCGGCAGCCAGGAGCACGGCACCTGAAGCGCGATACGCCCACACCTGCCCGTCCATCAGCGGCATTGCCATGGCACGCCAGAGGAACCATGCCGGGATACCTGTGGCGCACCACACGAGCAGGTAACCGAGGGTGAATGCGGTGGTCGGCGCCACGCGGTGGAGGGCCGCCGCGCGGGCGTAGAGGCGCACGACCGGAGTCACTGCCGGGAGCATCATGGCCGCCATCATGGCCACCCACCCGACCAGGTAGGGGGCGATGGTCATCGCAGTGGTCATGCTTGTCATCTCGGCCGCGAGCCGCGCGGTCGTCCACCACGCCACTGTGGCGATCGAAACGAGAGTCAGCGTGATCGTGACGTCGGTATGCCGCGTGCTGGTCGCAGTTGCCATGGCCACCTCGGGTGCCCAGATTGGGAGTCCCCTGCGCCATTCAGGGTGCTCCCGTGTCGCCCGCGCGTCAAGGTGCATACGGCGTAGGCGCGGGCACTCCTGTTGGCGGCCTGCCATAGGCTCAGCCGCGTGACCCTGCCGCAGCCCTCGTTTTCCTCACGCGGCCTGTTCATCGCTCTCGAGGGCGGCGACGGAGCAGGCAAGTCGACCCAGGGCCGGCTGCTGCGTGCGTGGCTCGAGGGGCTCGGGCGCGCGGTGGTCGTGACCCGCGAGCCGGGCGGCACGGAGTTCGGCGCCGCCGTCCGCGAGCTCGTCCTGCACGGTGACCACGTGGCCCCGCGCGCGGAGGCCCTGCTGTTCGCAGCGGACCGGGCTCACCACGTCCAGACCCTGATCCGGCCGGCATTGGGGCGCGGTGAGGTGGTCATCACCGACCGCTACATGGACTCCTCGATCGCCTACCAGGGCGCCGGGCGTGACCTCGGGATCGACGAGGTGCGCGAGCTCAACGTGTGGGCGACCGGCGGCCTGGTGCCCACCCTCACCGTCCTGGTCGACCTGCCGGCCGAGGTCGGTCGGGCCCGCCGGGAAGGGGTTCACGACCGCCTCGAATCCGAGGCCGACGACTTCCACGACGCCGTCCGCGAGCACTTCCTGGCCCTCGCCGGCGCCGACCCGGACCGCTACCTCGTCGTCGACGGCGAGCTGCCACCTGAGCAGATCCACGAGCTTGTCCGGGCCAGGGTCGCCATCTTGCTCGGGGTGGCGAAGTGAGCGGCGCGGTGAGCGTCTGGGACGACGTCGTCGGTCAGGAGCCAGCCGTCGCCACACTCCATCGAGCGGTCACCGACCCAGGCGCCATGACCCATGCTTGGCTGCTCACTGGCCCCCCTGGGTCGGGCAGATCCGTTGCGGCCAAAGCGTTTGCGGCTGCGCTGGAGTGCCCCGACGGAGGCTGCGGCACGTGTCGCGAGTGCCGCACCGCACTCGAGGGCACACACGCCGATGTCGACGTCATCGCCACCGAGGGCCTCACGCTCAAGGTGGACCTCGCGCGCGACCTGGTCCAGCTGGCCGCACGGCGTCCTTCCGTCGGGCGCTGGCGCGTGATCGTCATCGAGGATGCCGACCGGCTGCACGAGCGGGCCGCCGACGCTTTGCTCAAGGCGCTCGAGGAGCCGGTCGCCCGGACCGTCTGGATCCTGTGCGCACCCTCGCTCGAGGACGTGATCATCACGATCCGCTCGCGCTCGCGGCACGTGCGGCTGCGCACCCCCTCGGTCGAGGCGGTCGCGGCGCTGCTGGTGCGTCGCGACGGCATCGACCCCGCCATGGCCACCTTTGCTGCCCGCGCGGCCCAGTGCCACGTGGGGCTCGCTCGTCGGCTGGCCCGCGACGAGGGCGCCCGGATCAGGCGACGTGACGTTATCGCGCTCGCGGGGAAGATCCGCGGTGTCGGCGACGCGATCGGCGCCGCAGCCGATCTCGACGCCATCGCGAAGGAGGAGGCGGGGGCGTCCTCGACCGAGCGCGACGTCGCCGAGAGGTCCCGGCTGATAGAGACCCTGGGCGCCGACCCCAGCGCGCGCGCCCAACCGCCACACGTGCGCTCACAGGTCGTGGCGCTGGAGAAGGAGCAGAAGACCCGGGCGACCCGGTTCTCCCGAGACGTCATCGACCGGTCGCTGATCGACCTGCTCTCGGTCTACCGCGACGCCCTGGTGGTGCACACCGGCGCCTCGATCGGGCTGGTCAACCAGGACATGCTCGACTACGTCCAGCAACTCGCGCGCATGCTGACCCCAGAGCAGTTGTTGCGCTGCATGGACGCCGTCGGCACCGCCCGCCAGCGCATTGACGCCAACGTCCACCCACTGCTGGCCCTGGAGGCGATGACGATCTCCCTGCAGTTGCCCCGTTGACCCCTGCACGGCAGCCACCGTTCGGTCCCGAACGACCTGACTCCAAGTTTCGAGATACCGTCAGAGCGCTGCGCAGATCGACGACGGGAGTACGAGCGTGACATCCACGGGGGCCATCACCTTCAGCCGCCTGCCGCGCGCGCGGCGCCTGCTCCTCTCGCTGGCCGTGGCACTGGCGGTGGCGCTGATCGTCTCCGCATGCGTCGTCATCCCCAACGGGCGGAGTCAGGCCAAGGCGCCCAGTCCTGCCCAGAGGACCGCGGCCGAGGAGCCCCCCTCTGGCCAGGAGACGCTGGCGAGGTTCTACACGCAGGACCTGGCGTGGTCAGACTGCGGGCCCAACCAGTGCGCCAGGCTGACGGTGCCGATCGACTACTCCAACCCCGACGGAGCCACTCTCAAGCTGGCCGTGCTCAAGGTCGGGGCCAAGGGCCCCTCCAAGCGGATCGGCTCGCTCGTGGTCAACCCGGGCGGCCCCGGTGGGTCGGGCGTCGGCTATGCCAGCGCCGCCGACGTCATCGTCACCAAGGCGGTCCGCGCGGCATACGACATCGTGGGCTTCGACCCCCGTGGCGTCGGGAGCTCGTCGCCGATCAAGTGCCTGGACGATCGCGAGCTCGACAGCTTCCTCGGCGCCGACCCGACGCCGGACAACAAGGCCGAGGAGCAGCAGTTCGCCGACTCGGCCAAGGCCTTCGCCGACAAGTGCAAGGCCAACGGTGGCCCTTTGCTCGGCCACGTCTCCACGATCGAAGCGGCCAAGGACATGGACGTCCTGCGTGCGGCGTTGGGCGAGACGTCACTGGACTACCTGGGAAAGTCCTACGGCACCTTCCTCGGCGCCACCTATGCCGACCTGTTCCCCAGCAAGGTCGGCAAGTTCGTCCTTGACGGCGTCGTGGACCCGAACCTCACGTCGAGCCAGGTCAACGAGGGCCAGGCCGTCGGGTTCGAGACCGCGACCCGGGCCTATGTCCAGGACTGTGTCGACAAGGGTGGCTGCCCGCTCGGAGACTCCCTCGACTCCGGGATGCAAAAGCTGCGTGACTTCCTCAAGGCGCTGGACGCCAGGCCGCTGCCACTGAACGACACCTACGTCAAGACGCTCACCGAGGGGTGGGGGTCGCTCGGGATCGCCGTCGCGATGTATGACCAAGGACTGTGGAGCCAATTGAGCGACGCGCTTCGTTCTGCCTTCGCCGGCAACGCCGGCCCCTTGATGAAGCTTGCTGAAAGCTATGCGGACCGCAGCAGCCGAGGCACCTATACCGGCAACCTGATGCAGGTCATCTATGCCGTGAACTGCCTGGACCGCTCCGACTCCAAGGACCTGGCCCACTACGAGACCGAAGCGCGCTCGTTGAGCGCCAAAGCGCCGACGTGGGGTCCGTTCCTGGCATGGAGCACGGTGCCATGCGGCTACTGGCCGGTGCCGGCCAACAATGCCCCGAAGAAGATCACGGCAGCCGGCAGTGGGCCGATCGTGGTCGTGGGGACGACGCGAGACCCCGCAACGCCGTACAAGTGGGCGCAAGGTCTCGCCTCGGAGCTCGAGAACGGGCACCTCATCACGTTCGACGGCGACGGGCACACGGCGTACACGCGGTCCAACTCGTGCGTCGACAACGCGGTCGATGCCTATCTGCTGGCAGGCACTGTGCCGCCGGCCGGGCTCAAGTGCTGACCCGTCGTTCGTCGTACCGGGGGACGTAGCGGCACCGGGACATGGCCGGTTCGGAGATCCGCACGATCATCCGTATACTCGTCCAGCGTGTCCACGGGCACTTGCCGCCTTAGCTCAGTCGGCTAGAGCGTTTCACTCGTAATGAATAGGTCATCGGTTCGATTCCGATAGGCGGCTCCAGAGAAAGCGCAGGTCAGCGACCTGCGCTTTCTGCTGTCAATGGCACAACTGGCGCGTCAGTACACATCGAGTACACACGAGCCCCAGCGTCCAGCCGCTCGGCGACCCCATCGAGCTCGTCGTCGAACAGACCCAGAAGATGGGTGCGCAGAGGTAGAGGTTCGGCAGGGCCAGCGATCGACTGGCAGCAGCCACGGTCAGTAACGCTTGGCCGGTCAGCGGAGGGTCGTCGACCACGGCGATGATGTCAGCAGTGAGCGCGAGCCGGGCGAGGTCCTTGATCGCTGAGGAGGGTCGGGTCGTGCCAAAGGACACGATGCGTCCGAGTTCGGCCAACCGCTGAGCCATCGCCAGCCCCAGGTACACACCGCCGGTCCGAAGGCCGACGACGGCAATGGACCCCTCTCCGCAACGGCCGTGCAGGCGGTCGGCGAGTAGGTGCGCATCTGACTCCGCGAGCATCTGAACAGCGATCGAAGCCGGCACCTTCACCGGCTGCGACGCAAGCTCTGTTCTCAGGGCCGCCATCGGTTCGGGCGGAACCGATTCGCGCGACTGAGAGCCTGCTCTAGTGCGTATGAGGTGATGCTTTCGGTGACCCACCGCGGCACATCGCCACGGTCTGCACTGATGACGACGAGACCTGCTGCTGCGTGGTTGGCCTCCAACCGCGTGAAACCAGGTGTGCCCCGCGTCGAGGCGTCGATCGCGTCGGGAAGTCGCTGGGTCGGAGCAAAGCCAGGGTCGCGAGGGCGTCGTCCCAGTCAGCCCACCGTGGTGGTGTGTGCACGCCCTTACAGCTCGGTCGAGGCGCGACGGGCCAACACATGGACCAGTGGCGCCACCTGTCGATAGGGATCCCGAGAGCCAGCCATCAACTCTGCTTCCAGCAGGTCGCTGACGCTGTCAACGACCGCTGAGTCAACCAGGTGGTCCGAAAGGATACGGATGCCCCACCAGGACACCACTTCTGCGCCCTTCGACTCTAAGTGCCGGGTCAGTCCTTGGACCGAATCGCCCCGCGTCTGCACACCGAGGTTGCCCGGGGAGCTCTGGGCGTCGAACGCCTCGATGGCACCTCGATAATTACCGCGCAGGCCAGGTCGCATCGCAAGGGCGTCCACGTTCTTGGTGATGATCGAGATCAGTCCACCGGGGCGAACTACGTTCACCAGCGAGTCGAGCATCGGTCCGGGAGCGTCGAGGTAGAGCAAGACGCCGTGCGAAAGCGCCAGGTCGTAGGAGGAGTAGAACGTTGGCGATAGGGATTCGCCATCGTGCTCCACGAGGGAAACACGTGCCGCTACGTCGGGGCGCTCCGATCGGGAGTACTCGTCGGCCGCGGCCAACATGTCGGTTGCGCGATCGATCAGGGTGACGGCGCAGCCAGCTCGAGCCCATCGGTAGGCCTGCTCACCGTGGCCGCCCCCAACATCGACCACGTCGCAGGGAGTCGACACGTACGGCTGGATCTGCCGGTAGGCGAGTTCGTTTCTGACCAGGCCTCGGATGCTCGTCGAGTGGCGGCGATATCGCGCCGTGACCGTCAGGTCTTGCGGGTCGTCAGTCGTCATAGTTTATCCGTTCGTGGTTTGACGTTGTTGCTGTGAGCGCAGTTCGTCCTCAACCAGGCTCTCGTGATGGCGCTCACCGAATGTCCCCAGGGTTGCTCATCGAAAGTCCCCACCCTGTGACGGTGTCAGGGTAGTGGTTGGCGGGTGCCGGTGGTGGTGCGAAGGTTTTCGTTGCGGGCGTGGTGCTCGCGTAGCCGGTAGGAGTCGCCGTCGAGGTTGAGCACGACGGATCTGTGTAGGAGCCGGTCCAGGAGGGCGGCTGCGACGGTGTTGTCGCCCAGGATTTCGCCCCAGGCTCCGACGCCGCGGTTGCTGGTGATGATGATGGAGGTCTTCAGTAGCGCTGGGAGACGACCTGGAACAGGGCTGAGGCGGCTTCGGCGACGGCACCCTCTACGAGGACCCCGGCGCCGACTTCTTCACCCGCCTGCACCCCGAACGCGCCAAGAACCGGGCACTCCACCAGCTCGAGGCCATGGGCTACCAAGTGACCCTCGGACGGGCCGGATAACAAACCAGCCTCTGACGCGAAGAGTGAATCTTCGCATCAGCGACCTGCGCTTTCTGCTGTCAGTGGCACCACTGGAGCGTCAGTACACATCGAGTACACACGAGCCCCAGCGTCCAGCCGCTCGGCGACCCCATCGAGGTCGTCGTCGAACAGACCCGAGTACACGTCGAGGGTCATCGCCGCGCTCGCGTGCCCAAGCATCCGCTGGACTGCCTTCACGTTGGCCCCGGCACTGACCGCAAGCGAAGCCGCTGTATGCCGCAGCTCGTGAGGGGTCAAGCCCTCCAGCCCGGCCGCGGTCGCCGCTGCGTCAAAGACGTCCCGGCGAAAGTTCAGGTTCCGCAAGACCGCGCGACGGCGGGTGGTGAACACGACGTCGTCGGGTGCCTTCCCAGCCATGATGAGCGCGAGGTCATCGACCAGGAACCGAGGGATCGGGACCGACCTGACCTGATGAGACTTCGGTGTGCCCCAGATGAGCTTTCCCCGGACCTCGCTGACAGCCTCGACGACACTGAGCCTGCGACGCATCAGGTCAACGCGACCAACCTTCAACCCCGCCAGCTCGCCCCAGCGC
>JAYSQM010000139.1:0-19532 GCA_043721575.1 Phycicoccus sp.
GGCTCGCGACTGGGCCACGCTGCGACCACACGACGCTCCCTGGCCGGAGCACCCGGCATACCGCTGAGCGGTTAAATCGGTTCGGTCGGGAGGGCAGCAGTCCGTAAGATGGCGGACACATCCGCACCTCTATCGCTAAGGACATCACCGTGCTTCGTACTCACGAGGCCGGCACATTGCGCGCCGACCACACGTCCCAAACCGTCACGTTGACCGGGTGGGTTGCCCGTCGGCGCGATCACGGCGGTGTGGCCTTCCTCGACCTGCGCGACGCGTCGGGGGTCGTGCAGGTGGTCGTGCGTGACGAGATCCTCGCCCAGGGCGGGGCGCACGACCTGCGCAACGAGTACTGCGTCAAGGTGACCGGCGAGGTGCGCCTGCGCCCCGAGGGCAACGCCAACGCGGACCTGCCCACGGGTGAGATCGAGGTGGTTGCGAGCGAGCTCGGGGTCCTGAGCCCGGCGGCCCCGCTGCCGTTCCAGATCGACGAGCGCGTCACGGTCGGCGAAGAGGCCCGGCTCAAGTACCGTTACCTCGACCTCCGCCGTCCGGGTCCGGCTGCGGCCATTCGTCTGCGCAGCAAGGTGAACCAGGCTGCGCGGGCGGTGCTGGCCGAGAGGGACTTCGTCGAGATCGAGACGCCCACACTGACCCGCTCGACCCCTGAGGGTGCCCGCGACTTCCTGGTGCCGGCTCGTCTGCAACCCGGATCCTGGTACGCCCTGCCACAGAGCCCGCAGCTGTTCAAGCAGCTGCTCATGGTCGCGGGTATGGAGCGCTACTACCAGATCGCGCGTTGTTACCGCGACGAGGACTTCCGCGCGGACCGTCAGCCGGAGTTCACCCAGCTTGACATCGAGATGAGCTTCGTCGAGCAGGACGACATCATCGAGCTCGGTGAGGCGATCGTGACCTCGGTCTGGAAGCTCATCGGCCACGATGTCTCCACGCCGATGCTGCGGATGACCTACGCGGACGCGATGGCGCGCTACGGCTCGGACAAGCCGGACCTGCGGTTCGGTCAGGAGCTCACCGACTGCACGGAGTTCTTCCGGGACACCACTTTCCGTGTGTTCCAGGCGCCGTATGTCGGCGCGGTCGTCATGCCTGGCGGTGCGTCTCAGCCGCGCAAGCAGCTCGACGGGTGGCAGGAGTTCGCCAGGCAGCGCGGGGCCAAGGGCCTGGCCTACGTCCTGGTCGGCCAGGACGGTGAGCTCGGCGGCCCCGTCGCCAAGAACCTGACCGAGAGCGAGCGCGAGGGGCTGGCCAAGCACGTCGGCGCCAGCAACGGCGACTGCATCTTCTTCGCAGCGGGTCCGGTCAAGGCCTCGCGTGCCCTGCTGGGAGCGGCTCGGTCGGAGATCGGCAGGCACTGCGAGCTCATCGACGAGTCCGACTGGTCGTTCCTGTGGGTTCTGGACGCACCGCTGTTCGAGCCGACCAGCGAGGCCGAGGCCTCTGGTGACGTGGCGGTCGGCTCGGGCGCCTGGACGGCCGTGCATCACGCGTTCACCTCGCCAAAGGCCGAGTTCCTCGACACCTTCGACACCGACCCGGGTCCCGCCCTTGCCTACGCCTACGACATGGTGTGCAACGGCAACGAGATCGGTGGCGGCTCAATCCGTATTCACCGCAGGGAGATTCAGGAGCGGGTCTTCACAGTGATGGGCCTGTCCGAGGCTCAGTCGCAGGAGAAGTTCGGCTTCCTGCTGGACGCCTTCTCGTTCGGCGCGCCACCGCACGGCGGGATCGCCTTCGGCTGGGACCGCATCTGCTCGCTGCTCTCGGGCACCGACTCGATTCGCGATGTCATCGCCTTCCCGAAGTCCGGTGGCGGCTTCGACCCGCTGACCTCTGCCCCGGCCCCGATCACTGCGGTACAACGCAAGGAGGCCGGGGTCGACGCCACGCCCGACGCGCAGGCCGCTGAGAACACCCCTACACGCTAGGCGCGCCCAGCCGCCAAAGGTCCGCCGCGGCCCAGGCCCCCGTGATGGCGACGTCGGGGTTCTGCCGCTTGGCCAGCGCAAACTGGGCTGCGAGCAGCTGGAGTCGGACGGTCATCGGCAGCTGTGCAAGCACGGGTGGCAGGTCTTGGTGTGAATTGTCATTGCGTGGAGCTGCAAGCGTGCTCACCGCAATGCCTTCCTCCTGGGCGGCGCGTCCCAAGGCTGCCACGAGCCCGTCGGGATCGCGCTCCGGTTCCAGCAGAATGAGTCCGTCGGCAGCGCCGAAGGGCACAGCGGCGCCGTGCAGGTAGTTCTCGGCCTCGAACCCCTCAGCGAGCGTTCGCGACGCCTCGCGGATCTTCAACGCTCCTTCGCGAGCCGTGACGGCCCACGGGCCGGCCCCGATGATCGCCAGGGCTCGGGCGGGCAGGCCGATCCGGTCGGTGCCGGCCGTCTCGGTGCCGGCCATCTCGATGACCGTTCGCACCGCGGTCGCCGTGGCTCGCAGCGTGTCGGCGTCATAGTTGGCAGCCCCCAGGCGCGCAGCAAGGACGGCCAGGACGGTGAGCGTGGCTGAATAGCTGACGGTGTAGGTCTCTGACTGCTCCCGGTCAACGGTTTCGATGGCTTCCAGCCAGCCGCTGCCGGCGCCTGTGATGGATACGAGCGGCACGCCTGCGGCGAGGATCTGCTCGCGGCAGCGTCGGGCAAACGCCGTCTCAGCGGTGTGGCTGATGACGATCGCTGCGTCGTCAGGGCGCAGCGGGGCTGCCCATCGCGCGAAGTGGGCTGCGCTCGCCGGGCGGGCGTCCAGCCCGGCATCGGCCAGCATCAGGGCCCCCAGCTCTGCGGCGTGCTGGCTGGTCCCGGTGCCCACGAGGATGATCCGCCGGGCGCCGGCCAGCCGTTGCGCGGGGCCGGACAGGTCAGTCTGGGCCATCCGTTCGATGGCGTCGGCCTGGCTGTTGATCATCCGGAGCAGGGCGGGGTGCGGGTCCATGTCACCCATTCTGACTTCACTCGTGCGACTTCGCGGTGGTGGGGACAGCGAGATAGCCTGCCAACCGTGACCACCGGCGCCGACGACGACCTCTTCGCGGCCTCTTCGCGCGACTCCTTGGCTGGCCCCGATGCCAGCGCGGCCTCGTTGCCTCCGCTGGCCGTCCGGATGCGCCCTCGCTCCCTGGACGAGGTCCGGGGGCAGCGCGATGTCCTGCGCGCAGGAAGCCCGCTGCGGCGGCTGATCGAGGGGCACGCGGGCGCTGCGGGCCCCCTGTCGGCGATCATCTGGGGGCCGCCTGGGACCGGAAAGACGACGCTGGCGCATCTGGTGGCCAACGCTGCCGGACGCCGGTTCGTGGAGATGTCGGCCGTCAATGCCGGTGTCAAGGACGTCAGGGCCGTCATGGAGGCAGCCGCTCGCGAGCGCGACATGTACGACCGACAGACCGTGCTCTTCCTGGACGAGATCCACCGGTTCACCAAGGCGCAGCAGGACGCACTGTTGCCAGGGGTGGAGAACCGCCTGGTGGTCCTGGTCGCGGCGACCACCGAGAACCCGTCCTTCAGCGTCATTGCACCACTGCTGTCGAGGTCCATGCTGATCACCCTGGTGCCGCTGTCCGATGACGAGCTGGATGATGTCCTCACCTCAGCTTTGTCCGAACAACGTGGGTTGGCAGGGGTTTTCAGGCTCGAGCCAGAGGCACGGCAACACGTCATACGGATGGCGGGTGGAGACGCACGCCGCGCGCTCACCTCCCTGGAGGCGGCAGCTGGCGTTGTCCTGGACGCCCAACCCGCGGGGCGCGTCGGTGACGAGACGCTCCCGATCGCGCTGTCCCAGGTCGAGCAGGCCGTGGCCCATGCGGCGGTGCGCTACGACCGCGCAGGCGACCAGCACTACGACGTCGCGAGCGCGCTGATCAAGTCGATGCGTGGAAGTGACGTCGACGCTGCGTTGCACTACCTGGCGCGGATGCTCGAGGCCGGGGAGGACCCGCGGTTCATCGCCCGGCGGATCGTCATCGCGGCCAGCGAGGACGTCGGCATGGCCGACCCCACGGCCTTGCAGACGGCCGTCGCCGCGATGCACGCGGTGGCGCAGATCGGCATGCCCGAGGCGAGGATCATCCTGGCGCAGGCCGTGGTGCACAACGCGATCGCGCCCAAGTCGAACTCGAGCTACCTCGGGATCAACGCGGCGATCGCGGACATCCGGGCGGGCAAGGGTGGTCCCGTGCCGGTGCACCTGCGGGGCAGCGGATACGCCGGAGCCACACGGCTCGGACATGGCGAGGGGTACACATACGCGCACGACGACCCTGCAGGCGTCGTCGCCCAGCAGTACCTTCCCGACGACCTGCTGGCGGACACCGACTACTACCGGCCCACCGATCGGGGGTTCGAACAGACCCTGTCCTTGCGATGGGCTCGGCTCAAGGAGCGAATCAGGGCCAGATGACTCCTCGGTAACGATTTGTCATCCAAGATTGTCCAAATGCTGGTCGGAACGGCATTCGTGTGACACATTTTCCTCGGTTGCCACGTAGGTGTCACAGGACATTCTCGTCGAAGCCTTCGCTGGAGACCTGGACGGACGACCGTCCTGGCAAAGATTCGGAGCGTGCATGTCGTTGGGGCAGGGACCGTCGTCTGAGGTGGCTGAATTGGCAACCCTGACGACTGATGGGGCCCCCAAGCCCGCCGTGGCGCCGGCCAAGGTCCGGCCGGGACGGTCACCCTCCCAGATCGCCTTCGAGCGGCTTCGCGCCGACACGGTGGCGATGGTCTGTTTCGCCATGGTGATCTTCTTCATCCTCGTTGCCATCTTCGCCCCGTTGTTGGCCGGCCTCGCGGGTCAGAGCCCCACCCGCGTGAACTCGGATCTGGTCGATCTGTACGGGTATCCCACCATCGGGTTCAACAAGGACCACTGGTTCGGCGTCGAGCCGCGACTGGGCCGGGATCTCTTCGCCCGCTGGGTCTACGGTGCGCGTCCGTCACTGATCGTCGCCTTCATCGCGGCCTCGGCCTCGACCGTTGTCGGCACCGTCGCCGGTCTGACAGCGGGCTTCCTCGGAGGGGTCGTGGACCGGGTGGTCTCGTGGGTCGTCGACTTCGTTCTTGCATTGCCCTTCCTGTTGTTCGTGCTGGCAGCGGTCCCGATCGTCACCGCGTGGTTCGGTGACCCGGAGAAGATGGAGGCAGTGCAGATCTCACAGCTGCGCATGTGGATCCTGATCGGCGTGTTCGTCCTCCTGGGCTGGGCCGGCCTGGCGCGTCTCGTGCGGGGCGAGGTTCTCTCCCTTCGGGAGCGTGAGTTCGTCCAGGCAGCCAAGGCACTCGGCGTGCCCACCAGGCGAGTCTTGTTCCGCGAGATCCTGCCCAACCTCTCCGGTCCGATCATCGTCTTCCTGACCATCGCGATACCCGCCTACGTGTCGATCGAGGCCGGACTCTCGCTGTTGGGCGCAGGCATGATCGAGCCCACGGCGTCCTGGGGTCGCACGATCTCCGATGCCACCAAGTTCTTCGCCGCCGATCCGCTGTACCTGCTGATGCCGATGCTCGCCGTCACCGCACTCGTGTTGTCGCTGAGCCTGCTGGGCGACGCGGTGCGTGACGCCTTCGACCCGAACACCAGGCGTTAGCCGCGCCTTGCCCCCCGGCGGCAACCGCGCGATGCGCACCCGCCCCCACACACTCCTCGGGACCGACCCGATCGAGACAAAGGAGAACAGCACATGCGTTGGACCACAGTTGTGGCCGCTGCGGCGGTCGCCACGATGGGTGTCGCAGCCTGCGGCAGCCCATCGGCCACGAAGTCCGCAGGGGACCAGGCTTCCGGTGGCGCCGACACTGCCAAGGCCAGTGCCGCGTTCCTGCCCGACGCCAAGGGCCCGGCACCCGAGATCTCTGGTGCCAAGAAGGGCGGCACGCTGACGATTTCGTACGCGGCGGCTCCCGAGACGTTGGACCCGTCGGCGAACTACTACCAGGACACCAACGGCATCCTGAAGCTCACGAACCGTGCGCTCACGGCGTTTGCGATTCGCGATAACAAGACCGTCCTGGTGCCTGACCTCGCGACCGACCTCGGTCAGGTCTCGTCCGACAAGCTGACCTGGACCTTCAAGCTGAAGCCCGGCCTGAAGTACGAGGACGGCTCGCCGGTCGTGGCTGGCGACATCGCGTACGCGGCTGCCCGCTCGCTGGCACACGAGGAGCTGCCGGGCGGCCCGACGTACCAGGATGAGTTCCTCAAGGGTGGCGACACCTACAAGGGCCCGTACAAGGACCCGGCCGCCAAGTTCGCGGGCGCCGAGGCTCCCGATGCCTCGACGGTCGTCTTCCACCTGGCCAAGCCGATGCAGTCATTCCCGTATTTCGCATCCTTCACGCAGTTCTCGCCGATCCCCAAGGCCAAGGACAACAAGGACCAGTACACCAACCACCCGCTGGCCACTGGTCCCTACATGTTCAAGTCCTACGTCAAGGGCGAGTCCCTTACGTTGACGAAGAACCCGAACTGGGATGCCGCCTCCGACCCGGCGCGCCACCAGCTCACCGACACGATCGCCTTCAAGTTCGCCACCGACACGGTGACGGTCCAGAACGCGATCCTGGCCAGCAACGGTGCCGACGCGACCACCCTGAACTGGGATGGCGTTGACGCGACCCTGGTCGACCAGGTCAAGCCCGGTGGAGCCAAGGCTGCACAGCTCGTGACGGGTCCCGGCCCGTGTGTGTCGTACTTCAACCTCGACACCCGCAAGATCCCGTTCGAGGTTCGCAAGGCGATCGCGGTTGCCTATCCGTACGACCAGATCAACAAGGCGACCGGCCAGACGCCGCTGTCCTACGAGCCGGCCACGACCATCTCGGCTCTGTCCATCCCGGGCATGACCCAGTACAAGCTGCCCTACGCCACCGGGCAGGGCAAGGGTGACCCGGTTGCGGCCAAGGCGCTGCTGACTGCGGCAGGCAAGCTCGGTTTCGAGATCTCCTACTACTACAGCAGTGACCGCCCCACGTCGGCTGCGGCCAACGAGGTCCGCAAGCAGGCCTTGACCGAGGCTGGTTTCACGGTCAAGCCGATCGGTATGCCGCGTAAGGAGGCCCGCAAGAAGATCGCGGCCACGGACGCGCCCGTGAACGCGGGCCAGGGCCCGGCCGGATGGTGCTACGACTGGCCGGCTGGTGACTCGATCATCCCGCCGATCATGTCCAGCAAGGTCCTCAAGAGTGGCCAGTCCGTGGGCTTCCTGTCCGACCCCAAGGTCGACTCCGAGATCGACCGCATCTCGGCTCTCGCGATCGCGGACCAGGGTGTCGAGTGGGCCAAGCTCGACAAGGACATCATGACGCGTCTCCTGCCGGCCCTGCCGACGACGTACTCAAGGGAGAACTACGTCTTCGGCACCAAGGTGCACAACGTGGTCAACGATCCCAACATCGGCCTGCCGGACATCTCCGGCATCTGGGTCGACCAGTGATCGGAGCCTGACTCTTCAGGCTTGACCATTTCGTCTGCGTGGCCGGCAGGGGACCTCCCCTGGCGGCCACGCAGACCGACCCGCGAGGGAATGCACCGTGCTCCTGTACATCTTGCGCCGGATGGCACTGGCCGTCAGCGTCGTGTTCGCCACGATGGTCGTGTCGTTCTTCCTGTTCTTCGCCGGTCCTGGTGATCCGGCCCTCAACATCTGCGGCGATGCCAAGTGCAGCCAGTCGCGCGTGGAGGACATCCGCAAGAGCTTCCACCTCGACGAGCCCGTGACCAAGCAGTTCGCGGACTACGCCGTGGGTGTGGTTGCTGGACGCGAGATCACCAGTGGTGGCTTCGTCAAGCCCTGTCCGGCACCCTGCCTGGGCTACTCATTCAAGACCGACCAGCCCGTCAGCGGCATCCTGATCACGAAGATCCCCGTGACGCTCTCGATCATGCTCGGTGGCTTTTTGATCTACCTGCTGATCGGCATCCCGACGGGTGTTTTCGCCGCCAACCGCAGAGGCACCGCGGTTGACCGCGCGATCGTCGGCACCACCCAGAGCATCGGCTCGATCCCGTACTTCATCCCCGCGATCCTGTTCTCGCTCTATCTGACGATCATCTATCCGATCTTTCCCCGCGGTGGCTATCACCCGTTCACCGAGGGGCCGGTGAAGTGGGCCAGTGGTCTCCTGGCTGCCTGGATCGTTCTGGGCGTCTTCGGTTCGACGAGCTACACCCGTTATGTGCGGGCCTCCATGGTGGAGTCGCTGGCCCAGGACTACGTCCGAACGGCCAAGAGCAAGGGCATCAGCCACCGCAAGGTTCTCTTCAAGCACGCGCTGCGCGCGGCCCTGTCGCCGGTGCTCACGATCTTTGGTCTCGACCTCGGTGCAAGCTTCGGTGGCGCCATTTTCACCGAGACCATCTTCGACCTGCACGGCGTGGGCTACACCGCAGTCACCGCGCTCGGCAGCAGCGACCTCCCGGTGATCATGGGCACCCTGATCTTCGGCGCGGCCATGATCGTCGCGATGAACCTCGTCGTCGACCTCGTCTACGGCCTCATCGACCCCAGGGTGAAGATCTCATGACCTTGTCCTCCAACAGTCCCCAGGGAGTCGGCATCCAGGACTTGCGCAGCACCCAGGACAAGAGGCATTCCACCAAGTCCGGAGGTCACCTGCTCGAGGTCACCGACCTGAAGGTGGCGTTCCCCACCGCTGATGGTCTGGTCAACGCTGTCTCCGGGCTGACCTACTCGGTGGACCTGGGCAAGACCCTGGCCATCGTGGGAGAGTCCGGGTCGGGCAAGAGCGTCAGCAGCCTGGCGGTCCTGGGGCTGCACAATCCCAAGCGGACGCTGATGTCGGGCTCGATCAAGCTCGACGGCACCGAGATCGTCGGCCTCTCCGAGGACAAGCTGCGTCGTCTGCGCAGCAACGTCGCGGCGATGATCTTCCAGGACCCCCAGTCGGCGCTGCACCCGTTCTACAATGTCGGCGACCAGATCGCCGAGGCCTACCTTGAGCACCACAAGGTCAGCAAGGCCAAGGCCCGGACGCGAGCCATCGAGATGCTCGACCGGGTGGGCATCCCCAACCCCCAGCGACGCGCCAAGCAGTATCCGCACGAGTTCTCCGGCGGGATGCGTCAACGCGCCATGATCGCCCTCGGCCTGGTCAACGACCCGAAGCTGCTGATCGCCGACGAGCCGACGACCGCACTCGACGTGACCGTCCAGGCCCAGATCCTGGACCTGCTCAATGACCTGCAGAAGGAGTTCGGCTCGGCGATCGTGCTGATCACCCACGACCTGGCGGTCGTGGCCGAGGTGGCCGACGACGTGCTGGTGATGTATGCCGGTCGCTGCGTCGAGAGCGGGACGGTCCATGAGGTCCTGGCGGCCCCCCGCCATCCCTACACCTGGGGTCTGTTGAGCAGCGTCCCAACCCTGGGCGCCGAGGGCACCGAGCTCCACGCCATCCGTGGCGCGCCCCCGTCGTTGATCATCCTGCCGACCGGCTGTTCCTTCCACCCGCGGTGCGACTTCGCCAGTCGTGTTCCCGCTGGCCGGTGCTCGTCGGAACTGCCTGACCTGAGCCCCAAAGCCGGGCAGTCCGAGCACCCGATCCGCTGCCACCTGTCGGCTCCACAAGACATCTACGAGGACGAGGTCGCGGCGACGATTGGCTGACCTGCTGACCCCGCCGACGCTTCTGTGAGCCCTGCCAGAGAACAGCCAGAGAATCAGGATCTTCGATGACCGAGCCCATGCTCTCCGTGAAAAACCTCGTCAAGCATTTCCCTGTGCGTGAGTACAGGGGTGTCTTACCGATCACGTTGCAGACCCGTGCGGTCGACGGAATCAGCTTTGACGTCAGGGCAGGGCAGACGCTGGGCCTGGTCGGCGAGTCCGGCTGCGGCAAGACGACCACGGGGCGGCTGATCACCCGCCTGCTGGAGCCCAACGAAGGGCAGATCATCTTTGCTGGCACGGACATCTCCCACCTGAGGGAGAGGGACCTGCGCCGGCATCGTCGCGACCTTCAGATCATCTTCCAGGACCCGTACAGCTCACTGAACCCCCGGCATACGGTTGGGACGATCTTGACCACCCCGCTCCAGGTTCATGGTCTGGCCAAGGGCAAGGAGAAGGCGCGGGTCCAGGAGCTGCTCGAGCTGGTCGGTCTCAACCCCGAGCACATCAACCGCTACCCGAACGAGTTCTCCGGCGGACAGCGTCAACGCATCGGCATCGCCCGGGCACTGGCGGTCGAGCCCAAGCTGATCGTCGCCGACGAGCCGGTGTCGGCTCTGGACGTGTCGATCCAGGCTCAGGTGATGAACCTGATGGGCAAGCTGCGCCGTGAGCTCGACCTCGCGTTCATCTTCATCGCCCACGATCTCGGGGTCGTGCGCCACTTCTGCGACGACGTGGCGGTGATGTACCTGGGCAAGATCGTCGAGATGGGCAGCAAGGACCAGATCTACGCCGCGCCCCAGCACCCCTACACACAGGCGTTGCTGTCCGCGGCGCCCGACCTCAATGTCGTGCGCGGGGTCCCGCCCAAGGAGCGCATCCGCCTGGTCGGCGACGTGCCGAGCCCGATCAACCCGCCCAGCGGCTGCCGCTTCCGGACGCGCTGCTGGAAGGCACAGGACATCTGCGCCCAGCTGGAGCCGCCGCTGGAGCCCAAGGCCGCGGGCGGCGACCCGTTGTCAGAGCTGCACACGATCGCCTGCCACTTCCCGGAGGTCAAGACCAGCCTGGTCGCCGAGGTCCCGGCCTGATAGGTCCCTGCCTGAAAAGGAACGGTAGGGTTTCAGGCTCCGGGTCTGATCAGCGGCTCCCCGATCAACATCCGCCCTTGATCAACATCCGCCCGTGATCAACATCTGTCGTGAGGTGAGAGTGTGAACGTGGCAAAAGTGTCCCTCGGAGACATCGCCGGAGTGATTGCAGCCCTGGCGTTCGCCTTCCTGGTCCTGCGCCTGGGCAGTGTCATCGGCAAGGCCGGCAAGGTTCTGGATGAGGCCCGGATCGGCGTGCGCGGCGTCTCCGAGCAGACCGTCCCGCTGCTCTCGCAGGTCACCGACACCGTGGCCTCCACCAACGAGCAGATCGTGCGCGTGGACACCATCACCGCCAACGTCTCCTCGATGACCACGAACCTCAACGCGCTCACGTCGCTGTTCGCGGCCACGGTGGGCTCTCCGGTCGTCAAGGTGGCCGCCTTCACCTACGGCGTGCGTTCGGCGATGCACGGCGCCGGCAAACCCCAAACACGACGCGGACGACGCAGGAGGGGCTGAGGCGATGCGTCGTCTCTTCTGGGTTGCCCTCGGAGCCACGATCGGTGTGCTGGTCGTCCGCAAGGTCACCAAGACCGCGCAGGCCTACTCCCCATCGGGTGTGGCGCAGGGCCTGTCGGGCGGACTGTCGGACCTGGGTGAGGGTCTGCGCGAGATGGCCGAGGCCGTCCGTGAGGGCATGGCGCAGCGAGAGACCGAGCTGCGCCACGCCCTCGGCATCGACACCGGAACCTTGCCCGGCGGGCGCGAGATGAGCGCCGAGCAGGCCCGTTCCCTGATCGAGGACCCCACCTCACCGCGAGCTCGCTAGGGGCTTTGAGCCCCGGCCCCGTCCGTCCCAGCCGGACCCGCAACCGGACCCACCCTCTGGCGCGGCCCCCGGCATACCCTTGGCGCTGGCCTGCCTGCTGCGGGCCAGCCCAGACCGTTAGGAACTTTGACGATGGAAACCGCGGAGATCAGGCGACGTTGGCTCGCGTTCTTCGAGAGCAAGGGCCACGCGATCGTGCCCAGCTCCCCTTTGCTGTATGACGACCCGAACCTGTTGTTCGTCGGTGCCGGCATGGTGCCGTTCAAGCCCTACTTCCTGGGCCAGGAGACGGCGCCGTGGAAGCGCGCCACGAGCGTGCAGAAGTGCCTGCGCACCGGCGACATCGAAGAGGTCGGCAAGACCAGCCGGCACGGCACCTTCTTCCAGATGAACGGCAACTTCTCCTTCGGCGACTACTTCAAGGCCGAGGCGATCACGTTCGCGTGGGAGCTGCTGACGACCAGCCAGGCCGAGGGTGGCTACGGCCTGGCCAAGGACAAGTTGTGGGCGACGGTCTACCTCGACGACGACGAGGCGGCGGACCTCTGGCTCAGGCACTCGGAGATCCCGGCCGAGCGCATCGTGCGCCGCGGCATGGCAGACAACTTCTGGTCGATGGGCGTGCCCGGGCCGTGCGGTCCCTGCTCCGAGATCTTCTACGACCGCGGTCCCGAGTACGGGGCGCCCGGGGGGCCGGCTGTTGATGAAGACCGATACATGGAGATCTGGAACCTCGTCTTCATGCAGAACGTGCGCGGCGAGGGCAGCGGCAAGGACGACTTCCCGATCCTGGGGGACCTGCCGGCCAAGAGCGTCGACACCGGCATGGGCCTGGAGCGCATCGCCTCGCTCCTTCAGGGCGTGGACAACCTCTACGAGATCGACGAGGTCTACCCGGTTCTGGAGAAGGCGGCGGAACTGACCGGCAAGCGGTATGGCGCGAACTCCGCGCACGACGCCGCGCACAGCCACCCCGACGACGTGCGCCTGCGCATCGTGGCCGACCACATCAGGTCCTCGCTGATGCTCATCGGAGACGGTGTCACGCCCGGCAACGAGGGACGCGGCTACGTCCTGCGCCGGATGCTGCGCCGCGCGGTGCGCTCGATGCGTCTGCTCGGGTTCGACCAGCCGTGCCTGCCGCACCTGCTTCCGGTGAGCATGGAGCGGATGAAGGCGTCCTACCCCGAGCTGGAGAGCGGCTTCTCCCGGATCTCGCAGATCGCCTACGCCGAGGAGGAGGCCTTCCGCCGCACCCTCGCGTCGGGCACGACGATCCTGGACACCGCGGTCGCCAAGGCCAAGGCGTCGGGTCGGACCACCCTTGCCGGTGACCAGGCGTTCGCGCTGCACGACACCTATGGCTTCCCGATCGACCTGACGCTGGAGATGGCGGCAGAACAAGGCGTCCGGGTCGACGAGGACGGTTTCCGTCGCCTCATGAAGGATCAGCGCGACCGGGCCAGGGCCGACGCCAGGTCCAAGAAGAGCGCCCATGGCGACACCTCGGCATACCGCTTCGCCCTGGACACGCTCGGACGCGCAGTGGAGTTCACCGGCTACGACGAGACCGTCTCCGAGGCGCGGGTCGCCGGCGTGCTCGTCGACGGCGCGTCCGTCGCGTCCGCCCATGCCGGGGACGAGATCGAGCTCGTGCTCGACCGCACCCCGTTCTATGCCGAGGGTGGTGGTCAGCTGGCCGACGCCGGGCGGATCACGCTGGCCGGCGGCGCCGTCATCGAGGTCCGTGACGTGCAGTCGCCCATCAAGGGGCTGGTCGTGCACCACGCCACGGTTGTCTCGGGTGAGGTGAGCACGGGGGAGCAGGCGCAGGCCCTGGTCGACCTCGACCGCCGCCGCGCGATCTCGCGAGCGCACACGGCCACCCACATGGTGCACAAGGCCATCCGTGAGGCTCTGGGCGACACCGCGACCCAGGCCGGTTCGGAGAATGCGCCGGGACGGTTCCGCTTCGACTTCAACGCCTCCGCGGCGCTTCCGCTGTCGGTGTTGTCCGAGGTGGAGGCCAAGGTCAACGCATTGTTGCTCGAGGACCTGCCGGTCCACGCCGAGGTGATGACCCAGGACGAGGCGCGAGCCGCCGGCGCGATGGCCCTGTTCGGGGAGAAGTACGGCGAGGCCGTGCGGGTGGTGTCAGTCGGCGACTGGGCACGCGAGCTCTGCGGTGGCACCCACGCGCAGCACTCGGGGCAGCTCGGGCTGGTCAAGCTCCTCGGCGAGGCGTCCATCGGTTCCGGCGTACGACGGGTCGAAGCCCTGGTGGGCACCGACGCCTTCGACTTCCTGGCTCGTGAGCACGCGGTAGTCGGAGCGCTCACCGAAGTGCTGAAGGTTCGCTCGGAGGAGCTGCCCGAGCGGATTGCCAGCATCCTGGGCAGGCTCAAGGAGGCCGAGCGCGAGATCGCCGCGATGCGCCAGCGGCAGGTCCTGGCCGCGGCGTCGTCGCTGGCCGCGGGTGCGCGCGACGTGTTCGGCGTGAGCTTCGTGAGTCATGACGCCGGCGACGGCGTCGGCGCGGACGATCTGCGTGCCCTCACCCTTGACCTGAGGTCCAAGCTCGGTAACGACCGGCCATCCGTGGTGGCTGTGGCCGGGGTGGCCAAGGATCGCCCGGTGGTCATCATCGCGACCAACGATGCTGCCCGGCAGTGGGGGGTCCGGGCCGGAGAGCTGGTCAAGGTCGCGGCCCAGACGCTCGGCGGCGGCGGTGGCGGCAAGGACGACGTGGCCCAGGGAGGCGGCACCGACGCCACCAAGGTTGCCGAAGCGCTGGCCAAGGTCGAACACGCCGTCGGCGAACGCGTCACCGCGGGACGCTGAGCGATGCGCGCCGGGATCCGGTTGGGGGTTGACGTGGGCAGTGTCCGCGTCGGGCTTGCGGCGAGCGACCCCGGTGGCATCCTGGCCACCCCGGTCGAGACCATCGAACGCGATCTGGCGTCCGGTGCCGACCAGGGCAGGATCGCGGCCGTAGTGCTCGAACGCCAGGTGCTGGAGGTGGTCGTCGGGTTGCCGCGGTCACTGTCCGGCGATGAGGGCCCGGCCGCCCTTGGTGCCCGCAGGTATGCAACCGCCCTGGCGGCCCGAATCTCACCGACCCCGGTACGGCTGATCGACGAGCGCCTGACGACCATCGACGCCCACCGTCAGCTGCGCGACAGCGGCCTGCCCGGCCGCGCCCAGCGTGCAGTCGTGGACCAGGCGGCCGCTGTACTGATCCTGCAGGCCGCGCTGGATGCGGAGAAGTCATCGGGACGGCCGCCAGGAGAGCTCGTGGCCAAGCGCAAACCGCGCGCACTCCGGGCGAAGGCATAGGGTTGGGGCGATGAAAGAACGCCATCTCAAGACCTCGATCTTCGGTGACCCTGCGCACGGCCGCGACCACTCTGATGACCACGACCCCGCACACGACGCGGCCGGTGTCGCAGTCGTGGCCGGTCTCCCAGTCGTGGCAGGTGTCGCTGACGTGGCAGGTGTCGCAGACGTGGCACCCACGCGGCGTGGTGGCAGGCGTCGACACGCTCAGCGTCGCCGTGGCAAGGGCGTTCGCCGGCTGATCGTGCTGCTGGTAGCCCTGGGTCTGGTCGCCGGCGCCGGAGTGGCAGCCGTCTTCGTGCTGCGGCCCCTGGTCTCCAGCCTGACCGCGAGCAACGACTACACCGGGGGCGGCTCGGGCGCCGTTTCCGTCCTGGTGCACAGCGGGGACACCGGCCGGACCATCGGCGCGGCACTGGAGAAAGCGGGCGCGGTCAAGACGGCCAAGGCCTTCGCCGATGCTGCTGCCGACAACCCCCGATCCGGTTCCATCCAGCCGGGCACCTACGCCCTGCGCGCCAAGATGAGCGCGGTGTCGGCACTGGCCATGTTGCTGGACCCGGCCAACCGTACGGTCCCACGGGTCACGATCCGCGAGGGTCTGTGGTCCTCCGAGACCATCAGCGCCCTGTCCGCAGCCACCGGCCGACCGCTCGCCGACTATGAGGCGGCGTTGAAGGACCCCGCGGCGCTGGGTCTGCCGGCCGCGGCCAAGGGCAACGCCCAGGGATACCTGTTCCCGTCGACATACGAGTTCGAGACGAACACCACTGCCGCCGAACAGCTGCGCGCGATGGTGGCCAAGTCTCTGGACGAGCTGGGCAAGCTCGGCGTCACCCCCGACACGATGCAGCGGGTGCTGACCGTGGCGAGCATCGTCGAGGCTGAGGCCAGCCTCAGCGCCGACCGTCCGAAGGTGGCACGTGTCATCGAGAACCGCCTGGCCAAGCCGATACTCCTGCAGATGGACTCGACCGTTCACTTCATCTCGGGGCGTCGCGGCAAGGCGGGCACGACCGACGCCGAAAGAGCGAGCAAGAGCCCCTACAACACCTACCGGGTCGCGGGTCTTCCGCCGGGCCCGATCAACAGTCCCGGACTGTCGGCCATGCAGGCCGCGGTCAACCCGACACCCGGGCCGTGGCTCTACTTCGTAGCGGTCAACCCCAAAACGGGAGAGACCAGGTTCGCCGTCGACCTGGCCGGGCACGCGGTCAACGTGAGGCTGTTCATGAAGTGGTGCTCGGACAACCCGGGCCAGTGCTGACCTCGGCCACTCGGCGCGCCGCCGTCCTGGGATCGCCGATCAGCCACTCGCTGTCCCCGGCGCTGCATGGGGCGGCATACCGCGCCCTGGGTCTGAGCAACTGGCTCTATGGCGCAGATGAGGTGCAGGAGTCGGCGCTGCGCGGGTTTGTCACCGGGCTGGGCCCCGAGTGGGCGGGTCTGTCGCTGACCATGCCCTTGAAGGAAGCTGCCTTCGAGGTCGCCGACGAGGTCTCGGGCCTGGCTCGCGAGGTCGGTGCCATCAACACCCTGGTCCGCCGCCCGGACGGTGGCTGGAGCGGTGACAACACCGACGTGTATGGCGTTTCGCAGGCTCTGCGTGAGGCCGGCTGTGCGCACGTGGCCAGCTCACTGGTGCTCGGCTCGGGAGCGACGGCGCGGTCCGTCGTGGCGGCGCTCGCGACGCTCGGGTGCCAGAAAGTGACCTTCGCGGTGCGCTCTGCGGCGCGGCAGGAGACCCTGGACCAGGCGCACCGCGCCGGACTCGAGATTGACGTCGTGGGGTTGGGCCAGTTCGCGGACCGGATTGGGGACACGCCGGTGGTGGTCAGCACCCTGCCGGCGAATGCCCTGCCTTCGAACTTGCTGACGGGCAGCCCTTTCCACGAGGGTTCGCGGCTGCAGGACCACCTTCTGCTGGACGTGGTCTACGCCGGTTGGCCGACGCCTCTGGCGCGGACCTTCCAGGAAGCGGGGGCGGGCGTGCTGTCCGGGTTCGAGATGTTGGTCCACCAGGCCGCCGAGCAGGTGCACCTGATGACGGGGCTGCTCGCGCCCGTCGAGGCGATGCGGGCCGCCGGGCTGGCTGCGATGGCTGCCATGGCTGCGACGGAGTTGCGATGACCTTCGTGCTCCCGCCGGGTGCCGCTCCATGGTGGGCGATCACCGTGCTGGCGGTCCTGGGCGCCGGCGTGGGCGGATGGCTCACCAGGGCGCTGGCTGACGCGAGCTACCGCCGCCCCGAGGAGCGGCAGCAGCCGTTGCCCCGTCACCGCTGGTGGCTCGTGGTCGCCGTGGCGCTGGCCTGGGGGAGCCTGACATTTCGTTTTGGTGGCCACGCACAGTGGTCCCTGCTTCCGGCATACTTGTATCTGGGTGCCGTCGGTGCGGCCCTGACGTTCATCGACCTCGACGTGCACCGGCTGCCCGACCTGATCGTGCTGCCGTCATACCCGATCGCGTTCGTGCTCTTGCTCGTGCCCACCGTGGTGACGGGTCAGTGGGGTGCGCTGCTGCGGGGGGTGCTGGCCGGGCTTGCCCTCTTTGTCGGCTATCTGGTGCTGGCTCTGGTCTCGCCCGGGGGTGGGGGACTGGGCCTGGGCGACGTGAAGCTCGCCGGCGTCCTGGGTCTGTTGCTGGGATGGGTGGGCTGGGGCCCGGCGATCGTCTCGGTTCTCGCGGCCTTCGTGATCGGTGGCGTCATTGCCCTGATCCTGCTTCTGGCCCGGCGCGCGAGCCGTTCGTCGCACATCGCCTTCGGCCCCTCGATGATTCTGGGCGCGTGGGTGGCGTTGTTGTTTCCGGTCATGGTGATCACTGGTTGACCGGCCATGGGTCGGCGCTGTGGCAGGATTTTGTCATGCTGCGTTGGTTGACTGCCGGTGAATCCCATGGCCCGGCCCTGATGGCCACGATCGAGGGCCTGCCCGCGGGCGTCGAGGTGACCACCTCCGAGGTCGCCGCGGCCCTGGCTCGACGCCGGCTCGGCTTTGGCCGCGGGGCTCGGATGAAGTTCGAGCAGGACGCCGTGGAGTTCCTCGGCGGAGTCCGTCATGGCGTGACCATGGGGTCGCCGCTGGCGATCCGCATCGGCAACTCCGAGTGGGCCAAGTGGGAGACGGTGATGAGCCCGGATCCTGTGCCGGCCGACGTCCTGGCCGCCGCGGATGACGTCGGTGCACCGCAGGAGATCGCCCGGAACAAGCCGCTGACCCGGCCGCGTCCCGGTCACGCCGACCTGGTGGGCATGCAGAAGTACGGGTTCGACGACGCCCGCCCGGTCCTGGAGCGTGCCTCGGCGCGCGAGACGGCAGCCAGGGTCGCACTGGGCGCCGTGGCGTCGGCCTTCCTGAGGCAGGCCTATGGCATCACGCTGGTCTCGCACACGGTCGCCATCGGCACGGCTCACGTCGGCCCGGACGCCGAGCTGCCGCGGCCAGATCAGGTCGATGCCCTTGATGCCGACCCGGTGCGCACCCTGGACCCTGCGGGTTCGGCGGCGATGGTGGCCGAGGTCGAAGCGGCGAAGAAGGACGGCGACACGCTCGGCGGCGTCGTGGAGGTCCTGGCCTATGGGCTGCCGCCGGGTCTGGGGTCCCACGTCCACTGGGACCGTCGCCTGGACTCGCAGCTGGCCGCAGCCCTGATGGGCATCCAGGCGATCAAGGGTGTGGAGATCGGCGACGGCTTCCTGACTGCGGCCCGTCGCGGGTCGGCCGCACACGACGAGATCGACCGTGACTCCGGCGGTGTGATCCGGCGACGCACCGGCCGGGCCGGCGGCACCGAGGGCGGTATGTCGACCGGTGACGTCCTGCGCGTGCGTGCGGCCATGAAGCCGATCAGCACTGTGCCCAGGGCCCTGGCCACCGTCGACCTCGCCACGGGGGAGTCCGCGACCGCCATCCATCAGCGTTCGGACGTCTGCGCAGTGCCGGCGGCTGGGGTCGTGGCCGAGGCCATGGTTGCCCTGGTCCTGGCCCAGGCGTGCGTCGAGAAGTTCGGCGGCGACAGCGTTTCCGAGACCTCGAGAAACCACCGCGGCTATCTGGACGCGATCCCCGAGGCGCTGCGCTCGTGGTGAGCGACGCTGCGCCCATGGTGAGCGAAGGTGGCCCGCTGCACCCCTGCGTGGTTCTCACGGGTCCACCCGGATCGGGCAAGACAACAGTCGGGCGCGCGCTCGCCGCGCTGTTGGGCGTTGAGCTTCATGACACTGACCAGGCCATCGAAGTCCAACAGGGACAGTCGATCTCGGACATCTTCCTGGATGAGGGGGAGCCGCGGTTCCGCGAGCTCGAGCGGGCTGAGGTCGCGGCGTCGCTCGCCTCCCACTCCGGCGTGCTGTCGCTCGGTGGAGGCGCGGTGATGGACCCGGCGACGTCGGCGGCCCTCGCCGGCCACACCGTCGTGTTTCTCGACGTCGGAATCGCCGATGCCGCCAAGCGGGTGGGTTTTGACCGGAGCAGGCCTCTGTTGGCCGTGAGCCCGAGGGCGCAGTGGATCCGGATGATGGACACGCGGCGGCCAACCTACGAGCGGCTCGCGACGTTCAGCGTCCAGACCGCGGGACGCGCACCGCAGGACATCGCCGCCGAGATCGTGCAACGACTGGAGACCG
>JAYSQM010000140.1:0-2396 GCA_043721575.1 Phycicoccus sp.
CCCGCCCGCTGCGCTCCCGCCGCTCGAACCTCGCGGTGCCCGGCTCCAGCACCAAGATGATCGACAAGGCCAGGGGTCTTGGCGCCGACCAGGTCTTCCTGGACATCGAGGATGCCGTGGCGCCTCTGGCCAAGCCGGACGCGCGCAAGAACATCGTCGCGGCACTCAACGAGGGTGGCTGGGGCAGCACGATCCGTTCGGTCCGCGTCAACGACTGGACGACGCAGTGGACCTATGCCGATGTCGTGGAGGTCGTCGAAGGGGCCGGCGCCAACCTCGACGCCATCATGTTGCCCAAGGTCCAGACGCCCGAACAGGTCATTGCGCTCGACCTGCTGCTGACCCAGATCGAGAAGGCGACGGGCCTGGAGGTCGGCAGGATCGGCATCGAGGCGCAGATCGAGAACGCGCTCGGCCTGACCAACGTCAACGCCATCGCTGCCGCGAGCCAGCGCGTAGAAACGATCATCTTCGGACCGGCCGACTTCATGGCCTCCATCAACATGAAGAGCCTCGTGGTCGGTGAGCAGCCGCCGGGCTACGACGTCGGCGATGCCTACCACCACATCCTGATGTCGATCCTGATGGCGGCCCGTGCCTACGACAAGCAGGCCATCGACGGACCGTACCTGCAGATCCGCGACGTCGACGGGTTCCGCCGGGTGGCAGGGCGATCCGCGGCCCTGGGATTCGATGGCAAGTGGGTCCTGCACCCCGGTCAGCTCGCCCCGGCCAACGAGGTGTTCAGCCCGCGCCAGAGCGACTACGACCACGCAGAGAACATCCTGGACGCCTACGACTTCTTCACCTCCGAGGCGGGCGGCAAGCTGGGTGCGGTCATGCTCGGCGACGAGATGATCGACGAGGCGTCCCGCAAGATGGCCCTGGTGATCTCGGCCAAGGGCCGCGCCGCCGCCATGACCCGTCAGGACAAGTGGGACAAGCCCCAGCTCTGACCGACTGCCCGAACGACCTGCGCGGCGTCGTCACTGGAAGCGTGCGCGGAGCCAGCTCATCTGGGCTCCCGCGTGAGCTGTCCAATACCCTTCGGTGTGGGCGCCAGCGTCGAATGTGACTGTGGCATCAGGCAGTTCGCGCGCGAACGCCCGGTTGGCCACGATGAACGGATCCTCACGTCCGCAGTCCAGACGGACCGGTATGCCGCGCAGCTCGCCTCGCGCCGCGAACACGTCGTTGCGGACGAAGTCCGCGCGGTCGTCGAAGGCGCCGGCGGCGCTGTCGCCCGGCGACTGCCACAGCGCTGCGCTGGCGGCGACCACACCGGCCACTCGCCCGGGCCCGAGCCTGGTGGCCAACAGGAGTGCTCCGTACCCGCCCATGGACCACCCGAGCAGGCCGATGCGGTCGGCCGCGAGACCCTTGCTGCCCAGCAGTGGCAGGAGCTCCTCGATGACCATGCGGCCGGTGTCGATGCCGGACCTCCTTGCGTGCCAGTAGAAGTCGCCACCGTCGACCGTCGCCACCGCTAGTCCTGTCGGCACGACGTGGCGCTCGATGTGGACGCCGGTGAAGGGCCAGTCGGCGTCACCGCCCCTGCCGTGCAGCGCCACCACAAGCGGCTGCGGGGCTGTGGCGGCGCCTCGGTGGTCGGGGCGGGCCAGCCGCCAGCGCACCTCCCGGCCGGGCCAGAACCTGGAGGAGAAGGTGCCGTCCTCAAGGTCGACCGAGGCTGGTTTGTCCGAGCCAGGGCTGCATGCGGCCAGCAGCGGCATGGCGACGGCGCCGGCCAGCACCGCGCGGCGGGTGATGCCCCCGCTCGTGGTGGGGGTCCAGGTCGGGCTCACCATCGCGACATGGCCGCCGCCATGAAGTCGCCGAAGAGCTCCTCCTCGTCGACGGCCAGACCGCGACTGACGAACCAGGCACACATGTTGTGACAGTCGCGCTGCATGAACTCAGGTCCGCGCGGGTTACCGATGATGTCAACGATCTGCGGCCAGTCGATGATCACGAGGCGATCGTCGTGGAGCAGGACGTTGTAGGGCGACAGGTCACCGTGGGTCCAGCCGCGCAGGGCCAGCTCGCTCATGGCGCGGCGGAACTGCTCGAAGAGGTCGACGAGCAGTGCCGGCTCCGGGCGAGTCTGCGCCAGCCGCGGTGCGGCCCGCCCCTGGTCTCCGATGAACTCCATGAGCACCTCGGTGCCGGTGATCTGCACCGGGTAGGGGACCGGCAGGCCGACACCCCACAGCTCGCCCAGGGCGTTGAACTCGGCAAAGGCCCACTGACTCGAGATCATCTCCTTGCCGAACGCGGTGCGCCGTGCCATCGCGCGCATCTCGCGGCTGCGCCGGACCCGGCGACCCTCGAGATACCCAGCGTCGCGGTGGAACATCCGGTGGTTGGAGTCGCGGAACCGCTTTGCGGCCATGTAC
>JAYSQM010000141.1:0-1952 GCA_043721575.1 Phycicoccus sp.
CCCCTGCGCGCCAAGGAAGGCGGGGTTCTGGTCCGCGGCGGGCACACCGAGGCGGCCGTGGACCTGTGCCGCCTCGCCGGGCTTACGCCAGTGGGCGCAATCGGTGAGCTCGTCCATGACGACGGCTCGATGATGCGTCTGCCGGCAGTCCTCGACCTGGGTGCCCAGCACAACCTGCCAGTCATCACCATCGCGGCGCTGATCGCCTGGCGTCAGCGAAACGACCGTGTCGAGCGACTTGCAGAGACCCGACTGCCGACCAAGCACGGGGTATTCCGGGTGGTCGGCTACCGCGACCTGGTGACCGGCGACGAGCACCTGGCCCTTGTCAGCCCCAAGGGTCTGCAGGGGCGAGCACCGTTGGCAAGACTGCATTCTGAGTGCCTCACCGGAGATGTGTTCGGCTCGCAGCGCTGTGACTGTGGTCCGCAGCTGGAGCGCTCCCTGGAGCGGGTCGGCGCGGAGGGCGGCGTGGTCGTCTATCTGCGCGGGCACGAGGGGCGGGGGGTCGGCCTGCTCAGCAAGCTGGCGGCCTATGCGTTGCAGGACACCGGCTTTGACACCGTCGATGCGCAGACCGAGCTGGGCCTGCCGATCGACGCCCGTGAGTACGCAGCAGGCGCAGCAATTCTGGCTGACCTCGGCGTCGCGGCGGTGCGTCTGCTGACGAACAACCCGATGAAGGTCAACGCGATGCGCGACTACGGCATCGAGGTGGCGGCCGTCGAACGGCTCAGCATGGTGCCGGGTGCGCACAACGCGGACTATCTGCGCACCAAGCGCGACCGGATGGGCCACGACCTGACTCTGGACGAACACGACAAGGGAGCATCCGCGTGAAGCATGCAGTGGTCGAGGTATGAAACGCGGTTCGCCCACTCTGCATGTCGACGGCAGCGGTCTGAACGTCGCGATCGTCGCAGCCTCCTGGCACACGACGGTGATGGATGGACTGATCGACGGCGCCCGTCGTGGTCTGGCCGATGCGGGCGTCACGTCCGTGCAGCTGGTCCGGGTGCCGGGGGCGTTCGAGCTGCCGGTGGCCTGCTCGCGGCTGGCGCCCTCGTATGACGCTGTCGTGGCCCTCGGCGTCGTGATCCGGGGAGGTACACCGCACTTCCACTACATCTGCCAGGCAGCAACGATGGGCCTGACCGACGTCAGCGTCCGGACTGGAGTGCCGGTGGGCTTCGGTGTCCTCACCTGCGACGACGAGCAGCAGGCTCTGGACCGGGCCGGCATCGAGGGCTCCAGCGAGGACAAGGGCCATGAGGCCGCCACCGCGGCGGTGGCGACCGCGCTCACCCTGCGTGACATGACGGCACGTAGCCTGCGTTGGTGACTGACAACGCGATGCGTCGCGCCCTGGCCCGTGCCCGTGACGGCAAGGCTCTCGACGAGGCAGAGGCTCTCGTGCTCCTTGATGCTCGTGGCGCCGACCTCGACGCGTTGTTCGAGTCCTCCACCCGTGTCCGCGATGCCGCGATGGTGGCGGCCGGACGTCCCGGGGTTGTGACCTACTCGCGCAAGGTCTTTATCCCGTTGACCCGTCTGTGTCGGGACCGTTGCCACTACTGCACGTTCGTGACGGTCCCGCATCGTCTCCCGGCGGCGTACCTCTCGCCTGACGAGGTCCTGGACATCGCTCGCGCGGGCGCGGCCCAGGGCTGCAAGGAGGCGCTGTTCACCCTCGGTGACCGCCCCGAGGATCGCTGGCCGCAGGCCCGCGAGTGGCTCGATGCCCACGGGTATGACGACACGTTGGCCTACGTGCGCGCGATGGCCATCCGGGTCCTCGAGGAGACAGGCCTGCTGCCGCACCTCAACCCCGGCGTCATGTCGTGGTCGGACCTGCAGCGGCTCAAGCCGGTTGCGCCGTCGATGGGGATGATGCTCGAGACGACGTCGCGGCGGCTCTTCGAGGAGCCGGGGCAGGCGCATTTCGGTTCTCC
>JAYSQM010000142.1:0-2105 GCA_043721575.1 Phycicoccus sp.
GACACCACCGGTCTGGGCGCAGCGTTCCTGGCTGGTCTCGGCGCTGGCGTGTGGTCCAGCCAGGAGGAGATCGCCGCGACCTGGGCGTTGGAGCGCCGCTTCGAGCCTGCCCGCGGCTCGCGTAAGGCGGCTGACGCGGCCTACCGGCAGTGGTTGAAGGCGGTGGAACGCAGCAAGGCGTGGGAGGAACAGCCCGCACGAGCCCACGATTGATACCCAAGGGCTGGAGGCGACAGCGGTCCAAGGTGCAGTGGTCCCGGAAATGCGTGCCACCGAACGGGCTAGTCAGGTCGGGGTGTCCAGGCCCTTGGCGATCGCGAAGCGGACCAGCTCGATGCGGTTGTGCAGCTGCAGCTTGATGAGGGTGTTCTGGACGTGGTTCTGCACGGTCCGGTGCGAGATGAACAGATGCGAGGCGATCTGCTTGTAGGACATGCCGGTCGCCACCAGCTTGAGCACCTCGATCTCGCGCCGGGTCAGCTCGGGCACCTCGCGGCCGTCCTTGACCAGCGGCTCGGCGGCCAGTCGGCGGAACTCCCCCAGGACGAGCCCGGCCAGACCTGGGGTGAACACGGCCTTGCCCTGAGCCGTCGCCCGGACGGCGTCGAGGAACTCCTCCCGGCCGGCGGACTTGAGCAGATAACCGGTCGCGCCGACCTTGACCGCCTCGAGGACATCGCGCTGCTCGGCGCTCGCCGACAGGATCAGCACCTTGGTCGGAATCTGCGCCTTGACGATCGCCGCGCAGACCTGGTCGCCGCGCAGTCCCGGGAGGTTGAGATCGAGCACGAGCACATCGGGTCGCGTGGCCAGCGTGCGACTCACCGCGCTGTGACCGTCGTCAGCGGTGGCCACGACGTTGAACCCGGCATCGGTCAGGTCCCGGGCCACGGCGTCGCGCCACATCGGGTGGTCATCGGCGACCACCACGCTCACGGTGGTCTCGTCCAGGATGTCGTCTTCGTTCGCCTCCTCCGGTCCGGTCATGACAGGAGCTCCTTCTTGGAGACGGTGAGCTCGAGGCACGTCCCTGCGCCTGGACTCGAGTCGATGACGGCACTTCCCCCGAGATCGCTCATTCGCCTCCGGATGCTGTTGGCCACGCCCATCCGGCCGTTCGCTGCGGCCTCGGCCAGTCGACCCACAGGCACACCGACGCCGTTGTCACGGATGGTCACGGTGACGTCCTTGCCGTGGTCCTCGATCAGCACCCACGCCTGCGCATCGGCACCGGCGTGACGGCGGACGTTGTCGAGCCCGGCACTGACCGCCGCCGCGAGCTCGTCGGCAACCCGGCGATCCATGAGTACCGGTTCGGCGGGCGGGATGACATTGACGGCGGCCTCGGCGTAGCGGCCCAGCAGCAGCCGCAGATCGACATCTCCTCCCACGACAGCGTCCAGCTGCGGCGCCGAGACATCGCTGACCAGTGCCCGCAGCAGCCGTTCCTGGTCGGCTGCCATCGAGCCGAGCTCACGGGACTCACCACCCATGTCCACACCACGGCGATGGATATAGGCCAAGGTCTGCAGCACCCCGTCGTGGACGGTGCGCGCCAGCCGATCGCGCTCGCGCACTTCGGCCTGGACCCTCAGCGCCTCGCTCAGTGCTGCATGCCCATCGCGGGACAGGTCGGCACACAAGCCGATGCAGCCGCCGAGCAGCACCAGGATCACGATGTTGGTGATGGTGTTCTCGGTGGCGACGCCGACCTCGAGGATGTCGGCCACGCCCACGACGATGGCTGCGAACATCCCTCCTCGCCACCCCTTGAGCACGGCCCAGGCCACCACTGCCGCAGCCGGCCAGAACCCCGGCAGCGTCTTGGCTCCACCGACGATCACCTCCGGGGTGTCCACCAGACGGGTGCTCAGGACTGCGGCACAGGCCAGCGCCAGCTCGATACCGACCACCCGAGTGTTGCGGGTGCGGTACAGGACCATGACCACAGTCCAGGCCCCGAGCACTCCCAGCACGACCCAGGCCAGCCACGGCCGCGCCATGTCCTGATGACGGACGAAGGCGGAGTAGACGGCATACAGCCAGGCGATGGGTCGCAGGACATCCACGCCGCGCCACAGTGCGGTGACCACCGTCGGCACTGC
>JAYSQM010000143.1:0-5714 GCA_043721575.1 Phycicoccus sp.
GGGCCGAGCGCTCCGGTCAGCCTGCGGATCACGGACTCCCTGAGCTCGGTGGGGTTCTCGACCACGACATCGGGGCCGAAGCTGCTGATCTCGTCGGCAAAGGCCTCGGTGTCGCTGAAGTCCACGTCGACCAGCGACCAGATGTCATCGACGTCCCCGACCGTGCGTGCCCGCCGGCGCAGGGTGTGCCCGGCCCCCACGCGCACCCGCAGGACTGCCGGCTGGGGGTCGCGCTCGACCGCCATGGTGCTGATCATCGCCCTCGGCTGGTGACCCACCGGCACCTCGTATGACGCCGGCTCGCCGTCGGTGGCGACCTCGCCCTCGATCCTGCCCAGCCGGAATACCCGCGCTGCGAACCTGTCGGTGTCGAAGCCGGTGAGGTACCAGCGACCGTGCCAGGAGGCGATCCCCCACGGCTGGACGTGACGGATCGCCACCTCGCCAGAGCCTGCGGTCCGGTAGGTGAAGGTCACCGGAGTTCGTTGCAGCACAGCGTTCTTCGCCGCTTCAAAGGCGGGCTCAGCGGTCCGGACACGGGGCTCGATGCCGATCAGCGACGAGTCGTCGCGTTCCACTCCGGAAGCCTCGAGCTTGCGCAGGGCCTGGGCGGCGGGTCCTGCGAGGCTGGCCTGTGCCCATGTCCGACTGGCCAGGCCGAGAACCGCCAGCTCGTCGGCGGCAAAGGAGATCTCCGGCAGGGCGTACTCGCGGCGGTCGATGCGATATCCGGGCTCGTCGTCGAAGAACGCGTCCAGCGGCTCGGTCGCCAGCGGGATGCCGAGGTCGCGCAGCTCGTCCTTGTCGCGCTCGAACATCCGGTCGAAGGCATCGTCGGACGCGGTCGTGCCGTACTGCGGCACTGCGTCACGGATCTTGGCCTTGGACAGCGGGTGTCGCGTGTAGAGCAGGCAGATCACCAGGTTGAGCAGACGCTCGGTCTTGGCGGACGCGTTGGGCTGGGCGCTCATGAGGCTCGACGCTACCGGACTGTGGATCGTCAGGTGCAGCGCCGTCACCACTACTGTTCGTGGCGTGATCCAGTGGCGTGAGGCAACGGTTGAAGTGGTCCGGGCACAGTGGCCAGGAGCCGCCGAGTACGACGTGGTGCTGGGTGGTCCAGGCGGCGAAACGGTCCAGGCCCTGGCCTACACCGCCCTGGTCGGGGAGCCGCGGCCCGGCGACCGGGTCCTGCTCAATGTCGGCGCTCTCGAGCGAGGGCTGGGCACGGGTGGGATGGCCCTGATCGTGGCCATCCCTGATCGCCTGCCGGCCGACCCGCAGCCCGGCCCTGGTCACATCGTTAAGGCGCGCTACACGCCGATGCAGACGATGGTTCTCGGAGTCGACGAGCAGAACAGCCCGTACTACGAGGTGCTGCGCGACGCCTCCGGGATCGACGCGATGCCCGTCGTCCTGGCCGATCTGCACTCTGCCGTGCCTGCCATCCTGGCGGGACTGCGCGAGCCCGACCCCGAGGTGCGGGCGGTCTACGTGATGACCGATGGTGGCGCCCTCCCCATCGCCTTCTCCCGCTCGGTGGCGGGGCTGCGCGAGGCCGACTGGCTCGTCGGCACCGTCACGGTGGGTCAGGCCTTCGGCGGGGACCTCGAGGCCGTCAACCTCCACACCGGCCTGCTGGCCGCGGCCCATGTCCTGCACGCCGATGTGGCCATCGTGGCCCAGGGCCCGGGCAACCTGGGTACCGGTTCCCCGTGGGGCTACTCCGGCGTGGCGACCGGCGAAGCAGTCAACGCCACCGCAGTGCTCGGTGGGCGGGCCATCGCCTCCCTGCGCGTCTCCGAAGCCGACGAGCGCGAACGCCACCGCGGCATCTCCCACCACAGTCTGACGGCATACGGCCGGGTGGCCATGGCATCGGCGGACCTGCCAGTCCCGTTGCTGGGCGGAGATTTCGGCGAGCGTGTACTGCAACAGGCCCGAGACCTCGTCCGGGACAGTGCCGGCCGACTTCGGCTGCGCGAGGTCGACACTTCTGGCCTGGTTGACGCACTGGCAGCAAGCCCGGTGCGGTTGTCGACCATGGGTCGTGGCCTTGACCAGGATCAGGCCTCGTTCGTGGCCGCCGCGGCAGCCGGTCGCTTTGCGGCGACGTTGCTGAGCCTCTGACTGCTCGGGTCAGCGAGCGTCGACCAGGTCCACGACGAAGATGAGGGTCTCGCCCGGCTTGATCGCTCCGCCGGCGCCGCGGTCGCCGTAGGCGAGGTGCGCAGGGATGGTCAGCTTGCGACGGCCGCCGACCAACATTCCGACGATGCCGTCGTCCCAGCCCTTGATGACCTGGCCGACGCCCAGACGGAAGTCCAGCGGCGCACCGCGGTTCCACGACGCGTCGAACTCCTCGCCGGTCGAGTGCGCGACACCGACATAGTGGGCGCTGATGGTGTCACCAGCTTTCGCCTCGACGCCATCGCCATGCTTGAGGTCCTCGATGACCAGTTCGGTGGGGGCGACGTCGCCCGGGAAGTCGATCTCGGGCTTGGTGGTGTTGGGGTCAAAACCCATGATGGCTGGGCCTTTCAGTAGAAGTTGGAGGCTCAGCCGGCGGCAAGGATGTCGACTACGAACACCAGGGTGTCCGTTCCGCCGATCAGCGGCGGCGAGCCCTTGGAGCCGTAGCCTTCGGCCGGGGGCACGACCAGCAGGATGCGGCTGCCGACGGTCTGTCCAACAAGGCCCTTGTCCCAGGCGGTGATGACCCGACCCACGCCGATCGGGGTGTCGAACGGTGTGCCGTGGTCGCCGGAGGCATCGAACTTCTTGCCGTCCTTCCACAACACTCCGGTGTAGTTGACCTTGATGTTCTGGCCAGCCTTGACGACCAGACCTGCGCCCGTGATCAGAGGTTGGACGATCAGCGTCGTCGGCGCCGCGGTCTTGGGGACCGTGATCTGCGCGGGCTTGGCGCCATCAACCGTGGCGGTCGGGAGCCCAGCCTTGGGCGGGACAGCAGTGCCTGTGGCCTCCGTCAGCGGCGTGCTCGCGGAGACCAGGTCGATGACGAAGATGGCGGTGTCGGTGGGGCCGAAGCCGATCTGGGCGTTGCCCTGGGCACCGAAGGCCTCCGCCGGCGGGATCGCGACCAGCAACCGGGAGCCGACCTGCTGGCCGGTCAGACCCTTGCTGAGGCCTGGCATCAGCTGAGTGGACGAGAGGTCCATGCCTGCCGTCTTCTTGCCGAAGCTGGACTCGATCTGCTTGCCGTCCTTGCCGTTGAACAGGGCGTAGTTGACCGTGACCGAGTTGGCCTTGGACACCTTGGCACCCTTGCCGACGGTGACAACCTTGATGGTCGTCTCCTTCACGGTCAGCGGCTTGGTCTTGATGGTCAGCGTGGGTGCCGTGTCCGTGCCACCCACCGTGATGCCGTCCAGTGCGTTGGCCGCAGTGGCGTCAGTCTTGGCCGAGCTGCAGGCCGCGAGGAAGACCAGGGGTATGACTGCGGCGGACACAAGTGTTGAACGGGACAGGAGCACGCGAAGACCTTCGATCGTCTGGTGATGGATTCAGACCACCATAACGCCCCGATCTGTGCAGCTCCGAACCCACGTCGCCTCGGGGTCGCCCATCACATGCCCTCGATCAGCCGCTCGACCCGGGCGTCGACGGCCGCGAAGGGGTCCTTGCACAGGACCGTCCGCTGCGCCTGGTCGTTGAGCTTGAGATGGACCCAGTCGACGGTGAAATCACGTTGGTGCTCCTGGGCCGCGCGGATGAAGTCACCGCGCAGCTTGGCTCTCGTGGTCTGGGGCGGCACGGTCTTGGCCTCGAAGATCTCGGGGTCGGAGCAGACGCGGGCCGTGTTGCCATGACGTTGCAGAAGATAGAACAGACCGCGCTGACGGTTGATGTCGTGGTAAGCCAGATCAAGCTGGGCGAGCCTGGGGCTGGACAGGGTGAGGTCGTGTCTGGCCGCGTAGCGCGAGATCAGCTGGTACTTGATGATCCAGTCGATCTCGGTGCCGACCAGGGCCAGGTCTCCCGTGCCGACCGCCGTCAGCGTCCGATGCCACAGGTCCAGGACGCTTTTGTGGATCGGGTCGTCCAGACCTTCGCGGTCGACGAACGCCGTGGCACGTTCGTAGTACTCGTTCTGGATCTCCAGGGCGCTCAGCTCACGACCATTGGCGAGCTTGACCTTCTTACGGCCGGTCATGTCGTGGCTGATCTCGCGGATGGCCCGGATCGGGTTCTCGAGCGTCAGATCTCGCATCACCACGCCGGCCTCGACCATCCGCAGCACCAGATCGGTCGAGCCGACCTTGAGCATCGTGGTCGTCTCGCTCATGTTGGAGTCACCGACGATGACGTGCAGCCGGCGGTACTTCTCGGCGTCAGCGTGTGGCTCGTCCCTGGTGTTGATGATGGGGCGCGAGCGGGTGGTGGCGCTGGAGACACCCTCCCAGATGTGGTCTGCCCGCTGGCTGACGCAATACGTCGCTCCACGGGACGTGGTCGCGATCTTGCCCGCGCCGCTGGTGATCTGGCGGCTGACCAGGAACGGGATCAGGACGTCGGACAGCTTCTGGAACTCCCCGGCGCGGCCGACGAGGTAGTTCTCGTGGCAGCCATAGGAGTTGCCCGCCGAGTCGGTGTTGTTCTTGAAGACATAGATCTCGCCCGCGATGCCCTCGTCGCCAATGCGTTGCTGGGCGTCGGCGACAAGTCCCTCGACGATGCGCTCCCCGGCCTTGTCGTGGGTGACCAGCGCTCGGATGTCGTCACATTCGGGTGTGGCGTACTCAGGGTGGCTACCCACGTCCAGATAGAGCCGGGAACCGTTGGCCAGAAACACGTTTGAGGATCGACCCCACGACACGACCTTGCGGAAGAGGTAGCGCGCCACCTCATCGGGAGTCAGGCGTCGCTGGCCGTCGAACGTGCACGTGACGCCGTACTCGTTCTCGATACCGAAGATGCGGCGATCCATGACTTCACTCTAGGCGCGCCGCGACGGCTCCGCCCTGAGCTGCCCGGGGTAGGCCCCGTGTTCGCCGGTGACACGTCATGGGTAGGCATGTTTGAGTGGACACCATGAAGATCCTGATGCTCGGTGGGACGTCCTGGCTCGGCCGCGAGGTCGCTCAGGTCGGGCTCGAGCGAGGTCACACGGTGACCTGTCTGGCACGAGGTGAGTCCGGGCAGGCTCCCCCGGGCGCGACCTTCGTGCGCGCCGACCGAGGCGAGGACACGGCATACGACGGGGTGTGTGACCAGGACTGGGACGGCGTCGTGGACGTCTCCTGGCAGCCGGGCCTGGTGCGCAGTGCGGTGACTGCTCTTGCTGGCCGCACGGGCACATGGGTCTACGTCTCCTCCGGCTCGGTATATGCCGCCCAGGACTCGATCGGCGCGGACGAGTCCGCCTCGCTGCTGCCCGCGCTCGAGGGGGACGAGGCAACAAGGGAGACGTATGGCGAGGCGAAGGTCGCGTGTGAACGCGCCGTCCTGGGCGGGGTCGGCGAAGGCAAGGCGGTCATCGCCCGGTCAGGCCTGATCGGTGGGCCGGGCGACCACACCGACCGCACCGGATACTGGCCACTGAGGTTCGCGCGCCCGGCCACGGAGGACGGGAGCGTGCTGGTGCCCGACTCCCCCGACCTGTCGACCCAGGTCATCGACGTCCGCGACCTGGCCTCCTGGCTCCTTCACTGCATCGAGGGGTCGGTGCATGGCACGTTCAACGCGATGGG
>JAYSQM010000144.1:0-12302 GCA_043721575.1 Phycicoccus sp.
TGGGGACTCACGGAGCTCGTGGTCGCCTCCTACCAAGCCGCCTCGGGCGCCGGACAGCCCGGCATCGACCGTCTCTATGACGAGATCGCCGTTCTCGCCGGCAACCGTGAGGCCGGCCAGCGCCCGGGCGACGTTCGCGCGGCAGTCAACGACAAGCTCGGCGAGGACTCCCCGTTCCCCGCGCCGCTGGCTTTCAACGTGGTGCCGTGGGCAGGGTCGCTCCAGGAAGACGGCTGGAGCTCGGAGGAGCTCAAGGTCCGCAACGAGTCCCGCAAGATCCTGGCCATTCCTGACCTCAAGGTCTCGGCGACCTGCGTGCGCGTCCCGGTCATCACGACCCACTCGCTCGCGGTACACGCCGTCTTCGAGAAGCCGCTGACCGCCGATGCCGCTCGTCAGGCGCTGGTCGAGGCTCCGTCCGTCGTGGTCCTGGACGACCCGGCCGCCGGCGAGTGGCCGACCCCTGCCGACGTGGTGGGATCCGACCCGACCTTCGTGGGACGGATCCGTCAGGCGCTGGACTTCCCCAACACCATCGACCTGTTCATCTGTGGCGACAACCTGCGCAAGGGCGCGGCCCTCAACACCGCCCAGATCGCCGAGCTGGTGGCCAAGGAGTTCACGACCGAGTCCCCCGACCAGGACTGACGAAGCGCCGTTCGTACGTCCATTACGGGGATGCCTTTGACGTGCTCCAGCTCCAGACTCTGAGGTCCGGCGTCGCTCTCGGGGCGAGCTACTCGCGACGTGCCGATGTCGGGGGCGGAGCATAGGACCGGAGCCACCACGTCCGGGCTGGCTGGGCAGGGACCGGCGGGTCATGAAGCGCGGCGCCTGGTGGTCAGCGGGCGAGGTGGACCACCGCGGCGAGGCCCGGCCCGGAGGGGTTGTCCTGCAACGAGATCGACCCATCCGAGCGACGCAGCAGCTCGCGCACGATGGCCAGCCCGAGGCCGGTGCCTCCCGCGTCCCGGTCCCGGGCGTCGTCGAGTCGGGCGAACCTCTCGAACACCCGCTCGCGCTCACCAGCCGGTATGCCGGGTCCGTCATCGACCACGGTCAGCACCGCGCGCCCGCCTTTGGCGCACACCGCCAGGACGACACTCGAGCCGGCATGGCGCACCGCGTTGTCGACCAGGTTGGCCAGCACCCGATGCAGCTCCTCGGAGTTGACGCTGGCGGACACGGCCGGCCCCCCGGTGACGGACACCGGCACTCGCGCACCGGCATACCTGTTGGCAGTTGCCACCAACAGGGCTCTGACGTCAAGGGACTCGCGTTGGGGCGGGGGTCTGGCATCGGCTCCAGCCCGTGCCAGCAACAACAGATCCTCGACCAGTGCGGCCAAGCGGGCCACGTCGGCGAGCAGGTCGGCGGCCAGCTCACCGCCCTCGCCCAGATGCTGGGCCACCTCGAGCTGGGTGCGCATGCTGGCCAGCGGACTGCGCAGCTCGTGGGCCGCATCGGCGACGAAGGCGCGCTGACGTCCACGCGCGGCGCCCAGTCGATCGAGCATGTCGTTGAGGGTGAGCGCCAACGCTCGGATCTCGTCGGCGGACTGCGGGACGGCCAGCCGCTCGTCCTGCTCGCTGCCGCTGATCCGTGCCGCCCCCGAGCGCAGCGTCTCCACCGGCCGCAAGGTCCAGCCGATGACCCGCCAGGCAATCAGGGCCATGATGACGACCAGCGGGGGGTAGGTGACCAGCAAGGTGTTGCGCAGGACGCGCTGGCTCTGCTCGATGTCGTTGACGGGGACAGCCACGATGATGCTGCGGGGGGCCGAGGGTGGGCCTGCCTGCACGGCAATGGCGCGCAAGGTCCCGGCCAGACCAGCTCGGCCTCCTGAGACCGGAATCCGCTCTCCTGCAAGGGCTTTGGCCAGCTCAGGCGATCGCAGCAACGGGGTCAGGCGATCGGCGCTCACCGACGCGCTGACCACGGCGCCCGAAGCGTCGACGACCTGCACGATCTGGGAGCCCGAGACCGGCAGTGGGTCCGGGACGGTGTTGTTGTCCACCATCGCGGCGACCGCCCGGGCGCTGGCGAACGCGCCGTCGTCCACGGTGCGGTTCACGGTGACGGTCAGCACGGCATACAGCACGAGGCTGCCCAGGGCGAGGGCCAGGGCCACGCCGGTGGCGCCCACGGCCAGCAGCCGGGCGCGCAGGCTCAGTCCCTGAAGACGGCCTCTCATGGAGCGAGTCGGTAGCCGGCACCGCGCACGGTTCGCAGCACGTCACGCCCGACCTTGCGGCGCAGATACCCGACGTAGACCTCGACGGCGTTGGGGTCGGTGTTCTCGGCCGCGTCCCAGACGTTGTCGAGCAGCTCGGTCTTGCTGACCACGCGGCCGGGGTGGCGCAGGAAGTACTCCAGCAGGGCGTACTCGCGCGGGGTCAGGGCAACGGGTGTCCCGGCGAGCTCGACCTCATGGGTTGCCGGATCCAGGGTGACGTCGCCGACCGCCAGGATCGCGGGGCGGGCGGGCAGGTTGCGTCGCACGAGAGCTCGAAGCCGGGCCAGCAGCACCACGAAGGAGAACGGCTTGGTCAGGTAGTCGTCGGCTCCGTAGTCGAGGCCGTCGGCCTGGTCGTACTCGCCGTCCTTGGCCGAGAGCATCAGCACCGGGACCCAGTTCGCCTCGGTGCGCAGGGTGCGCACGACGTTGTAGCCCGACATCCCCGGCAGCATCACGTCCAGGACCACCGCGTCGTAGTCACCGTGGCGGGCGGCCTCGAGGCCCGTCGGCCCGTCCGTGGCCACGTCGACGAGGAACCCCTCGGCGGTCAGCCCGCGCCGAAGGGCCGCGCCGAGGCGCAGCTCGTCTTCGACCACCAGCAGTCGCACGGCATACAGCCTGTCATGGCGTGCTGTTGCCATGGCGCTCCTGCTCATCGCGCCCTCTGTGCCCGCACAGGTTCTCAGGAGGCTCTCAGGCGGTTGGGTGCACGATGGTTCCATGAGCATCTTCGAGCGAACCCCAGCCCTGCGGTGGGCAGTCCCTGCAGTGACCGCGGTGGCCCTGGTCGGGGGAGTGGCCCTGGTCGGGGGAGTGGCAGCGGTCGGGGGAGTGGCAGCGGTCGGGGGACTGAGCGCGCTCGCCGACACCGGACTCCCCGCTCGCACCGCGGCGCAGCTGCTCGTGGACGTCCAGCAGGCGCGTCTGGACGGACTGTCCGGGACGGTGGTGCAGAAGACCGATCTGGGTCTGCCGGACCTGCAGATCGCCGGTGTCTCCGGGCGCGCCGGCAGCTCCGACCTGACCTCCCTGATCTCGGGCACGCACACGATGCGAGTCTGGTTCGCCGGTCCCGACAAGGCCCGGATGGCCCTGTTGGGGACGCTGGGTGAGTCCGATGTGATCCGCAACGGCAGGGACGTCTGGGTCTGGGCCAGCAAGGACAAGACGGCCAAGCACTACGTTCTGCCCACCTCGTCCCAGGAGGGTGCGGGCAAGAGCAGGACCACCCCCGGTATGCCGGGTCCCACCGACCTGCCCACCTCACCCCAGGCGGCTGCGGAGCGGGCGTTGGCGGCGATCACCCCGAGCACGCAGGTCACGACCAGCGGCACCGCGACGGTGGCCGGGCGTTCGGCGTACGAGCTGGTGCTCAAGCCCAAGGAGGCGACGTCGCTGGTGGCCCAGGTCCGGGTGGCCATTGACGGCATCGAGCGCGTCCCGCTGCGGGTCCAGGTCTTCGCCAAGTCCGTGGCCGATCCGGTGTTCGAGGTGGCATTCAGCGCAGTGGACTTCGCACGGCCCGACGCCGCCCAGTTCACCTTCAACCCACCGCCGGGCACCACGGTGACTGACGGGAAGGTGACGACCGACGCCAAGAAGGGCATCACGCCTGGCGCCGGCAAGACCAAGACCGTTGCGCCGCTAGCAAACTCGGCAGACATGTTCAAGGTGCTCGGCAAGGGTTGGGGCAGCGTGCTGGTGGCCAAGTTGCCGGTGCCGGATGCCAGCGCCGGCGCCAAAACGGACAAGAGCGTCGCCCAGCTGATGAAGCTTGTCGGGCTGCTGCCCAAGGTCTCGGGCAGCTGGGGCTCGGGGCACCTGATGGCCGGGACCGTGTTCTCGGCGCTGCTCACCGATGACGGCCGGGTGGTGGTCGGGGCCGTGACGCCGGAGGGCCTGTACGCAGCACTAGCCACTTCGTGAGCGAGGAACTGGGCGACTTCGCGGTGGGCGACTTGGCATCGGGCGACTTCGCGGTCGCCACCGCGGGGCTGACCAAGCGGTTCGGCCAACAGGTTGCGGTCGACGCTGTCGACCTGCTGGTGCCGCGCGGGGCCGTCTACGGATTCCTCGGCCCCAACGGCTCCGGCAAGACCACGACGATCCGCATGCTGCTCGGGCTGATCAGGGCCACGTCTGGCCATCACAGCCTTCTCGGCAAGGCAATACCCGACCACGCGGAGGATGTCCTGCCGCTCGTCGGGTCGCTGGTCGAGGGCCCGGCGTTCCACCCGTACCTCTCGGCCCGGGCCAACCTCTCGCGACTGGACTGCGTTGACCGGTATGCGGATCCGCGCACCACCAAGGTGCGCGTCGACGGCGCACTGGACCGCGTTGGGCTGCTCGCAGCGGCCGAGAAGAAGTACCGCGCATACTCCCTGGGCATGCGACAGCGGCTCGCGATCGCGGGAACGTTGCTGGCGCCACGTGAGCTGCTGGTGCTTGACGAACCGACCAATGGTCTTGACCCTCAAGGAACCCGCGAGGTTCGCCACCTCATCGGCTCCCTGGCCGACGACGGGGCCACAGTGCTGGTCTCCAGCCACCTCCTGTCCGAGGTCGAGCAGGTGTGCACCCACGTCGGGGTGATGCATGTCGGCAGGCTGCTGACCCAAGGACCGATCGCCCAGGTGCGAGCCGTCAGCGAGCCGCGAGCCCGGGTGGAGACCGACCGCCCCGAGGATGCGGCCAGAGTGTTGCGAGAGCTCGGCCTGACCGAGGTCGCGGTCGAATCCGGTTGGGCTGCCGGCACTTTGGGCAAGCTGGCTGCGGAGAAGGTTGTCGCTGCACTGGTGCACGACGGGGTGCCCGTGACGGGGTTTGCGGTCGAGCGCCCCAGCCTCGAGGACCTGTTCGTGTCGCTCACCGGGGAGGGTTTCAATGTCAGCGGCTGACCTGACCCCTGGCCTGACCAGCGGCATGAGCACTGAGGTGGCCACGGCGCCGACCGCCCGGGCTCGCCGGCATATCTCGACCCGTTTCCTGCGCTCCGAGCTGCGGCTGATCTTCGGCCGCCGCCGCAACCAGGCGGGGCTGGGCATCCTGGCCGTCGTGCCGGTCATCATTGCGATCGCCGTCAAGATGTCGACACCAAGGGCGGGGCGTGGACCCGACTTCTTCGCCTCGATCACGTCCAACGGACTGTTTGTCGCGTTGGCTGCACTCACCGTCGAGATGGGCCTGTTCCTGCCGCTGGCCGTCGGCACAGTTGCAGGGGACTCAGTTGCCGGAGAAGCGAACATCGGCACCTTGCGCTATCTGCTCACGGTCCCGGTGCATCGCACGAGGCTGCTGGCGGTGAAGTTCGCCGCCATCACGATCTTCTCGCTGGTGGCCACGTTGTGGGTCTCGCTGGTCGGTGCGGTGGCCGGTGTCGCGCTCTTCGGTGGTGGTGAGATGACGTCGCTGTCGGGCACCCAGATCGGCATGGGGCAGGCCATCCTTCGGGTCCTGATGGCCACCATCTACCTCGGGCTGTGCTTCGCCTCCCTTGGTGCGATCGGACTGTTCATCTCGACCCTGACCGAACAGCCCATCGGTGCCACCATCGCGGTGGTCCTCCTCAACGTCATGAGCTTCATCCTTGACTCGATCCCACAGCTGTCCTGGCTGCACGAGTGGTTGCCCACCCACTGGTGGACGTCCTTCGGCGATGTACTGCGGGACCCCATCGCGTGGGGCGACATGACCCGCGGGCTGCTGACGGCCGCCGGATACGCGTTGGTGTTCTGGCTTGCCGCCTGGGCCCGCTTCTCCAGCAAGGACGTCACCGGCTGAGCTCCCCACTGCCATCCCGCAGCCCCACTGCCCCGGCCAGCGAGAGGGCCCAGCCGACGGACCGCGCGGCCACTGAACATCTGGTGTTGAGTGGTGCCATGTCCTTGAACCGTGAGTATGCGCCCAGCCCGTGGCAATGGGTCCGCGAGCAGGTCGAGGAGTACGAAAAATCCGGTGGCCTCTCCGGCACGACCATGCACGACATGCCCGTAATCATCGTGACCACCCGCGGCGCCAGGTCTGGCAAGCTGCGCAAGGTGCCCTTGATGCGGGTTGAGCACGACGGCGAGTATGCCGCGGTGGCCTCCCAGGGCGGTGCTCCCAAGAACCCCGTCTGGTACCTCAACCTCGCGGCCGACCCCCATGTCGAGGTGCGGGACGGCACGGTCGTGCAGGCCATGACCGCCCGTGAGGTCACGGGTGAGGAGAAGGCGATCTGGTGGGAGCGATGTGTTGCTGCCTTCCCCGACTATGCCGACTACCAGGCCAGGACTGAGCGTCAGATCCCGGTCTTCGTCCTGACCCCGACTCTCGGCTGATCTGGATCACGAACGTTTCTGGCGCATTTCCCGCCCCACTTTGGTGCGCCTTCTGGAGGATGGCGAGATCGCGCATGGGCCACGAAGCGGCCGATGAGCCGACGGTCGCGCGGGGCGCCCCGGTCACTTCCTAGCGCGTGTGCCGCAGCCACCACAGCCCGACGAACGGCAGCACAAGAGGCACGAACCCGTAGCCGCTACCGAACCCGGTCCATACCGTTGCGTCGGGGAAGGCGTCGGGGAATAGCTCGCTCGCGGCGCCGACGACGAGTACGCCGACGAGTTCGATGCTGATGGCCACGGTCGCGAGGCGACGCGAGGTCACGTCCCCCCGACCCAGTGAGACCGTGGCGACGATGTAGACGATCGCAGCGAACGCGGACAGCAGATAGGCCAGCGGCGCCTCGGCGAACCGGGTGGCGAGCTGGACCCCCGAGCGGGCGGTCGCGGCGAGGGCGAAGATGCCGTAGACCGCCACGAGCACCCGACCGAAGCCTCGTCCGGTCGGGGCAGGGGCCGCCCGGACGCCTTGGTCAGCCAACGGGACCCGCCCAGACCTGCTGCACCCGGAACACCATGACCGGGGTGATGAGGAAGCCGAGGGCGATCACGACCGTGCCCGCCCGGGACTTCTCCTCCGACGCCCAGGCGGCAGCGATCGGCGGGATAGCCACGCAGCCCAGGAGGTAGCCCACGAACTCGGCCCGGGCAAAGACCCGGTTGCTGCCGGCCATCTGCACGATCCCGCCGATCAGGAAGCCGACGAGCAGCGCCTCGAGCACCGCGCCTCCGGCGAGGAGGGGGACCCCCTGGGTTCGGTTGCCCGCGGCAAGGACCAGCGCCCAAACCGCGAGCAGCAGCGCGAGCACCATGATCGCTTTCGCATAGGGACCCGTCACGTGCCCGATCCTGTCATCCCCGCAGCCCAGCTGCCAACACCGGTGCCAGCTCAGAGAAGTACCGCCAGTGACCCGGCAACCTCCCGGCTGAAGGTCGCGGCACGAAGTCGGGGCTCGCACCACAGCTGAGTTCACGGGAGTACACGACGATGTGCGTGGATTCGCGGAGGTCCGCTGACAGATCGCAAACACTGGTCACTTCTTGGTCTTTGTCGGCAGCTGCCGTAGGTCGCTGACCTGCGGAAATGCTGGCCGGGGTGACAGGATTTGAACTGCGGCCTCTTCTTCCCGAACGGCGACCGAGGGGGTCGTCAAAGGGCGTTGAGCAGGTGAGACAAGCTCCGGGAGACCCTGTGGATCGCCGATGTGTGGCCCCGCTGCTGTGCTGTGCTGCTGCACTCGAGCGCTGCCGTTGACGAGCCAAGGCGGTTTGGGCACCTCGAGGGCGTGCGCAGACCATTACAGCTGATCTTTTCCTGGTGAGGATCTGTTTGTTGCGCGGGACACCTTCAGGACTCGTCTGAGCTCCTGAGGCGGTTACTGGCTCAGAAGCTGCGCGAGGTGGGGGATCGATGTTGCTTCGAGAGTGGGCGCGGTGAAGTAGTCGGGGTAGGTCGCCCCTGTCCGGTTGATCCATGCGGTGCCAAGTCCCGCCCGATGAGCGCCGTCGATGTCCCACGGGTGGACGGCCACGAGCATCATGTCGATCGGTTCGACGCCGCACTGCCGCGCCGCGTAGGCGTAGGAGCCCGGTGCTGGCTTCCACACGCCGGCGTCCTCGACCGAGAGCAGCCGTTCGAAGTGCTCGCCGATCCCTGCGCGCTCGAACAGGCGCTGGGCGACTGTGGCTGCCCCGTTGCTCAAGGTGACAAGGCGGGTGTCCAGAGCAGCCAGGGCGGGTATGCCGTCGCGGACGTCGCGGTGCACGGTCAGCTCGTCGAAGCCGCCCATGATGTGTTCGATGGCTTCGTCGACGGTCCGGTCAAGGGGCAGGCCGTGAAGGCTGGCACGAAGCGCGCCTACGCCGAGCTGGGCAAATGGTGCGGTGCTGCCTGCGGCGGTGAGCGCGAACCCGTCTCGCAGGAGGGTGGCGAACCATGTTGCGGCCAGGTGTGCGGGGGCGCCGACGTCGACGAACCGCTTTGCGATAGGTGACATGTCGGAAAGGGTTTCGTTGACGTCGAAGACGATGACTGCCGGCAGGCGGGGGCCGTCGATGCTGATGGAAAGGTCTGAGCTGGGGAGCGTGGTGTCCATGCTTCTCCTTGGTCGGTTCCGGCGGTGGCGCCCCGGCGCGGGTTGCCAACGGTCTGGCAGCGTGTGTTGGGGCACGCTACGGCTAGCGAAGTGTTCCTGCGCGTACCTGGATGTGTCCTCCTCGCAGGCTCCATGCCTGGACGTCGGTGCATTCTTGCTCAAGTGCTGTCCACGGGTGCGCGGTGATATCGGAGCCACCCAGGATGCACGCGAGGCGGGCCAGCGGCGCGAAGACGGTCGTGGCCCCTGTTGGCGTCCGCATGTCGACGACGGCGACCCGTGCTCCGGGTCGGGCCGCAGCCGTTGCCGCACGCCAGGCTTCCGGCCAGTTGGTCATCACCGAGAGCGAGTAGGTGAACAGGACAGCGTCGGCGCCATCCGGGCCACGCCCCGGTCCGAGACGCCCATCGAGCCATCCCGGGGTCAAGGTGGTCGCGTCGGCATTCTCCAGGTCAATGTTCATCCACCCTCGACGTTCGGCCTTCGCGCGCGCCTGGGCGAGCATCTTGGCGCTGGCGTCGACACCGACGATGCGGCCGGCAGGCCCTACTACTGCGCGTATCAGGGGCATGTTCAGGCCGGTTCCGCATCCGATGTCCAAGACGAACGCGCCCAAGCGCAGCCGAAGCGCGCCGATGCCGGTTACCCGGCCGGCACGATAGACAGGCCATTCGCCGGACAGCACGTCGTACGCCGGCGCGAACGACGTGTACCGCTGTGGTCGGCGCATGCCCTGCGTCCTCTCGGTCTGACTTCTTTGACGACTGGCCCTCTGAAATGGGAACACTATGGGTGCCCCGAAGGGTTCCCATGGCGTGCCCACGCCTTCAACCAGCGCCGACCGAGCTCGTACGCGCGCGTTCCGCACCCATGTCGAACCGGAGCTGGAGGTAATGCTGCGGGTCGCCCGCACGCTGACCGGGAACCAGGCCGACGCCGAGGACCTGGTTCAGGAGACCGTCATTCGGGCTTTCCGGGCGCTCGACCGCTTTGACGGTGCCCACCCGCGCGCGTGGCTGCTGACGATTCTTCGGCACACGAACATGAACATGCACCGCCGCCGACGCCCCGACCTGGTCCAGGACTGGGCTGCCGTGCAAGGGGCGAGGCCAGCCTTCGGCGCCCGAGGTGTGCCGAGCGCGGAGGACACGGTGCTAGACCACATTTTGAGCGAGGACCTCGAGAAAGCGGTGGGCTCCTTGGACGCACGGTTCCGCACCGTGCTGCTGCTGGTCGATGTCGACCGGCTCACCTACGCCGAGGCCGCTGACGCGCTCGGTGTGCCGGTGGGCACCATCATGTCGCGCCTCAGCCGGGCCCGGAACCGGGTCCGGCTTCAACTTCGCCACACGACCACAGCTCAAGGGAGGACCCGGTGATTTCTTCCATCCGCAGGATGCTCACCTGCCACTGGTCGGCTCGACGAATCCAGCGTTACCTGGACGCTGACCTCTCCGCCGCTCTGGCACCAGGGGAGGTCAGGCGCCTCGAGGAGCACCTGGCAATCTGCGAGAAGTGCTCACAGGTCGCAGCCGAACATCAGGTGCTGAACCGGGCCCTGGCCCGCTGGTCCGGGCAGCGGCTGCCCGACCCGGCGTCCCTGGCCCGTCTGCACGCCGTCATGGACCGCCTCGTCGACGAGGAGCATCAGTGACCATCGCTGACCAGCAGGTCGGCCCCAAGTCAGACAGCGACATCTGCGACCTGAAGTCCGAGGGGTGGGATCTGCTGGTCGTGGGCGGCGGAACCGCTGGCATCGTCGGCGCCAAGACGGCCGCCAGGTTCGGAGCCCGCGTCCTGCTGGTCGAACGTGACCGCACCGGTGGGGACTGTTTGTGGACCGGGTGCGTCCCGTCCAAGTCGCTCCTGGCCGCCGCCGCGGCCGCAGCTGACGCCCGGGCCGCGACACGATTCGGCGTCCACACCGGTGACGTCCAGGTGGACTTCACCCAGGTCATGGCGCACGTACGCACGGCCATCGCCGCGATCGCCCCCACCGACTCTGTGGCGGCGTTGGAAGCGGCCGGGGTCCATGTTGTGACCGGCAATCTCACGTTCACCGGGGCGCACACCGCCGACGTGGACGGCCGGGCGGTGACCTTCGCCCAGGCTCTGGTCGCCACCGGCGCAGCCCCGGCGATCCCACCTATCGACGGCCTCGCCTCAGCACGGGCACTGACCAGCGACACCGTCTGGGACCTGGCGAGCCTGCCCGAACGGCTGCTGGTCCTGGGCGGCGGAAGCATCGGCTGCGAACTGGGCCAGGCGTTCGCCCGCCTGGGCTCGCAGGTCACCATCATCGAAGGCACCGACCGGCTACTGCCCCGCGAGGACGCGGCGGCCTCCGCGGTGGTGGCCGCCGTACTGACGCTTGAGGGTGTCCGGGTCTTGACCGGTGCCCCGGTCGTGGCGGTCGATGCAACCGACGGCCCGGACAACAGGGGCCGCCTGCGACTTCAGGATGGTTCCCACGTCGAGTACGACGAGCTGCTGGTTGCGGTCGGCCGGGCTCCGCGTACCGCCGGCATGGGCTTGGCGGCTGCCGGCGTTGACGTTGACCAGCGGGGCTTCGTCGTCGTCGACAAACACCTGCGTACGACGAACCGCCACATCTGGGCGGCCGGGGACCTGACCGGGCACCCGCAGTTCACGCACACCGCGGGCGTCCATGGGAGCCTGGCCGCCAGCAACGCCGTCCTGGGTCTGAGGCGCGCTGTGGACACGACCACAATCCCCCGAGTCACCTTCACCCACCCGGAGGTGGCCGCGGTCGGTGTCAGTACTGAACAGGCGCACACCCGAGACGACCTGACGTTGCTTGAGTGGGGCAATGAGCACCTCGACCGGGCTGTCATCGAAGGTGCCACCCTCGGGTTCACCCGCCTGGTGGTTGATGCCAAGGGCAGGGTCGTGGGGGCGACTGTGGTCGGGCCACGGGCCGGGGAGACATTGGGCGAGCTCACCCTGGCCATCCGGCACGGGCTGAGCACGAGAGACCTGGCCGGCACCACGCACGCGTACCCGACGTACAACGACGGGCCGTGGAACGCCGCGATCGTCGACGTGCGCTCACGGCTTAACGCGCCCGCGACAGCCCGAGCGACGCGGGCTTTGGCGGCGCTGCGCCGCCGGTGGGTGGGCGGCCGACGCTGAGAGCGGACCACGCACGGACCGTCAGGACAGGGGCGGTACCCAGCCGCGATCCGCGGGGCTGCACTCAAGGCCACGACTGCGGCCCGCACCGGGGTGATCGCCCAGGCGATGGCGGGCAGCAGGAGCCAGAGGCTGTGGACGGCGACGCCCACGGCGGTGGTGCCGTACACGATGAAGTTGGCGGTGATGTCAAGGATCCGCCCGCGCCCGCTCTGTGCGTGGCCGCGGGGCTACCCGACGCCCCCTCGTCAGCGAGTCGAAGCGAACCGCGAAAGACACCCGGGGTAGCCGCGGGCTGCCGTCCTCGCCATTTCCAGGCGCCGTAACGCCGACCAGAGCTTCACCGGCCACTTCCTCTCCAAAAGTCTGGGTCGCCACGCCCTCAGTGCTGGCTCGGTGGCTTTCACGCGCAGCACGAGGTCGGCACCTCGTCGC
>JAYSQM010000145.1:0-35660 GCA_043721575.1 Phycicoccus sp.
TACATCGGGGCGCGGCTCGGGCCCGGTCCGCGCGACGGGTTGATGACGGGGCTGGTGCGGCTGACCCGCCGGCCGGTCGGCTGGATTCGCACTGGCATCGAGGTGTCGGTGGTGGTCGTTGGCTACCTGCTGGGCGGCAACCTCAACGCCGGGACGGTGCTGTTCGTTCTCACCATCGGACCGATCGTGCATGTTTTCCTGCCCAGGCTGACGGTCAGCGGTCCGGTCACCGACCACTGACGGTCCGGTCACCGGCCACTGATGCGTAACACCAGCGCTGCACGCCCGGCTGGCCCGGCCGCTGCATACCTCCTTGGTCGTCCGCGCGGCCTGTGCTCACGCTCAAGCTTCCCCGCGTTCAAACAGGCAATAGTGATTTCCTGACCTAGCGGATGTCGATCTCCAGCACGGCGGTTGGCTCAGCTGTGGGAGCTTGCCTGTTTGAACGCAGCCCGCTCCGCCTGAATAGCCCTGTCCAGCGTGGTCAAGCGGCGTCGGGCCACCGCGCTGAGAGCGCCGCGGACCCAGTCCGGCTGATACGTCACCTGCTCCCAGGCGAACCGCAGCACGGTCCAGCCCTCGGCCACGAGGTTGTCGTAGCGGGCGCAGTCGATGGCGAGGGCCTTACGCGAACCGTGGTGCTCGAAGCTGTCGGCCTCGGCCACGATGCACAACAGCTCGTCGACGAGGTCGGGCCGGACCGTCCTGTGGCCCCCCCTATGGATCTCGACCTGCGGAGCGAGCCGTAGCCCTGGCACGTCCAGGGATATGGCGCGCAGCGCTGACTCGAACGGGTTGTCCGCCCTGCCATCGGCTGCGCGCAGCACGCGGACGACGGCCGGACTGCCTCTGCCCCTGATGCTGGACGTGGCGGACAACAGCTGTTCGCGGGTCACGGAGCGATGGCGCAGCGCGGAGTCGGCGATCGCCAGGGCCTCGTCGAACGGCAGCCAGCGGGCGCAGTCGATCACCGTCTGCAGCGGCGGCGTGGCTTGACCGGGGGCGACCCGCCCTGTGGCGAGGGTGCGAGAGTGGCCGCTCGCGTAGCCTTGGCGACATGACCTCCGCGAACACCCGTGACCCCGTTTACGACGCTGGATTCAACACTCGTGCGATCCATGCGGGACAGGAGCCGGATCCCCGGACCGGGGCCGTCGTGCCGGCGATCTACCAGGTCTCGACCTACAAGCAGGACGGCGTGGGCGGCCTTCGGGGCGGGTACGAGTACAGCCGTTCGGCCAACCCGACCCGCACCGCCCTCGAGGAGTGCCTCGCGGCCTTGGAGGGCGGAGGCCGCGGCTTTGCGTTCGCCTCCGGCCTGGCCGGGCAGGACACCGTGATCCGCTCGCTGCTCAGGCCCGGTGACCACGTGGTCGTTCCGACCGATGCCTATGGCGGAACGTACCGGCTGATGAACAAGGTCGCCTTGCCGTGGGGGGTGGAGCACACGATCGCCGATATGTCCGACGTCGAGGCCGTGCGCGCCGCGATCCGACCGGGCCAGACCAAGATCGTCTGGGTCGAGACGCCGACCAACCCGTTGCTGGGCATCGCCGACATCGCCGCGCTCGCGGCCGTCGCCCACGAGGCCGGCGCGGTCCTCGCGGTCGACAACACCTTCGCCACGCCCTACCTCCAGCAGCCGCTGGCACTCGGCGCCGACGTGGTGATGCACTCGACCACGAAGTACTGTGGCGGCCACAGTGACGTCGTCGGCGGCGCGGTCGTGACGGCGAAAACCGTTGCGGTCGCTGGGCTCGAGGACGCCGAGGAGCGCATTGCGTTTCACCAGAACTCCATGGGGGCGATCGCCGGACCCTTCGACGCGTGGCTGGTGCTACGCGGCCTGAAGACCCTCGGCGTGCGCATGGACCGCCACTGCGACAACGCCGAGAAGGTCGTGGAGTTCCTCCAAGGCCACGGCGCGGTCAGTGCCGTTCACTACCCGGGTCTGCCCGGCCACCCCGGCCACGAGGTCGCGACCAGGCAGATGAAGCGCTACGGCGGGATGGTCTCCTTCCAGGTCAGGGGCGGCGAGCAGCAGGCCGTCGACATCTGTGGCGCCACGGAGATCTGGACCCTGGGCGAGAGCCTCGGAGGCGTCGAGTCGCTGATCGAGCACCCCGCCCGTATGACGCACGCCTCGGTCCGCGGGACCGCGCTGGAGGTGCCCGCTGACCTCGTGCGTCTGTCCACGGGCGTAGAGGACGTCGAGGACCTGATCGACGACCTCGACCGCGCGCTGACCAAAACCTCCGGCTGATGCCCACACCCCCGACCGAACACTGCGGCGGCACCGAGTCGGGTCGCTATGACCGCCAGTTCGGTGCGGCAGCGGTGTTCGGTTGAGGCGGGTGCTGTGCGTCGACTTCGGGTCGACGTTCACCAAGGCCGTCCTGCTCGACCCCGCGGACGGCCGAATGCTGGCCCGCGCGTCGGTGCCGACCACCGTAAGGACCGACGTCCTTGACGGCTACCGCCTCATTCGCGAAACCCTTGCCGCTCAGGGGTTTCCGGCGGTGGATGAGGTTCTGGCGTGCTCCAGCGCCGGCGGCGGTCTGCGGCTCGGGGTCGTGGGTTACGAACGCTCCGTCACGGCCGAGGCGGGCCATCGGGTCGGGCTGACTGCCGGAGCGAAGGTGGTTCACGTTGCTGCCGGGCCGATGACCACCGCGCAGGTGGCGACGCTTCGGGCCACGCGACCCGACGTCATCCTGCTGGTGGGCGGCACTGATGGCGGCAACGCAGATGTGCTGCTGCACAACGCTTCCCGGCTGGCCAACGCCCGGATGGGGGCTCCGGTCGTGGTAGCCGGCAACGTCGACGTCCGGGCCGAGGTTGCGACCTCCCTGGAGTCGACCGGCCGGCGATTCGTCCTCACCGACAACGTGCTCCCGCAGATCGGCGTGATTAACCCCGACGGCGCCCGCGCGGCCATCCGCCAGGTGTTCCTGCGGCACGTCATCGGCGGCAAGGGCCTGTCCAAGGGCCCCGAGTTCGCGGCCATGGTTCGGGCGGCAACCCCCGACGCGATGCTGCGCGGAGTCGAGACGCTCGCCTCCGAGACCGACCGGGATGTCCTGGTCATCGACATCGGCGGAGCCACCACCGACGTCTATTCGGTGGTGAGCCCCGAGGGTGAGGACGGCTTGCTGCGCAAGGATGTCGTCGCCCCGCTCCGGCACGCACGAACCGTTGAAGGTGATCTCGGGATGCGCTGGAACGCCCGTGGTATCGCGGAGGCGGCGACGGTGGAGCAGCTGTTGTCCGGCTCCGACCTGGAGCGGCTCCAGACCTGGGCGGCCGACGTGGCGGCCGACCCGGCATACCTGCCGGACGGCGAGGGCGAGGTCGAGCTCGACCTGACTCTCGCGCGCGTGGCTGCTCTCACCGGCGTTCGGCGGCACGCACGCCCGCCGCGCCCCGGGGACTCAGCCCGTCCACTGGCCAGGGTCGCCCACATCATCGGCTCTGGTGGCGTACTGCGGCACAGCCCAAAGGCCAAGGCGGACAACGTATTGCGAGCCGTCACCGCCGATCTCAGCGGTGGCTGGCAGGTGCCAACCGAGGCGCGCACGACGGTTGACTCGGCATACCTGCTGTTCGCGGCTGGCTTGTTGGCGGACGCTGACGGTCACGGCCCCGAGGTGGCCGCCAGGGTGGCTGGACGGGTTCTGGCTTCGGAGTGAGCCCGGCGGCGATAGCCTGCGCGCATGGCATCAACGTCGCTGCCCGTGACCCTTGACGACGTGCTCGCTGCTCAAGAGCTGCTCAGCGGCATCGTCCGTCCCACCCCGCTTGAGTTCAGCCGCGCGCTCTCCGACCGTGTGGGGGGTGACGTGTACCTCAAGTGCGAGAACCTTCAGCGCGCCGGATCCTTCAAGATCCGAGGCGCATACACGCGCATGTCGCGCCTCAGTGATGAGGAGAAGGCCCGCGGTGTGGTGGCGGCCAGCGCCGGGAACCACGCTCAGGGCGTGGCGCTCGCGGCCCAGCTGCTCGGCATCAAGTCGACCGTCTTCATGCCAGTAGGTGCGCCCATCCCCAAGCTGATGGCCACCCGAGCCTACGGTGCCCACGTCGAACAGCTCGGCACCAACATTGACGAATGCCTTGTGAGGGCAGGGCAGTTCGAGGCCGAGACCGGTGCTGTCCTGATCCACCCGTTCGACCACGCCGACATCGTTGCCGGGGCGGGGACCTGCGGCCTGGAGATCCTCGAGCAGTGCCCCGACGTCAGGACCATCATCGTCAGCGTGGGCGGCGGCGGACTGGTCGCCGGTATTGCAACAGCCGTCAAGGCCAATCGGCCCGACGTCCGCGTCATCGGAGTGCAGGCAGAGAAGGCCGCGGCGTACCCGCTGTCACTGGCTGCCGGTAAGCCCGTGCCCCTGGCCAGGATGGCCACGATGGCCGACGGCATCGCAGTCGGCTGTCCGGGGGAGGTGCCGTACGCAATCGTCCGTGAGCGGGTCGACTCGATCGAGACGGTCAACGAGGAGACGCTCTCGCGTGCCCTGCTGCTCCTGCTCGAACGGGCCAAGCTGCTCGTCGAGCCGGCTGGCGCCGCGGCCGTCGCGCAACTGCTGGATGCCGGCAAGGGTGCCTATGAAGGGCCGGTTGTCGCCGTCCTGTCCGGCGGGAACATCGACCCGTTGTTGCTGTTGCGGATCATCCGCCACGGTCTGGCAGCTGCCGGGCGCTACCTGCAGTTCCGGGTGCGGGTCCCCGACAGCCCGGGCTCGCTGGCGAAGCTGCTGGCAGACCTGGCCGGGGCCGACGCCAACGTCCTGGAGATCGAGCACGTGCGCACCGGTGCGACGCTGCCGGTGGACGAGGTCGAGATCGCAGTGCAGCTGGAGGCCAAGGGCAGTGCACATTGCGAGGAGCTGCTGCGGACCTTGCGCGACAAGGGGTACTCGGTCGCGTTCGGCTGATCCGGGGGCAGACACGCTCTCACGTGCCGACACGGCCACTTGTTGCCCTCAAACCACCGGTGGTTTCGGGGCAAGAATTGCCCGACTGCAAGGAGCGTGGCAACATCCCACCAGCGGTGCCGGGCGCCCCGGTCTCGGACAGCTGGGCGAAGCAGCACCCCGCGACCTACACCCTGACCTGGTGCGTCGCGATCCTGGCCGTCTTCGTCCCACTGACGACCTGGCGGTTGCGTCGTTCGTTGAGTCGCTGAGGTGATCAGCCGGAATACGGCTTGGCGTTGAGAACCTTGACCTTGATCTCTTTGCCGCTGGGCGCCCGGAACGTGGTCGAGTCGCCAGCCTTGAGGTCGAGGATGGCCTTGCCCATGGGCGACTTTTCGCTGTAGACCTCGAGATCTGAACCGTCGGCGATCTCACGGCTGCCGAGCAGGAAGGTCAGCAAGTCGCCGAACATCTCGACGGTGACGACCATGCCGGGCTCGACGATGCCGTCGTCCGGAGGGGCGTATCCGACGGTGGCGTTCTCCAACAGCTGGGTCAGCTGACGGATCCGGGCCTCCATCTTGCCCTGCTCCTCCTTGGCCGCGTGGTAGCCGCCGTTCTCCTTCAGATCGCCTTCGTCGCGGGCCGCCTCGATCTTCTTGGAGATGTCGGTGCGGCCTTCACCCGAGAGCTGGGTCAGCTCGCCCTTGAGCCGGTCGTAGGCCTCCTGGGTCAGGTAACTCGCGGCGGGCGTCGCAGTGTCGGTCACGTCTGGCTCCTTGTGTGCGGGGTGTCGGCAACGGGTCCGCCAGAACCAGCGGTATGCCGTGCGCCAAGCAAGCGGGTCCGGACCCTCGCTTCTGATGATCGGCAGGGACCAGACCCACGGTGTATGGCCTCAAGCGTAGCAATCTTCTGCCCACAGGGGCGGAAACGCTCAGCTGACCGAACAGGACTTGACCACTCCAGTGACTGCGCGGGTCGTGGTGCGCACTCGTGTCGTCCGTTTCACCGTCTGTGTGTCCGAGCCCGGAATGTTGACCTCTACCAGGCCCACCGTGCCGAACCCCCGGTCCAGGGCGCGGATCACGCAGGTGACGTCGCGACCGATCGGCCGGCTGACGAGGTAGGTCACGTCCACGGCCCTGTCATCGAGGACGCGATAGCTCAGATCGGTCCAGCTCGGCCTGCCGACCGTGCTGGCCAGCCCGAACCAGACGGCCATCGCGGAGCCGAGCAGTATGCCGATGGCGGCGACGACCCACCATTTGGCGGCGCCTGGGGCGGGGCGGGGAATCGGCACGGGGCAAGACCTTCCGGGGGGATCGTCGTCTGCGGGTGAGAGGATGAGCGCTGGAACCATTGTCCGGTATGACCTTGAGCAGGAGCGCACGTGGAGCACAGCCCACAATGACGTGATGGCTCATGAGTCGGGAACGAGCAGGAGCGCACGTGGAGCACAGCCCACAGTGACGTGATGGCTCATGAGTCGCGAAGGAGCAGGAGCGCACGTGGATCACAGACTGCGACTCATGGCGGTGCATGCGCACCCCGATGACGAGTCGAGCAAGGGCGCGGCGACCATGGCCAGATACGTCGCCGACGGCGTTGACGTGCTGGTGGTGTCGTGTACCGGTGGTGAGCGCGGCGACGTCCTCAACCCGGGACTCAAGAACGACCCGGAGATTCTGCGTGACCTGCCCGAGGTCCGCCGTCGCGAGATGGCCAGGGCCCAGCAGATCCTCGGTGTCCAGCACACCTGGCTGGGCTTCGTCGACTCTGGCCTGCCCGAGGGCGACCCGTTGCCGTCTCTGCCCGAGGGCTGTTTCGCGCTCGAGCCGATCGAGGTGACTTCCGAGGCGCTGGTCCGGGTCATCCGGGACTTCAAGCCTCATGTGATGACGACCTACGACGAGAACGGTGGCTACCCGCACCCGGACCACATCATGTGCCACACGGTGTCGATGTCCGCCTTTGCCGCCGCTGGCGACCAGACGGCATACCAGCATGCCGGTCCGGCCTGGCAGCCGCTGAAGATCTACTACAACCAGACGCTGACCAAGGGCCGGATCCAGTCGTACCACGATGCGATGGAGGCGGCAGGGATCGAGTCCCCGTACGGCGAGTGGATCTCGAGATGGGAGGACCGCGGCGAGCGCACCATCACGACCAAGATTGAGTGCGCCGACTACTTCGAGCTGCGCGACCGGGCGCTGCTGGCCCACGCCACCCAGGTCGACCCCGACGGCACCTGGTTCAAGGTGCCGCTGCAGATGCAGAAGGAGATCTGGCCGACCGAGGACTTCGAGGCGGCGTTGTCCTATGTGCCGATCAAGCCCGAGGAGTCAGACCTGTTTGCCGGACTCGGGACCCCCGAGCTGGCGACTGCGCTGGCGACATCTGGCGGTCTCCACATCGCGTATGACGGACGAAGGGATGCCTCATGAACGCCGAGAGCGTCGACGTCACCGCGGGACTGGGTGGCTTCCTGGCCTTCTTCCTGCTCGCCGTGGCGCTGTATTTCCTGATGCGCAACATGAATGCGCGGATGCGCCGGATGGCCTATCGCGAGGAGCAGGAGGCCAAGGCGGCTGGGCAGGGTCCGGGTGCCACGGGCGAATCGGCCGGCGACGTGTCGCCCGCGGAACCGTTCGACGGTCCGGATTCGCTTGCGGCTGCTGATGATGACGCTGCCGATGATGACGACGACTCGGGCCCCGGCGGGTCCGATTCCCCGGACCCGCACGGTGGCCCGGACGTGCGCTGAGTGGACGGCGCGGAGCTCGGAGGTGGGACGGTCAGGCTGCACAGGCCGCGGGTCAGGCCGCAGGTCCGGACGCGTAGACCGCCATCGACACCGCGATGTAGTGCACGACGAACGCGGCGACGGTGCAGACGTGGAATATCTCGTGGAAGCCGAACCACCGCGGCGAGGGATTGGGTCGCTTGGTCCCGTAGATCACGGCGCCAAGGGTGTAGAGCAGCCCACCCACGGCGATCAGGGTGACGACCGCAGCCCCGCCGGCTTCGTACAGCGGCTTGAGGTAGAACACGGCCACCCAGCCCAGCGCGACATAGATAGGCGTGTAGAGCCAGCGCGGCGCGCCGACCCAGAAGACGCGGAACAGCACCCCGCCGATCGCACCGGTCCAGGCGATGAGCAGCAGGCTGCGGGACTGTTGCGGCGGCAGGAGCAGCAGCGCGAAGGGCGTGTACGTGCCGGCGATGATCAGGAAGATGTTGGAGTGGTCCATGCGCTTGAGCACGCCCGTGACCGACGCGGACCAGTTGCCGCGGTGATAGACAGCTGAGGTTCCGAACAACAGGGCGGCCGTGATGGCGAAGATCACGGCGCCGATGCGGGCCTTGCCGTTGGGGGCAAGGGCCACAAGGACGATGCCCGCAGCCACGGCCAGGGGGAAGGTTCCGGCGTGAATCCAACCGCGCAACCTGGGCTTCACGGACGCGACGGCCGCGCCGAACGGGTTGCGGTCGGTCTGGGAAGGTGTGGAGCTCATCCGACAACGGTAACCTACGGAACCGTAAGTTACTATCGCGTAACTTGTGATGCCGGTCGCGCTGCGCCCGGCAAGGAGGCACAGGAGCGCGGGAGTACGGTTGGACTCTGGCCAAAGATCAAGGAGGGCGTGACGTGGGGCTGCGTGACCTGCTGTATGGCGCATACGAGCGTCGACTTGCCGCCGGCCTCCCTCAGCACAGCCTGCCGCGCCACGTCGGCGTCATGCTCGATGGCAACCGCAGGTGGGCCAAGGCCAACGGCGCCAACACCGCACAGGGACATCAAGCGGGCGCTGACAACATCTCGCCGCTTCTGGGCTGGTGCGAGGACGTCGGAGTCGAGGTGGTCACGCTTTGGTTGCTTTCGACCGACAACCTCAACCGCCCGGCCAAGGAGCTCGAGCCCCTCCTTGCGATCATCGAGAACGTCGTCGCGGACCTGGCCGTCTCAGGGCGCTGGCAGCTGAATCCTGTTGGTGCGCTTGACCTTTTGCCTGCGGAGACGGCCCGGCGTCTCAAGGAGGCGGCGGACGCCACGCGCGACGTCAAGGCCATGATCGTCAACATCGCAGTGGGCTACGGTGGGCGCCGCGAGATCGCCGATGCCGTCCGCTCGATGTTGCAGGAGCACGCGGCCAAGGGCACCTCGATCGAGGAGCTCGCCGAGGTCCTCGACGTCGAACACATCGCCGACCATCTCTACACCAGGGGCCAGCCCGACCCCGACCTGGTGATCCGTACGTCGGGCGAGCAGCGGCTCGGTGGCTTCCTGCTCTGGCAGAGCGCCCATAGCGAGTTCTACTTCTGCGAGGCTTACTGGCCGGACTTCCGCCACGTAGACTTCCTTCGCGCGTTGCGTGCGTACGCTGAACGCGAAAGGCGTTACGGCTCATAGTCGCTCCGCGACGGGGGTTGGCGCGGGAACAACGCTGGACAGAGCGTGGGTGAACAATTTGCGTGTCGCCGCGGATGTGCGCGCCGTCAGCCCCCCGGAGGCCTAGCCTCGGCAATGACGCAAGGCGCCCGTCATGCGTTCGGGAGGCCCGCCACATGGAGCGACTTCAGCTCCGGACGGAGGGCCGGTATCGGCCCCACCGTCTGATGGGGGCCCGGTCCCGGCACCTCGTCCGCGAGTAGAGGCACAGCCGTACGTGCTGTGCCGAGGGAGTCTTAAATGGCCACGGTTCGTCGTTCTTCGACCAGCTCGACCGCCAGCCCCATGGGCGCCCAGGGGAGCACGCGCAGCCAGGTCAGGGGCACCGCAACTTCCCCGCAAACGGGAGGTGGCCCCAAGACGTTCGTGCTCGACACCTCCGTCCTGCTGTCCGACCCGCGCGCGATGCTGCGCTTCCACGAGCACGAGGTGGTGCTGCCGGTCGTCGTGGTGACTGAGCTCGAGGCCAAACGTCACCACCCGGAGCTCGGCTACTTCGCCCGGCAGGCGTTGCGGTTGCTCGATGACCTGCGCATCCAGCAGGGGCGCCTCGACGCACCCGTCCCGGTCGGGGAGGACGGCGGAAGCCTGCGTGTCGAGCTCAACCACACCGACGCCGAGTCGCTGCCTGCCGGCTTCCGGCTCGGCGACAACGACACCCGCATCCTGGCCGTTGCCAAGAACCTGAGCATCGAGGGTCGCGATGTCACCGTGGTCAGCAAGGACCTGCCGATGCGCGTCAAGGCGTCGGCGTGCGGGCTGCAGGCGGAGGAGTACCGCGCCGAGCTCGCCGTCGACAGCGGCTGGACCGGCATGGCTGAGCTGGACGTCTCGGTCGAGGACATGGACTCGCTGTACGAGACCGGTCGCCTCGAGAGCGACGCGGCGCGCGAGCTGCCTTGCCACACAGGGCTGGTGCTGATGTCGCCCCGCGGTGGGGGCCTTGGGCGGGTGGGTCCGGACAAGGCGATCCGATTGGTGCGCGGTGACCGTGACGCGTTCGGTCTGCACGGACGCAGCGCCGAGCAGCGCATCGCCCTGGACCTGCTGATGGACCCCGACGTCGGCATCCTCAGCCTGGGCGGGCGGGCCGGCACCGGCAAGAGCGCCCTGGCGTTGTGTGCGGGGCTCGAGGCGGTCATGGAGCGGCGCCAACACCGCAAGGTGGTCGTCTTCAGGCCGCTGTATGCCGTGGGCGGCCAGGAGCTGGGCTATCTGCCCGGCAGCGAGTCCGAGAAGATGGGCCCCTGGGCTCAGGCGGTCTTCGACACCCTGGGCGCACTGGTCTCGACCGAGGTGGTCGAGGAGATCATGGATCGGGGGATGCTGGAGGTCCTGCCGTTGACCCACATCCGGGGCCGGTCGCTGCATGACACCTTCGTCATCGTGGACGAGGCCCAGTCGCTCGAGCGCAACGTGCTGCTGACGGTGCTCTCGCGGATCGGGCAGAACTCCAAGGTGATCCTGACCCACGACGTCGCGCAGCGCGACAACCTGCGGGTCGGTCGCCATGACGGTGTCGCCGCCGTCATCGAGGCGCTCAAGGGTCACCCGCTCTTCGCACACGTCACGTTGACTCGCAGTGAGCGCAGCCCGATTGCGGCGCTGGTGACCGATCTGTTGGAGGGCCTGGAGGTCTGAGGGCGACGGTTTGCCCGTGGAGAGCACGACGGCGGACGGGTGCAACTGGCGCCCGTCCGCTGTGTGTGACCGGGTGCTCGACGGTCGTCTCTGTGAGGGCGACAGAGGCTGATGTGGCTGATGTGCCTGATGGTGTTGAAGGGTGGGGCTGACCAGCCGAGAATTTGGGATTCGTGGAGATCTTTGGAATGGTGGAAGCGTAAAGTCTCGATTTCATAACGCTGGTGAGGCAACGACGCTCCGACGCGTGGAGGTTCTCTCCGCCGCTCGACGTTCGTTATCTGCGTACTCGGGCCACCACACCTGGTGGTCCCTTCCTTTGTGGAGGATGCATGACCACGCTGTACCAAGGCCGGCACCGGGGCAGTTCGCCGGACCGCGAGCGTGCGCGGGGTTCGGCCCTCGAAAGGCCCTTTGAGCTCTCTCGGGTTCTTCGCCGTCCGCTGTCTTCGGCGGCGGCGGTAGTCGCCGTTGCCGGCGCTGCTGCTGCCGGCTATGCGTCCGCGGCCAAGCCGCACACCTTCGCCGCGTCGTTCACGGCCAGCCCTGCGGCGGTGGCGCAGGCCACCGAGCTCTCGGACAACCAGATCGACACCAATGCTGCATTGGCTCAGGCCCGCCGCGCTGGCGTGCAACGTGCCTCCGCTTTGACCCAGCAACAGAAGGTTGTTGCCGATGCCGAGGCGGTGGCGCTCTCACAGGCTCGTCAGGTCGCGGCCGAACGCGCCGCTCGCGATCAGGCGCGCCAGGGCATACTGGCCCGGGCGCAGTCCGACCCCCGGGCCGTCGGCCGCCTTCTGGTCGCCGACAACGGCTGGGGAGCGGAGCAGTTCGGTTGTCTGGACAGCTTGTGGACCAAGGAGAGCGGCTGGCGTTGGAACGCCAACAACTCCTCCTCCGGCGCCTACGGCATCCCACAGTCCCTGCCCGGTTCCAAGATGGCTTCGGTCGGCGGCGACTGGGCCACCAACCCGGTTACCCAGATCAAGTGGGGTCTGCAGTACATCTCGAACAGGTACGGCACGCCGTGCTCCGCGTGGGCGCAATCCCGAGCCACGAACTGGTACTGAGCCAGCCCAGGTCTTTTGTGTGCAGGGCCCGTAAACGCCTTACGGTGTGAGCGGGCCCTGGACATGTCTGCGATCGTCCAAGGCAGTCCTGGCCTCACGGGTGGAGTCGGGGCGAGTCATCGAGAGCACATCCAGCGCCTCGTCGAGCTGGGCCTCGGTCAGCTCGCCCGCATCGATGTGGCCACGGGCGATGACAACGTCGCGGATGGACCGGCGTTCGAGCAGGGACGCCTTGACGACTGCGGCGGCCGCTTCGTAGCCGAGGTAGCGGTTGAGCGGGGTCACGATCGCCGGCGAGCTCTGGGCCAGGTCCAGGCATCGCTGCTCGTCGGCGGTGATGCCGTCAACGCATCGGTCGGCCAGGATTCGGGAGGCGTGGGCCAAGAACGTCAACGACTCCAACAGGTTTCGTCCGATCACGGGGAGCATGACGTTGAGCTCGAAGTTGCCGGCAGCACCTGCGGTGGTGATGGTCACATCGTTGCCGATGACCTGTGCGCACACCATGAGAACTGCTTCGGGGATCACTGGGTTGACCTTGCCGGGCATGATGCTCGACCCAGGCTGCAGGTCGGGCAGGTGGATCTCGCCCAGGCCGGCCCGGGGGCCCGAACCCATCCAGCGCAGGTCGTTGCAGATCTTGGTCAGGCTGACGGCGAGGACCTTGGCGGCGCCGCTGAGGGCGACAAGGGCATCCTGGGTGGACTGGGCCTCGAAATGGTCACCAGCCTCGCGGAAGGTGCTGCCGGTCGCCTCGCCGAGCCTGATGATAACGGCCGGAGCAAACCCCGGTGCGGCGTTCAGACCGGTGCCGGCTGCGGTCCCTCCAAGCGGTAGCTCAGCGGCCCCGTCTGCGGCCAGGAGCAGTCGCTCGCAGGCCAGTTCGATCTGGCGCCGGTAGCCGCCGAACTCCTGGCCGAGGGTGACGGGCACGGCATCCATCAGGTGTGTCCGTCCCGCCTTGACGACATCGGCGAAAGCGCTCTGGCGACCCTGCAGAGCGGTGGACAGGTGCTGCAGTGCCGGCACGAGCAAGTCCCGCGTGGTGAGCACCGCGGCGACCCGGATGGCGGTGGGGAAGGTGTCGTTGCTGGACTGCCCGGCGTTGACGTGGTCGTTCGCGTGGACGCCCAGGCCGGATGCGAGGTGGGCGATTCGGGCGACCACCTCGTTCACGTTCATGTTGGTGGAGGTGCCAGAGCCGGTCTGGAAGACGTCGACGGGGAACTGGTCGTCGTGCAGTCCGCGGGCGACCTCGTCCGCAGCCATGGCGATGGCCTGCGCGACGGCGGGATCCAAGATGGACAGGTCGGCGTTGACGTGGGCGGCAGCGGACTTGATCTGCGCGAGGGCGTGGATGATCTGCAACGGTATGGTCAGCCCGGAGATCGGGAAGTTCTGCACAGCCCGAGCCGTCTGGGCGCCCCACAAGGCGTCGGCCGGCACCTCGACGTCGCCCATCGAGTCGTGCTCGATCCGCCCGGGGCTGCTGGGATCACTCATGACAACATTATCGCTCAGAGCTTGCGCAACCGGATCCGGCGGACGCTGTGGTCCTCACCCTTGGACAGCACGAGGGTGGCCCGGGCGCGGGTGGTCAGCACGTTGTCGACCAGGTTCGGCTCGTTGATCGAGCCCCAGATGCCCTGGGCGGTCTCGCGGGCCTGCTCGTCGGTGAGCGCCGCGTAGCGGTGGAAGTAGGAGTGCGGGTCCGCGAAGGCGGTCTCGCGCAGGCGGAGGAACCGTTCGACATACCAGCCCCTGATGTCCTCCCGACGGGCGTCGACATAGACGGAGAAGTCGAAGAAGTCGCTGACTGCCAGACCGGTGCGTCCGTCAGCCAGCACCCTGGGGGCCTGCAGGACGTTGAGTCCCTCGACGATGAGGACGTCCGGACGGCGTACGACGATCCGCTCGCCGGGGACGATGTCGTACGTCAGGTGGGAGTAGACGGGCGCGCTGACCTCGTCCTTGCCGGCCTTGACCTCGGCCACGAACCGGAGCAGGCCCCGACGATCGTATGACTCAGGAAAACCCTTGCGCTGCAACAGTCCCCGGCGTTCGAGCTCTGAATTGGGGTAGAGGAATCCATCGGTCGCAAAGAGCTCGACCCGCGGCGTCCCGGGCCAGCGGGCCAGCAATTCACGCAGGATACGGGCGGTGGTGGACTTGCCCACCGCCACCGATCCGGCCACTCCGATGACGAACGGGGTCCGCTCAGGGCGCTCGCCCAGGAAGTCGGTCGTGATCCGGTGCAGGCCCGCGGTGGCGTCAACATAGAAGTTGAGCAGGCGCGATATGGGCAGGTAGACCTGCTCGACCTCGGCGAGGTCCAGGCGGTCGCCCAGGCCCCGCAGCCGGGTCACGTCCGCCTGGGTCAGGCTCAGTGGGAGATGGTCGCGCAGCCGGGCCCACGCCGCACGGTCGAACTCGACGTACGGCGACGGTAGGGGAGGGCCATTGGGCGGTCGCACCCGGCCATTGTTGCGGACGCGCGCTGGGCACGTGGACCGGGACGTCTCCAGTTAGGCTGGTCCTCATGTGCGGAATCGTGGGATACGTGGGGCCGAACGTCGACGGCTTGGCCCTCGAGGTCGTCATGGCAGGCCTGGCCCGGCTCGAGTACCGCGGCTACGACTCGGCTGGCGTGGCCCTGGTTGCTGGGGACCACGTTGTGATCGCCAAGCGTGCCGGGAAGCTGTCCAACCTGATCGACGCACTGGCCCGGGAGCCGCTGCCCGAGTCGAGTACCGGCATCGGGCACACCCGATGGGCCACCCACGGCGGCCCGACCGACCAGAATGCGCACCCCCACAGCGGTGGGGAGGACGGCAAGCTCGCGCTGATCCACAACGGCATCATCGAGAACTTCCACGGACTGAAGTCGGGGCTGATCGGTGAGGGTGTCCTGTTCCTGAGCGAGACCGACACCGAGGTCGTCGCGCAGCTCCTTGCCCGTGCTTATGACGACGCCGGTGACCTCACCGAGGCGATGCGCCAGGTCGTCGGCAGTCTCGAGGGCGCGTTCACGCTGCTGGCAGTTCATGCGGACCAGCCCGGGGTCGTCGTCGGCGCCCGGCGCAACAGTCCGCTGGTCGTGGGTCTGGGCGACGGCGAGAACTTCCTGGGCTCCGATGTCTCGGCCTTTATCGACTACACCCGCGAGGCGCTCGAGCTCGGCCAGGACCAGATCGTCACGATTACGGCGCAGGGTGTCAGCGTCATCAACTTCGACGGGACCCCGGCCCGGGGCAAGCGGTACCACGTCGACTGGGACGCGGCCGCAGCTGAGAAGGGCGGCTTCCCCAACTTCATGGCAAAGGAGATCAACGACCAACCGCACGCCGTGGCTGACACGCTCCTGGGTCGCACGGACGAGTCCGGTCGTCTGGTGCTGGACGAGCTACGGATGGACGAGGCCGAGCTGCGCGCTGTCGACAAGATCGTCTTCATTGCGTGTGGCACCGCGGCCTATGCCGGCATGGTCGCCAAGTACGCCATCGAGCACTGGACCCGTATCCCGTGCGAGGTCGAGCTGGCCCACGAGTTCCGTTACCGCGACCCGGTGGTCAACGACCGCACGCTCGTCGTCGCGATCTCGCAGTCCGGCGAGACGATGGACACCCTGATGGCGGTCAAGCACGCGCGTCAGATGGGCGCTCGCGTCATCGCGATCTGCAACACCCACGGCTCGACGATCCCGCGCGAGTCGGACGCGGTGCTGTACACCCACGCGGGCCCGGAGATCGCGGTTGCCTCGACCAAGGCCTTCCTGGCCCAGATCACCGCCTGCTACATCTTGGGCCTTTATCTCGCCCAGCTGCGCGGCGGCACCTACGCCGACGAGGCGCAGGCCGTGATGAAGGACCTGCACGAGATGCCAGCCAAGATCCAGACCGTCCTGGACGGGATGGACCGGGTCCGCGAGATCGCCCGCTTCATGGCCGACACCCGGTCGGTGCTCTTCCTGGGTCGCCACGTGGGCTACCCGGTGGCTCTCGAGGGCGCGCTCAAGCTCAAGGAGCTGGCATACATCCACGCGGAGGGCTTTGCCGCGGGCGAGCTCAAGCACGGACCAATCGCCCTGATCGAGGCCGGGCAGCCCGTCTTCGTCATCGTGCCCTCGCCCAGCAGCGAGCACGGCCTGCACGGCAAGGTCGTCTCCAACATCCAGGAGGTGCGCGCGCGTGGAGCTCGCACCATCGTGATCGCGGAGGAGGGCGATGAAGACGTCGTGCCCTTCGCTGACGTGGTCATCCGGGTCCCGGCGACGCCGCCTCTGCTGGCACCCCTGGTGACCACAGTCCCCTTGCAGGTGTTCGCCTGTGAGCTGGCGTCGGCCAAGGGTCTGGACGTCGACCAGCCGCGCAACCTGGCCAAGTCGGTCACGGTCGAATGATCAGGGCGATCGAATGACCGTGGCGTCGTCATGATCATCGGGGTCGGGATCGACGTCGTCGATGTTGCGCGCTTCGGCCAGACGCTGGAACGCACACCACGCCTGCTCGAGCGGCTGTTCACCGAGTCCGAGCGCTCGATGGGGCTCAGTTCTCTGGCGGCCAGGTTCGCGGCCAAGGAGGCGCTGGCCAAGGCGTTGGGTGCGCCGGAGGGTCTGCACTGGACCGACGCCAGCGTCCTGCGCGGCGAGGACGGGCGCCCGCACCTGAAGATCTCGGGCACCGTCCAGGCGCGCGCGGCCGCCCTCGGTGTGCATGAGCTGCACGTCTCGCTCTCCCACGATGCCGGGATCGCCTCGGCCGTCGTGATCGCCGAGGGCTGAGGCCACGATGATCCGCGCGTATGCCGTGTCCTCCGTGCGCGAGGCCGAGGCCGCGGCAATGGCCGGGCTCGAAGAGGACGAGCTGATGTCGCGCGCCGCCTCGGGCCTGGCCGCGGTCGCGTCCGCGCGACTGGGCGGCCCGGGTGGGCTGGATGGAAAATGCGTCGTCGCGATGGTCGGTGCTGGCAACAACGGGGGAGATGCGCTGTATGCCGCGGCCTCGCTCGCGCAGGACGGTGCGACTGTGGTGGTGCTCAAGGTCGCGCAGTCGGCGCACGAAGGTGGCCTTCGCGCAGCCCGCGATGCCGGCGCGACGGTCCTCAATGCCGTTGGCTTCCATGCGGATCCGCCGTCCGTGGTCTCGTCGGCTTTGGGCGAGGCCGATCTGGTCATCGACGGGATCGTCGGCATCGGTGGACGACCGGGCCTGCCGCCGGAGATCGACGGACTGCTGCGCGAGGTGAGTGACACGGCGTACGTACTGGCCGTTGACCTGCCCAGTGGGACAGACCCGGACGGCGAGGTGGCCGCGCTGGCCTGCGTGTTTGCCGACGAGACGGTGACCTTCATCGCACCCAAGCCGGTGCATCTGCTGCCGGCCACCGAGCCTGCCGTCGGACGGCTCACGGTCGTGGACATCGGCGTGGAGATCGGCCGGCCGCCGGTGGTCGAGCGGCTCACCCACGACGACGTCTCGTGGCTCTGGCCACGTCCCGGGCCAGCGGACGACAAATACTCCCGTGGCGTGCTCGGCATCGTTGCCGGGGGTGAGAACTACACGGGGGCAGCGCTGTTGGCGGTCACGTCGGCGGTTTGCTCGGGCGCAGGGATGGTGCGTTACGTCGGCCCACCGACGCCGACCCTGCTTGTTCGCTCGCAGGTGCCCGAAGCCGTCATTGGGGAGGGCCAGGTGCAGGCGTGGCTCATCGGACCCGGCGTGGACGTCGGCGACGAGTCGGCCGAGGGCCTGGCCCAACGGGCCGCCGCGCAGTCAGCCGTGGACTCCGGCCTGCCCTGTGTCGTGGATGCGGGTGGCCTCGACCTGATCGTCGAACCGCGGTTCACCCCAACCCTGCTCACGCCTCATGCCGGCGAGCTCGCCAGTCTGTTGAGCCGACTTGTTGGCCCCGTTGACCGCGCGACGGTGGCTGGCGCGCCACTGGCTCACGCCCGGCGCCTGGCCGACCTGACGAACTGCACGGTCCTTCTGAAGGGTGCCACGACCCTGGTGGTGTCGCCTGGCTCGTCGGGTCTGGCGGTGCGCGCACAGGCTGATGCACCGTCGTGGCTGGCGACGGCCGGATCAGGAGACGTGCTTGCCGGGCTGGCGGGTTCGTTGCTCGCATCCGGCCTGTCCCCACTGGACGCGGGCAGCGTCGCCGCGCTGGTTCACGGGCTGGCGGCGGACGCGGCGAACCCCGGTGGGCCGGTTCGCGCCCTGGGTGTGGCACATGCCATACCCGGGGTGGTTGCCGCGTTGCTGGCACGCCGGACTGCCCGGTCCTGAGAGACTCTGGCGATGACTGACGAGATTCATGGGTCCGCTGACGGTGTTGCCAGTGCTGACGGTGCTGTCCAGGCCACTGGCCGTGCACCCGCGCGTGCACCCGCGCGCGCAACCGTGGATCTGGACGTGATCCACCGCAATGTCGAGGTTCTCCGCGAACACGCTGGGTCGGCCGCCGTGATGGCTGTCGTCAAGGCTGACGCCTATGGGCATGGGCTGGTGCCGTGTGCCCGTGCTGCTGTGAGTGGCGGCGCGTCGTGGCTCGGAGTCGCCCAGCTGAGTGAGGCAATGGCGTTGCGGGACAGCGGAATCCGCGTGCGGGTCCTGTCATGGCTTCACGTTCCCGGTACTGACTTCGCGGCCGCCATCGCTGCCGACATCGACCTGTCCGTGTCGGCGTTGTGGTCTCTGGCCGAGGTCGCTGACGCGGCCCGAACCCTGGGGTGTACGGCGCGCATCCAGCTCAAGGTCGACACCGGACTCGGCCGCAACGGCGCCTACGGCGATGACTGGCCGATCCTGCTCCACGCTGCTCGCAGCCTCGAGGCCGAGGGTGTTGTCCGGATCGTGGGCGTGTGGTCCCACTTCGCCTACGCGGACGAGCCGTCGCACCCGACGGTGCGTTCGCAGCAGGAGCGATTCGGGCAGGCCGTGCGTGAAGCCGAACGCGCAGGGTGCGACCTCGAGGTCCGACACATCGCGAACTCCGCCGCCACGCTGACCAATCCCGGCGCCGCCTTCGACCTGGTCCGACCGGGGCTGGCCGTCTACGGTCTTTCGCCGGTTCCATCGATGGGCGACCCGCGGTCCTTCGGGTTGACGCCGGCGATGACGCTGAGCGCCGATCTTGCTGTCACCAAACGGATTCCTGCTGGACAAGGCCTCAGCTACGGACATCAATACGTCACATCGCAGGACACGACGGTCGGTCTGGTGCCGATGGGCTACGCCGACGGCATCCCGCGCAATGCCACCAACGTCGGGCCGCTGAGCCTTGAAGGCACACGGCATACAGTCGCTGGTCGGGTTTGCATGGACCAGTTCATCGTCGACCTCGGTCCACAGAGCGGGGCCCAGGCGGGAGACCTGGTGACGCTGTTCGGGGTCGGTGAGTCGGGGGAGCCGACGGCGCAGGACTGGGCGCAGGCAACGGGGACGATCTCATACGAGATCATTACCCGCATCGGGGCGCGGGTGCCCCGCATCTACAACGGAGGTCAGCAGTGAGTCGCCAGCGTCGTATGACTCTCACCGGACTCGGCGTCGGGCTGGCCGCAGCGGGGGTCACCGCTGCCGTGGGTGTTGCTGCCGATCGGCTCACCCGTGCACGCCAGACCGCCAAGGCGATGGATTCCATTGACACCTATGAAGAAGAGGCCACCACCGAGGTCATCGTCATCGCCGACGACGGCGTGCCGTTGCACGTCGAGATCGACGACCCTGAACGTCGTCCCGTCGGGCTGCCCAAGGGCGCACCCGTCCCGACGGTGGTGTTCTGTCACGGCTACACACTGAGCCTGCGCAGTTGGGTGTTCCAGCGGCGGGCGCTCAAGGCGGCCGGCTACCGCGTCGTGCTCTGGGACCACCGTGGCCACGGTCAGTCCGGCGCCGGCTCCAAGGAGTCCTACGAGATCGACCAGCTCGGGCTCGATTTGGCTGCCGTCATCAGCCAGGTCGCACCCAAGGGTCCGTTGGTCCTGGTCGGTCACTCGATGGGCGGAATGACGTTGATGGCCCTGGCGGCCCAACAGCCCGCGCTCGTCAAGGATCGTGTTCTTGGCGTGGCGTTCGTGGCCACCAGTCCGGGAGGCATCTCGGCGGTCTCGTGGGGTCTGGGCAAGGTGCTGGGCAAGGCGGTGCACCGGCTGGGGCCGGTCGCGGTCGGGCAGCTCGCTGGACGGCAGGGTCTGGTCAACTCGGCGCTCAGGGCGGGCCGCGATATCGAGGAGTTCTTCGTGGACCGTTACTCCTTTGCCTCACCGGTGCCGCTGAGCATCGTGCGGCTGACGGCCGACATGATCTTCGCGACCCGCATCGAGGTCATCTCCGAATTCATGGAGACATTCGATCGGCACGACAAGCGTGAGGCACTCGAGCAGTTCATCGGCGTGGAGACATTGGTGCTCAATGGAGTTCAAGATCTGCTGACACCGCCGCGGCACAGTGAGGAGATCGTCCGGCTGATCCCGGGTGCCGAGCACGTCCTGGTCAACGACGCCGGCCACATCATCATGCTGGAGCACGGAGATGTGGTCAGCGAGCAGCTGTTGTCGCTCATCGAGCGCGCCCAACGTGGCGCTGCCGCCCACATCGACCTGCGCGACAAGCCTCGCGTCCGGCGAACGGTCACGGACCTGGCCAAGAGACGACGCGTCGAGAAGGCCACCGAAGGACGTCGCCGCAGTGTCTCCTGAGATGACTGCCGATGGCTCCTGAGCCCTCCGGGGCTATCTGCCCGTTGCGTCAGGTGCGGCTGCCCACTGTCGGCGACACCCAAGCCTGGGGAGCCAGGCTCGGCGCTCTGCTCAGGGCAGGGGACCTGCTTGTGCTGACCGGTGACCTGGGGGCGGGCAAGACAACCTTGGCTCAGGGCATAGCGGAAGGCCTCGGCGTGCGTGGCCCGATCACCTCACCCACGTTCGTCATAGCCCGCGTGCACCCCTCCCTGGTCGGCGGCCCCGACCTCGTCCACGTCGATGCCTTTCGGTTGGCCGGTCTCGCCGAGCTCGATGACCTGGATCTCGATGCCTCGCTGGAGGAGTCCGTCACCGTGGTCGAGTGGGGTCATGGCGTGGCCGAGCAGCTCAGCGAGGGCTACCTCGAGGTGACGTTGCGCGGACACGAGACCCGCACTGTGGGCCTGGTTGGTCACGGTGCGCGGTGGGCCGCGCCGGCAGCCGATGCCGCGCTCGACGACCTCGTCTCGTTAGCCTGAACCCGTGCTGCTGCTCGCGATCGACACCGCCACCTCCGCCATCGCCGTGGCCCTGCACGACGGTGAGCACGTGCTGGCCGAGTCGAGCACGCTGGACGCTCGGCGCCACGGGGAGTATGTCGCTCCAGGGATCGTCGAGGTCCTGGCCCGGGCTGGTCGCACTGCGGCCGATGTCAGCGCAGTGGTCGCCGGCACTGGCCCAGGGCCGTTCACCGGGCTGCGCGTGGGCCTGGTGACGGCGCGCACGTTCTCGTTCGCCCGCGGCATACCGGTGTTCGGAGCGTGCAGTCTGGACGCACTGGCCCACCAGGCGTGGCTCCAGGATGCAGTCGAGTTGGGCCAATCCTTTGTCGTGGCAACGGATGCGCGACGCAAAGAGGTTTACTGGGCGCGTTACGACGTCACCGCTGGGGGGGTGGTGCGCAAGGGCGAGCCGATGGTTGCGAAGGCAGAGGCGATCGCCGAGGAGGTGCGGGGTCTGCCCGTGATCGGGCGAGGTGCCGTCCTGTATGCCGAGTCGTTCGGCGCGCGCGTGGGTCCCCTCGATGTCAGCGCCGGCGCCCTGGCTGATCTCGCGGCGCGGATGCTGGCAGCTGGGCAGCAGTTGCCCGACGCCGAACCGATGTATCTGCGCCGGCCTGACGCGACGCCTCCACCCCCGCGCAAGTCGGCGCTGCCATGATCTTGCGCGAGATGTCGCTGCGCGAGTTGACCTGGCGGGACATCCCGGCCCTGACCGCGCTCGAGCCCGAGCTGTTCGCTGATGACGCGTGGTCCGAACAGGCCTGGTGGGCGGAGCTGGCCCTCCGTCCGCGGCGTTCCTACGCCGTCGGTGAGCAGAATGGCGCCGTGGTCGGTTATGCCGGCGTCGACTGTCGTGGCGAGGTCGCTGACGTCATGACCATTGCCGTCGCGCCGGCAGCGCAAGGTCAGGGCTTGGGCAAGGTGCTGATGGACTGGGTCATTGTCGCGGCGCGACGTGGTGGCGCCGAGTATCTGATGCTGGAAGTTCGTGCGGACAACGTTGCGGCGCAACGGCTCTACTCCAAGATGGGCTTCGCAATGCTGACGGTGCGACGCAAGTACTACCAACCAGGTGACGTGGATGCCCACATCATGAGGTTGCACCTGGCAGACAGGTCCGAGGGCGCGATCGTGGACACTCCCGAGGACGTCACGCTGTGACTGGCGGCCCCCTGGTGCTCGGTATCGAGACGTCCTGCGACGAGACCGGTGTCGGGATCGTACGCGGTCAGATGCTGCTCGCCGACGCCGTCGCCAGCAGTGTGGACGAGCATGCGCGCTTTGGTGGCGTGGTGCCGGAGGTGGCCAGTCGCGCCCACCTCGAGGCGATGGTGCCGACGCTCGAGAGAGCCTGCCGCGAGGCCGGAGTACGCCTGGATGATCTGGACGCGATCGCGGTCACGGCTGGCCCGGGGCTGGCCGGAGCCCTGTTGGTGGGAGTGGCCGCGGCCAAGTCGCTCGCGGTAGCCCTGGGCAAACCACTCTACGGCGTCAACCACCTCGCGGCCCACGTCGCCGTTGACATCGTCGAGCACGGTCCGCTGCCCGAGCCAACGATGGCGCTGCTGGTGTCCGGCGGCCACTCGAGCCTCCTGCTCGTCCCGGATGTCACGTATGACGTGCGATCTTTGGGAAGCACGATCGACGATGCCGCGGGTGAGGCCTTCGACAAGGTGGCCAGAGTTCTGGGGCTGCCGTTCCCTGGGGGCCCGCACGTGGATCGGATTGCCAGAGAAGGCAACTCAGCTTTCGTGGCCTTCCCGCGCGGACTGACCTCGGGCAGGGACATGGAGCGGCACCGTTTCGACTTTTCGTTCTCTGGCCTCAAGACGTCCGTGGCCCGCTGGGTCGAGGCGCGCGAGCGAGCCGGCGAGCCGGTGCCGGTTGCCGACGTGGCCGCCAGTTTTCAGGAGGCGGTGGTCGACGTGTTGACGCGCAAGGCCGTCCTGGCCTGTCGGGAGCAGAGCGTCGAAGACCTGCTCATCGGTGGTGGCGTAGCGGCCAACACGCGGTTGCGTGCTTTGGCGCAGGAGCGTTGCGACGCCGCGGGCATCCGACTTCGCGTGCCACGACCCGGCCTGTGCACCGACAACGGCGCGATGGTGGCCGCTCTGGGTGCCCAGATGATGGCCAGGGGTCGGGCTGCATCGGCCCTCGACCTCCCCGCCGACTCCTCGATGCCGGTGACCCTGGTCCAGGCATGACCGAGCCCCTGCCGATCATCCTCGATGTCGACACCGGTGTTGATGACGCCTGTGCCCTGCTGTTGGCCGACCTGCACCCGGATGTGGACCTTCGCGCGGTGACCTGTGTCGGTGGCAACGCCAGCGTCGACAACGTCGTCAGCAACACCTCGAAGGTGCTCGACATCGCCGGCCTCCCGGATGTCCAGGTCGCCCGCGGCGCCCCCAGGCCGCTGATCGAGCCGGCCAGGGATGCCAGGCACGCTCACGGTCACGACGGTATGGCGGACCTCGGCTGGCCCTGGTCCGGTCGTCACCCCGACGACCGTCACCCGGACGGGCAGCACGCGGTCGAGCTGCTGCGAGGTCTGCTGAGCCGAGCGGCAAACGGGGAACCAGCTGGTCGAATCACACTGGTGCCGTTGGCTCCTCTGACCAACATCGCGCTGTTGTTGCGAACCGTGAACGACGGGACTGGCTGATGGGACGGGTCGTCGTGGTCGGGCCGCTCAACATCGACCTGGTGACGCGCGTCGAGCGACATCCGAAGCCCGGCGAAACCGTCCTGGGCAGTGGCCCCGAGCGGTTGGCAGGTGGCAAGGGCGCCAACCAGGCCGTAGCAGCTGCGGCGGCGGGTGCCGCGGTCGTCATGGTCGCCCGTGTCGGGTCGGACGAGGCCGGATCTGCCTATGTCACTAGGCTGTTGGCTCTGGGTATTGACGTCGCTGCCATCCGCGTCCAGCCTGACTGCCCCACGGGTCATGCCCTGATCACCGTTGACGAAGCGGGCGAGAACTCGATCGTCGTTGTCGCTGGCGCCAATGCCGCGCTCGCGGTCGATGACCTCGAGGTTCTGGAGTCCGTCGGGCCCGGCGACGTCGTGCTGCTGCAGCTGGAGGTCCCGCTTGAGGTGGTCACCGCCGCAGTACGGCGCACGTCGGCCAGGGGTGCTCGGGTCATCCTGAACCTGTCGCCGTATGCCGCGCTGCCACCTGACGTCGTCGCCCTTGCCGACCCGTTGGTGGTCAACGAGCACGAAGCCCTGTTGCTGGCCGACTCGGAGGCACTGCCAGCGTCGTTGGTGGTGACGTTTGGCGCGGCGGGCGCGGCGTGGGATGGCGACCAGCTGACCGGGCCGGTGGTCGATGCGTTCGAGGTACTCGACACCACCGGCGCGGGTGACGCGTTCTGTGGTGCTCTGAGTGCCGCACTGGTCGCAGGAGTCGGCCGCCGTGAGGCTCTTCAGGCTGCCTTGACTGCTGGTGCTGATGCGGTAAAACACTTTGGGGCACAGCGCAATCCGGCTATTTGAAGCATTCTTCCCAGGCTCGCGGGATGCAGTCGTGCACACTCCCCGGGTTTGTGGGGTGGAGGCGTGCACACTCCCTAGGTTTGCGAGGTGTGGCAGGATCGCGAGCGTGAATCCGTCGACCGCTCTGGCCACGGTTGTGGTGGACGAGCTGGTCCGCCACGGAGTCCGGGAGGCCGTCCTCTGTCCCGGATCCCGCTCTGCCCCGTTCGCGTATGCCCTGCAGGAGGCGGACCGTGCCGGCCGTCTCCGGCTGCATGTCCGTGTCGACGAACGCTCCGCCGCCTTCCTGGCCCTGGGCCTGGCCAAGCTAACGCGCGTGCCGGTGCCGGTGTTCACCACGTCCGGAACCGCGGTCGCCAACCTCCATCCAGCCGTGCTTGAGGCCAGCCACGCCGCGGTGCCGTTGATCATCGTCAGCGCCGACCGTCCATCGGAGCTTCAGGGGACCGGAGCGAACCAGACCACCGACCAGGGCCACCTGTTCGGTGCTGCGGTCCGGATGTTCCACGAGTTCGGCGCACCGGAGAGCCGCGAGGGCCAGAACGCGGTATGGCGGTCGGTCGTGGCTCGGCTCCATGCGGCAGCCATCGGGGTGAGGGGGCCCGACGCCGGTCCGGTCCATCTCAACGTTCCCCTGCGTGAGCCGCTGGTGCCCGATGTCGGCTCCGTCGGCGGATGGCCCGAAAGCCTCGACGGCCGTGATGAGGCGGCCCCCTGGGTCAGGGTCCAACCGGCGAGCCGTCAGGGCGAGTGCTTGGCGTCTATTCCCAGAACCCTTGTCCTGCTGGGTGACCTGCCCGATCCGGCCATGGCAGGCGAGGTGATGGCGCTCGCCCGGACTGCTGGCTGGCCGGTCATCGCTGAGCCGTTCGGCGCGTACGACCGCAGCGCCCTGGTCCCGCACGGTCCCCTGTTGCTCACCGCCGGTCAATGGCTGGAACAGTATCTGCCCCAGCGGGTCCTGGTCGTCGGGCGGGTCACGCTCTCACGCGCGGTGAGCGCTCTCCTGCGCAACCCGGGGGTCACGGTGGAGATCGTTGCAGCGCAGTCAAGCTGGCCTGACCCGTCGCACGTCGCATCGATCGTTCACCCGTTCGCGGCCGTGACGGCGTCCATTCCGAACGGCCGACGGGTGGACGAGCAGTGGGCGCAGCAGTGGGCCGATGCGGGCGGGCTGGTCGCCAAGGCCGCCGAGGCGATCGTTGAGCAGGCATGGCCGAGCGGGTTGGCCATCGCGGCTACCGTCCTGGCCGAACTGCCTTCCGACGCAACGCTGTTCGTGGGTTCCTCCAACTCGGCCCGCGATGTCGACCTGGCCATGTTGCCGTCTGCGAGAAGCGCAACGCTCACCGTCGTGGCCAGCCGCGGACTGGCTGGCATCGATGGTTGCGTGTCGACAGCCATCGGCCTCGCACTCGCCCAGCCTGGACGACCGGCATACGCGCTGATGGGCGACCTGACGTTCCTGCACGACAGCAACGGTCTGCTCATCGGTCCGCACGAGCCACAGCCGGACCTGACCATCCTCGTCAGCAACGACGACGGTGGTGGCATCTTCACCCTGCTGGAGCCCGGGAGGCCAAACAGGTCAATGGATTTCGAACGCGTCTTCGGTACGCCAACGGGTGCCTCCATCGTCGACATCTGTCGTGCACATGGCGTGAACCACACGCTGGCCTCAACCGCCGCGGAGCTCAGCGGCCTCGTCAGGCAGCGCCCCGACGGCCTCCGCGTCGTCGAGGTGCGGGTTGACCGCTCCGGACACCGGGACCTGCACGCCCGACTGCGGGCGGCCGCGGCAAAGGCCCTGCGCTAGCCAGGATGCGCCACTTCGCGCAGGCTGAGGGCACATCGCTGGGGCCCTGCCCTCAGCCAAGTGCCCGCCAAGCCAGCGAAGTCGTGGTGGGGCAAGGCCCTGCGCTAGAACGCGATGGCTCCCACCGGCCCGCGGTCGCAGCTCATGGCCCGCGAGAGTAGTCGCAGCGAGCCGGGCGTCAGCTCGGTGACCAGACCCTGATCTGCTTGTGTGGCAAGGCTTCTGGACCCCAGGTAGGCGGCGCCCAGCGCCTGGACAGGGAGTCGCACATCGGCGTCGTCCGTTGTGGGCTGGCATGTGGCCACACCATCCTCGCCAACTACCAACCGCCATGCGCGATGGTTCCACGGGCAGGTGGGGTCGACGACATCCAGAACGACGTCGCAGGCGCTGGAGTAGCCACGCGCCGTCAGCGCCGCGTCGACGTCGATCAGCCGCAGCCACAATGAGTCGTAGCTCTTGACGCCCAGCGCCCGCGGACCGCCGGCCCACCACAGCAGTGGGTCATCGGCCCCGCGGCCACCGATGGTGATCGAGGCGGTCAGGTCGAAGTCCACGAGCCGTCGAGCCAGGGCCAGCAGAGTCCCGGGATCTGAGGCCGCGAGCTCGGACACGGCGACCGTGCCCTTGGCGCTGCCGTCCTTCCACCTGGGTTTGCGACTGAACAGCGCATAACCCGCAGGCTGGCCATCGACGTGGGCAAGGAGCACCTGCCATGGCTCGCGTCCCTGACGGGTCAATGGCAGGTCGACGAACAGCGGTCGGGCCATCCGCTCCGGCCGGGTCACTGCGCCCAATGTGATGTCGGCGCAACGTAGTTGGAGGTCATGGACCATCCGGGCTGCGTCGTCGGAGTCCGCCGCGACGAACCGGGTCGTGACGCGGCCCGCAGCATCTTCCAGCGACGGTGCGGTGAAGACGGTGCCGCGCTCGAGCTCCAGATTCAGCTCAACCGAGCTGACGCCGTAGCCGAACCGTCTATAGATCGGGACCTCGGCCGAATGCAACCCGCTCAGGGAGGCACCTTCCTCGTGCAGCCGGCCGAAGTGGTGGGTGATCATCTCGGACAGGACGCCGCGGCGACGATGGTCGGGGTGCACGGACACCCACGACAACCCTGCCATCGGCACCCGCGTCAGCGCGTCCAGCGGCCCGGGGGCCGTCACAGCCATGTCGTATGACGTATAGACGCCTGCCAGCTCATCCGACCCTTCGCGGGTGGCGCCGAACGTGCGCGCCCAGTCGAAGTGGCTCGTGACGACGTCGACCGGGTGCGCGTTCGGGTCGAAGAAGAACGCGGCCAGGTCGACATCCAGCAGCCGCTGCCTGTCCGCAGCGGTGAGGGGCACGATGGAGGTGGTCATCCGGAGAGCCTCGCTGGCGCAGCATGGGGGCGCAAGCGCTTTTTGGCCTGTCAGTCGGCTCAGCTGGCGGTGAGGGCGTCCCGCATCGGCACGAACTTGGCGTCTGACTCCGCCAGCTCGGACGCCGGGACGGACCCGGCGACGATGCCGCACCCCGCGAACAGTCGCATCCGACTCGGGTCGACGGCGTCAAAAGCCCCGCACCGCAATGCGATTCCCCACTCACCGTCCCCAGCGGCGTCCATCCAACCGACGGGGCCGGCATACCGTCCACGGTCCATCTGCTCGAGCTCGCTGATCGCTGCATCGGCGATGGGCGTCGGCGTCCCGCACACGGCTGCCGACGGGTGCAGCGAGGCGGCAAGGGTCAGCGAGGTCGCGTGGTCGGTCAGGACACCGGCGACATCCGTCGCCAGATGCATGACGTTGGAGAGGTGCAGGACGAACGGCGACTCCGGAACATTGATCGACGAACAATGCGGCGCCAGGGCCTTGGCCACGGAGCGAACGGCGTACTCGTGCTCCTCGAGGTCCTTGGAGGACCGGGCCAGGGAGGCCGCCAGGGCCAGGTCGTGTTCGTCGTCCCCGGTGCGACGGATGGTCCCGGCCAGGACCCGCGAGGTGACCAAGCCCTTCTCCAGCTTCACGAGCATCTCGGGCGTGGCACCCACCAGCCCGTCGACCGCGAATACCCAGGTGTTGTCGTAGCGCTCGGCCAGACGCTGCAGCAGCCAGCGTGGGTCGATCGCGGAGCTTGCGTCCACCGCGAGGTCGCGCGCGAGGACCACCTTGTCCATCTCGCCGGCGTTGATACGTCCGACGGCACGGGCAACGACCGCCGACCACTGCGCCCCCGAGAGCGCGCCGTCGGCGAACCTCACGTCCTCGGGTGAGACCGGAGGCGGAGCCACTGACGGGATCAGAGTGCCCGGCAGGTGCGAGTCGACCCCGATCGTCGTCAGCCACCATCGCGAATCCCGTTGCCCCACAATGACTTCGGGCACCACCAGCGCGGCACCGGCGGAGGAGTCAGGCGAGAAGCAGATGGAGCCGAACACCACCGGTCCGGTGCCCGGCAGATTCACGTCATCCCGAACGACGGCGTGGTCCACGACCGAGTGCCACCACGCCTGGGCCTCGGCAAACCGGCCCGGCCCGCTCCCCCTGAACTCCAGCGCTCGGCCCCAGCCGACGAGTCCTTCGCCGCGGCGCACCCACGACGACACCTGGTCGGGGGAGACGGTCTCGGGCAGCAACGACAACAATGCGCCCGGGTCGTCGATCGCTACCGTGCGCGCCACCATCGCGGGCACAGGCGCAGCCGACGGATCAGGTCGAGTCTGCTCGGGTTGCCGCAAGGAGGTCACGACCAGCAAGCCTACGACCGTCACGCAGCGGAACCGCACGGCCCGCTGCCGTCGTGGCGCGAACCATGATCAGCGAGGATGGAGCCATGACCCGCGCCAGCCTCGACAAGCGACCCAGTGACGTCGCGGCGATGTTCGACGACGTCGCCGCGAAGTACGACCTGACCAACGACGTGCTGTCCCTGGGCCAGGATCGCCGCTGGCGCAGGCTCGTGCGTGAGGCGGTCAACGCCAAGCGCGGTGACACGGTCCTGGACATCGCGGCAGGCACCGGCACCAGCAGCGAGCCGTTCGCGGACGCCGGCGTGAATGTCGTGCCCGCCGACTTCTCGCTGGGAATGCTGCGGGTCGGCAACCGGCGCCGGCCAGATCTCGGCTTCACTGCCGCGGACGCGCTCAGACTGCCGTTCGCCGACGACTCCTTCGACGCGGTCACCATGTCGTTCGGGCTGCGCAACGTCGTGGGCACCAGCGCGGCGCTCGAGGAGTTCCTGCGCGTCACCAAGCCCGGGGGCTCGCTCGTCATCTGCGAGTTCAGCCACCCGAGGAACAAGGCGTTCCGCACGGTCTACTCGGGCTACCTGATCCGCTCACTGCCGCCGATCGCGCGCAAGATCAGCTCCAACCCCGACTCCTACGTCTACCTCGCGGAGTCGATCCAGGCCTGGCCGGACCAGGCAGGTATGGCGGGTCTGATCACCCGAGCGGGATGGCAGAACGTGGCGTGGCGCAACCTGTCCGGTGGCATCGTGGCGCTGCATCGCGCCACCAAGGCGGCCTCGACACCCACCCATCTCCCATCCGAACACCGCTCCGGCACTGTCTGAGGCCTTCCGAGGGCGCACAACGGTGTCGGGGAGGTGTCCGGTCGGGAGCAAGGTAGAGTTTCGGCGAGTTCGTGAAGATCTTCACAAGCGCTGCCAGCCCGTTGTCAGCACCGCAGCAATCACCATGGCGAGGCCCCCTGTGAGTCCGAGAGTCATCAATAGCACCACCGATGCTGACGTCATCATCGTCGGCGCGGGGCCAGGCGGATCGGCCACCGCGGCATATCTGGCAATGGCCGGGCTCGACGTTCTGCTGTTGGAGAAGACGGCCTTCCCGCGCGAGAAGGTGTGCGGCGACGGCTTGACTCCCCGGGCTGTACGCGAGCTGGTCACCCTCGGCATCCCCACGCCAGCGGAAGATGGCTGGATCAAGAACCACGGTCTGCGCATCATCGGAGGCGGCATGCGGCTGCAGCTCCCGTGGCCAGATCTGGCGAGCTTCCCGCCATACGGCCTGGTGCGCACCCGGCAGGACTTCGACGACATCCTGGCCAGGCACGCGGTCAAGCACGGCGCGCGTCTGCGCGAGTCCACCAACGTGACCGGCCCCGTCCTGGATGAGCGCACCGGCGCCATCATCGGTGTCAAGGCCAAGGCGATGGATGCTGGTGGCCGCCCTGTCGGAGCTGACCTGCTGGAGTTCCGTGCACCCCTCGTGGTCGCCGCCGACGGCAACTCCAGCCGTCTGAGCCTGTCGATGAACCGGCCCCAGCGCGACGACCGGCCGATGGGTGTCGCCGTCCGCACCTACTACACGAGCCCGCGCCACGACGACGACTACCTCGAGTCCTGGCTCGAGCTGTGGTCGAAGAACGACGCCGGCGAGAAGATATTGCTACCCGGCTACGGCTGGATCTTCGGTGTCGGTGACGGCACCTCCAACGTGGGCCTGGGCATCCTCAACACCTCAGCGGCGTTCGGCAAGGTCGACTACAAGGACGTCCTGTCGCGCTGGGTCGACACGATGCCGGCGGAGTGGACCTACAACGACCAGACCATGACCGGTCCGGTCCGCGGTGCGGCGCTGCCGATGGGCTTCAACCGTCAGCCGCTCTACGACCAGGGCCTGCTCCTGGTCGGTGACGCCGGTGGCATGGTCAACCCGTTCAACGGCGAGGGCATCGCCTACGCCATGGAGTCCGGCCGCCTGGCCGCCGAGGTCATCGCCCAGGCGTTCGCCCGCCAGACCGACGCCGGCCGCGAGAGGGTCCTGCAGTCCTACCCGCGAGTGATGAAGGATGCGCTCGGCGGGTACTACACGCTGGGCCGCGGCTTTGCCAAGATGATCGGTAACCCCGAGATCATGCGTCTGGCGGTGAAGTACGGCCTGCCACATACCACGATGATGAAGTTCCTGCTCAAGGTCATGGCCAACCTGGCCGAGCCGCACGGCGGCGACGCTGGTGACCGTCTGATCAACGCGCTGTCGAAGATGGCCCCGGCGGCATGAGCCTGCGCGCCGCCTTTAGGATTGGACCGCTTGAGAAGGACCTGATGTTCCCGGCGTGCCTTGGCCTCGCCATCGGCGCGCTCTCTCGACAGACTCACGTGACGCAGCACACCAGGCAGATCAGCAACCGAAAGGGGAGCGCGCCCCGATGACGAACCAGTACGTTCCCCTGTTGTTCCTGGCCGCGATCGGCGGCGGCTTCGCCGTCTTCTCCGTCGTCGCCGGTGCGCTCGCCGGGCCGAAGCGTTACAACCGCGCCAAGCTCGAGGCCTACGAATGCGGCATCGAGGCCACGCCCCAGGCCTTCGGCGGCGGCAAGGTGCCCATCAAGTACTACCTGACCGCGATGCTCTTCATCGTCTTCGACATTGAAGGCGTCTTCCTCTACCCGTTCGCGGTGGCCTTCAACAAGCTGGGGCTGTTCGCGCTGGTCGAGATGGTGCTGTTCATCATCACGGTGTTCGTTGCCTACGCCTATGTGTGGCGTCGTGGCGGACTCGAGTGGGACTGAGTAGGGACTGAGCAATGGGTATCGAAGAGAAAATTCCCGCCGGCTTTCTGCTGACCACGGTCGAGCAGCTCGCGGGCTACATGCGCAAGAGCTCGGTCTGGCCGGCGACGTTCGGTCTGGCCTGCTGTGCCATCGAGATGATGGCCGTCGGCACGCCTGACTACGACATCGCCAGGTTCGGCATGGAGCGCTTCAGCGCCACGCCGCGCCAGGCCGACCTGATGATCGTGGCCGGTCGGGTCAGCCAGAAGATGGCCCCCGTCCTGCGGCAGGTCTATGACCAGATGCCCGAGCCCAAGTGGGTGATCTCGATGGGCGTCTGCGCCAGCTCCGGCGGCATGTTCAACAACTACGCCATCGTGCAGGGGGTCGACCACATCGTCCCGGTCGACGTCTACCTGCCGGGCTGCCCGCCACGGCCCGAGATGCTGCTCAACGCGATCATCACACTGCACGAGCAGATCCAGAACACCCCGCTCGGCGTCAACCGGGTCGCTGCCGCCCGGGCAGCCGAGGCCGCCGCTCTGGCCGCAACGCCGACGCACCAGATGAAGGGTCTGCTCGCATGACGTCGACAGGGATCGAGGGCACCAGCGACTCTGCACAGCCCGAGAACCTCCCGGCCCCGGTTGGAGCGACGCCCGAGCCAGTGGTGATGGGTTCGCGACAGGGCATGTTCGGTGCCTCCGGCACAGGCGACACCAGCGGGTATGGCGGCCTGGTGGTCCCCGTGCTCTTCCCGGCTGCCGCTGTCCGCCCCTACGGCGGGTACTACGACGAGGTCGCCGACCATCTGCAGCGCGCCCTCGACGGTGGCAACGCGTCATACTCGCAGGCCATCGAGCGGGTCGTGGTCGACCGCGGCGAGATGACCGTCTTCGTCGCCCGCGAGCACCTCGTGGGCGTCGCCCGCGCGCTGCGTGACGACCCCTCGCTGCGCTTCGAGATGTGCACCGGCGTCTCCGGTGTCCACTACCCGCACGAGACCGGCCGCGAGCTGCACGCCGTCTATCACCTGCTCTCGATCACCAATGGTGGCAGGCGAATTCGCCTCGAGGTCACCTGCCCCGACGATGACCGTCACATTCCCTCGATCGTCGAGGTCTACCCGGCCAACGACTGGCACGAGCGCGAGACCTGGGACATGTTCGGTATCGAGTTCGACGGCCACCCAGCCTTGACCCGAATCCTGATGCCGGACGACTGGCCCGGTCACCCGCAGCGCAAGGACTATCCCCTTGGCGGCATCCCTGTGGAGTACAAGGGCGCCACCATCGCGCCGCCGGACCAGCGGAGGTCGTACAGCTGATGACCGAACAGACCCGCGACATCTACGCCACGTCGGTGGCTGACGCCAAGGACTCCGAGGGCGCCCACGTCTACAACGCGATCGGCGGCGACTGGGACGCCATCGTCGATGAGGCATCCGCCCTCCACGAGGAGCGGATCGTCGTCAACATGGGCCCGCAGCACCCCTCGACGCACGGCGTCCTGCGCCTCATCCTCGAGCTCGACGGCGAGACCGTCACCGAGACCCGGGCGGGCATCGGCTACCTGCACACCGGTATCGAGAAGAACATGGAGTTCCGTAACTGGACCCAGGGCGTGACGTTCTGCACCCGCATGGACTACCTCGCGCCGCTGTTCAACGAGAGCGCCTATTGCCTGGCTGTTGAGAAGCTGCTCGGCATCACCGACCAGATCCCCGAGCGCGCCAGCATCATCCGCGTGCTCATGATGGAGCTCAACCGCGTCACCTCCCACCTGGTGGCCCTGGCCACCGGCGGCATGGAGATGGGTGCGACCACCATCATGACGATCGGCTTCCGTGAGCGTGAGCGCATCCTGGCGATCTTCGAGATGATCACCGGCCTGCGGATGAACCACGGCTACGTCCGCCCCGGTGGCGTGGCGCAGGACCTGCCCCCGGGCGCCATCGACAAGATCCGCGACACCATTCCACTGGTCCGTCGTGGCATCGGCGAGCTCGAGCTCCTGCTCAACGAGAACCCTCTCGTCAAGGGGCGCATGGTTGGCGTCGGCTACCTCGATCTGACCGGCTGCATGGCCCTGGGCATCACCGGTCCGATGCTGCGCGCGACCGGTCTGCCGCACGACCTGCGCAAGTCCGACCCGTACTGCGGTTACGAGCACTACGAGTTCGACGTGCCGGTGCGCGACACCTGCGACGCCTACGGCCGACTGCGGATCCGCATCGACGAGATGTACGAGTCGCTCAAGATCGCCGAGCAGGCCGCGGACAGGCTGCAGAACACCCCCGGCCCGGTCATGGTCGAGGACAAGAAGATCGCGTGGCCGGCCCAGCTGGCCATCGGCAGCGACGGGATGGGCAACAGCCTGGACCACATCCGCGAGATCATGAGCACCTCGATGGAGTCCCTGATCCACCACTTCAAGCTGGTGACCGAGGGTTTCCGCGTCCCGGCCGGCCAGGCCTATGTCGCCATTGAGTCGCCCAAGGGCGAGCTCGGGGTGCACCTGGTCTCCGACGGTGGCACCCGCCCCTACCGCGTGCACTTCCGTGACCCGTCGTTCAACAACCTCCAGGCCACGGCCGCGATCTGCGAAGGCGGCCAGATCGGCGACGTCATCGTTGCCGTCGCGTCGATCGACCCCGTGATGGGAGGCGTGGACCGGTGATGCACACCGACGCTGAGCCGAACTACGGTGTGGTGCCCTCACCGGACACCGGGGCCTACACCGGCGACGTCCTGGCCGCCCTGCGGGCCGACGCAGAGCGGATCCTCGCCCGCTACCCGCAGAAGCGCTCCGCCCTTCTGCCGCTGCTGCACCTCGTGCAGTCCGTCGACGGCTACGTTGCCCCCCGGGGCATCGACCTGTGCGCTGACCTGCTGGGCCTCACGGGTGCCGAGGTGAGTGGCGTCGCGACCTTCTACACGCAGTACAAGCGCCACCCCAACGGCGAGTACACCGTGGGCGTCTGCACCAACACGCTGTGCGCGATCATGGGCGGCGACCAGATCTGGGACTCCGTCAGCGAACACCTGGGCATTGGTCACGACGAGACCACGGCCGACGGCCTGGTCACGCTCGAGCGGATCGAGTGCAACGCAGCCTGTGACTACGCGCCCGTGGTGATGGCCAACTGGGAGTTCTTCGACAACCAGACGCCCGAGTCCACCAACCAGCTCGTCGACGACCTGCGCTCCGGCGCCCCGGTGGTCCCCACCCGCGGTCCGTCCAAGGTCTGTAGCTTCAAGGCGGTCTCACGGGTCCTGGCCGGTTTCCACGACGGCCTGGCCGACGAGGGCGTCGGCGCGGGTCCGGCCTCGCTGGAGGGCCTCAAGGTCGCCCAGGCCCAGGCCCAGGCCCAGAACGGGAAGGCGAAGAAGTGAGCGCGCAGCTGACCCCGATCCTCACCAGGTTCTGGGATGACCCCCAGTCCTGGACGCTGGCGACCTATGAGAAGCACGACGGCTACAAGGCGCTGAAGAAGGCCCTGACGATGCCGCAGGCCGA
>JAYSQM010000146.1:0-5787 GCA_043721575.1 Phycicoccus sp.
TTGGTCTCCAGGAAGGCCGTGATCCGGGTCAGGTCCGGCGTGCGCGACCAGTCCGGCTCAACCGCGTCCGCGCCGTTGCCGGCCGGGCGCAGGACGCGCTTGAGGTTCTCAGCGCCCGCGTGTTCGAGGTCTGCCCACGCCAGGTTGTCGGCGTCGGCGGCACCGGCCAGGTCGATGGCGTTGACGTCCTGGTGGGAGGCCAGCCACGGTGCGACCTCGGCTGTGCGTCCGGTAATCAGGTTGATGACGCCCGCGGGCACGTCAGAGGTCGCCAGGACCTCCGAGAGCGTTACCGCGGGCAGCGGCCGGTGCTCGCTGGTCAGGACCACTGCGGTGTTGCCGCTGACCACGATCGGGGCGAGCACGCAGACTAGGCCGAGCAGTGAGGAGCGTTGCGGCGCAAGGGCGGCGACCACCCCGGTGGGCTCGGGCGCGGAGATGTTGAAGTACGGGCCGGCGACCGGGTTGACCGCACCCAGGACCTGGGCAATCTTGTCCGACCACCCGGCGTACCAGACCCACCGGTCGATGGCCTGGGAGACGACCTTGTCCGCGCGGGCGGGCGTGAGCCCCTCCGCCGCGGCGACCTCCGCGGCGAACTGTGCGCGGCGACCCTCCATCAGCTCGGCTACGCGATAGAGCACCTGGCCGCGGTTGTATGCCGTTGCCGTGGCCCATTTCCCGAAGGCCGCGCGGGCGGCCACAACGGCGTCGCGGGCGTCCTTGCGGGAGCCCATCGCGGCGTTGGCCAGGAACCCTCCGCGGCTGTCGCTGACCTCGTAGGTGCGACCGGACTCGCTACGCGGGAACGCCCCACCGATGTAGAGCTTGTAGGTCTTGCGCACCTCGATGCGCTGCTCCGGGGCGGCGTTGCCTCGAGTTGCGGCGTTGCCTCGAGTTGCGGCGTTGCGCCGGGTCGCGGTGGGGCTCATCGGGTCGTTCCCGTCGTGACGTAGGCCGCCAGGCCGTGGCGGCCACCCTCACGGCCGTAGCCGGACTCCTTGTAGCCGCCGAACGGAGAGGTCGGGTCGAAGCGGTTGAACGTGTTGGCCCAGACCACCCCGGCGCGCAGCTGGTCGGCCATCCACAGGATCCGGGAGCCCTTCTCGGTCCACACCCCGGCGGAGAGCCCGTACGGCGTGTTGTTGGCCTTGGCGATCGCCTCCTGGGGAGTGCGGAACGTCAGCACCGACAGCACCGGCCCGAAGATCTCTTCCTGGGCGATCCGGTGAGCCTGGGACACGCCGGTGAAGATCGTTGGGGCGAACCAGAATCCGCGCTCCGGCAGCTCACACGGCGCGCTCCACCGGGTGGCACCCTCGGCCTCCCCGATCGCCGTCAGCTCGCGGATCCGGGCCAGCTGCGCTGCGGAGTTGATGGCGCCGACGTCGGTGTTCTTGTCCAGCGGGTCGCCCACGCGCAGGGTCTGCAAGCGGCGCTTGAGCCGGATGATCACGTCATCGGCGACGTTCTCCTGCACGAGCAGCCGGGAGCCGGCGCAGCAGACGTGGCCCTGGTTGAAGAAGATCCCGTTGACGATTCCCTCGACCGCCTGGTCGATGGCGGCGTCGTCGAAGACGATGTTGGCCGCCTTGCCGCCGAGCTCGAGAGTCGCCCGCTTGCGGGTCCCGGCGATGGCGCGGGCGATGTCCTTGCCCACTTCGGTCGATCCGGTGAAGGCGATCTTGTCGACGCCGGCGTGGCGGATCAGGTGGGCTCCGGTCCGGCCGGTACCGGTGAGGATGTTGACCACCCCTGCCGGCAGGTCTGCCTGCTGGCAGACCTCGGCGAACAGCAGAGCGGTCAGCGGTGTGGTCTTGGACGGTTTGAGGACGACGGTGTTTCCCGCAGCCAGTGCTGGTGCGATCTTCCACGACAGCATCATCAGCGGGAAGTTCCACGGAATCACCTGGCCCACGACGCCAAGAGGTCTCGGAGGTTGTCCCGTGCCACCAGACAGACCTGCGTAGTCGAGCTTGTCGGCCCAGCCTGCGTGGTAGAAGAAGTGCGCCGCGGCCAGCGGGATGTCGACGTCGCGCGACTCCCTGATCGGCTTGCCGTTGTCCAGGCTCTCCAGCACAGCGAACTCCCGTGCGCGCTCCTGCAGGATGCGCGCGATACGGAAGAGGTACTTGCCGCGATCGGCGCCGGACAATCGACCCCACGGCCCGTCAAAGGCCTTGCGGGCAGCCCGCACCGCCCTGTCGACATCGGCCTCGCCGGCCTCGGTGACCTCGGCCAGGACCTCCTCGGAGGACGGGCTGATGGTCTTGAACGTTGATCCGTCTTTCGACTCGACGAACTCGCCGCCGATGAACAGCCCGTAGGACGGGCGGATGTTGACGATCGCGCGCGACTCGGGCGCCGGTGCGTACTCGAACTTGGCCATGGTCTGTCTCTGCTCCTCTGCTCAGTCGATCGTCACGTAGTCGGCACCGGAGTAGTGGCCGCTGGCCAGCTTCTGCCGTTGCAGGAGAAGGTCATTGAGCAGGCCGGAGGCTCCGAAACGGAACCAGTCCGGGTCGATCCAGTCGTCACCGGCGATCTCGTTGACCAGCACCAGGTACTTCATCGCGTCCCTGGTGGTCCTGATCCCACCAGCCGGCTTCACCCCGATCTGGGTTCCGGTCAGCACGCGCCAGTCGCGCACGGCCTCGAGCATGATCATCGTCACGGGAAGGGTCGCCGCGGGGGCCACCTTGCCCGTCGAGGTCTTGATGAAGTCCGCGCCCGCCAGCATCGCCAGCCACGAGGCGCGCCGCACGTTGTCATAGGTCACGAGCTCGCCGGTCTCCAAGATGACCTTCAGGTGCGCAGGAGCCCCGTTCGCCGCGCCCCGCGCGCACTCCTCCTTGATGGCCGCGATCTCGTTGAACACCTGGAGGTACCGCCCGGACAGGAAGGCTCCGCGGTCGATGACCATGTCGATCTCGTGCGCGCCCGCCGTGACGGCGTCGCGGGTGTCGGTGAGCTTGACCGTCATCGTGGCGCGACCGGAGGGGAAAGCGCTCGCCACGGCAGCAACGTGAATGTTGCTGCCCTTGAGAGCATCCACGGCCACCGGGACCAGGTCGTTGTAGATACAAACGGCTGCGACATGGGGGGTGGTCGGGTCACCGGGGTCCGGGCTCATCGCCTTGGCGCACAGCGAGCGCACCTTGCCCTCGGTGTCGGCACCCTCCAGCGTCGTCAGGTCGATCATGCTGATCGCCGTGTCGATGGCCCAGGCCTTGGACGTGGTCTTGATGGAGCGGGTGCCCAACCCTGCTGCCCTGGCGTCTGCGCCGACATGGTCCACACCAGGCAGCCCGTGCAACCACCTCGTCAACGAGGCGTTGGTCAGCGCTCCCACTCCAAGAAGTTCGCGCGCGCTGGCAGTAGCCGTGGAGGAACTCACCGCCGGAGTCTATCCGCCTATGCTCTTCCAGATGAGACGTGATGGATCGCCATGAGTCACGTCGAGACCGGCGACAGCACAAGGACATTGATGGGCACCAGGACCTCGACGACGCAGCACGTGTTCCGCCAACGTTCACCGTTGGCGTTGGCGGCGGTGTGTGCCGTCACCGGTTTGCTGCTGCTCGTGTCCCTGGCCCGACACTGGGCGGACGACCCGCAGCCATTGTTCGCCTCGTGGGTGCTCTTCGGGCTGGCGTTCGCGTGGTCGGTATTCGTTCGGCCGGCGGTCCTGCTCGATGACGAGGGCGTGACCGTTCGTAACGTCGTCAGGGACGTCCACATACCGTGGGTGCGGGTGACCGACATTGAGTTCCGTTGGAACCTCAAGGTTTTCGTGGGGGATCGGGGCTACACGGCCTGGGCCATCTCCTCCCAGGTCGAGCGTCCCAAGGGTGCCTCCGGTGGCATGTTCGCGATGCTGCCCGGGCGGCTCGACAAGTACGCCAGGGCCGGCGCTCAGTCGTCCACGCCTGCTCCGAAGGTCACCGCCTCGATGGTCGCCCGGACGATCGAACAGGCCAGGCAGGAGTATGCCGAAGCCGTCGCGCAGGGAGCACTCGTGGCTGCGTCCGACGGCCAGGTGCGGATCACCTGGGTGCCGCTGGTCCTCGCCCTGCTGGTCGTGTCCGCCGCGACCGTCGCGGCCCTTTCGCTGACCTGACCGGCAAGGTCACAGCGCGGTCAACCCGCGCATCGAGGCACCTACCCGGCCCAACCGGCCCGCGGCCTCTGCCCGGGCAGCAACCAGACCTGATGACACCTCGACCGCGACGATGACCTCGAGATAGACCTTGAGCTTGGGCTCGGTCCCGCTCGGGCGCACGATCACCCGACTCTCGTCCTCGAGGTAGTAGCGCAGCCCGTCCGTGGGCGGCAGCTGGTCCGAGCCCTCGGCCAGATCGTCGATCCGGGCGACCGGGACGCCGCCCACGTCGGTTGGCGGCTGCTGCCGGAGCCGGGACATCAAGGTGTTGATGAGGCTCAGGTCGTCAACCCGGACGGCGAAGGAGTCGGTGGCGTGGACCCCGTGGGTGACCGACAGGTCGTCCAGGACGTCGAGCAGTGAACGACTCTGTGCCCGCAGGCCCGCTGCCATCTCGGCCAACATCAACGCTGCACTGACGCCGTCCTTGTCGCGCACATGGTGGGGGTCGACGCAGTACCCGAGCGCCTCCTCATAGCCGTAGCGCAGCCCGGCCACTCGCGAGATCCACTTGAACCCGGTCAGGGTCGCCTCGTGCCGGATCCCGGCGTCCGCAGCCATGGCTGCCAGCAGCCGGGAGGACACGATCGAGTTGGCGAAGACGGCGTCGGCGCTGACTCCGCGAGACAGAATGTGCGCCCCGAGCAGTGAACCGACCTCGTCGCCGCGCAACATCCGCCATCCCGACGGGTGGTCCACCGTGGCTGCGGCCGGGTCGGGGACGGCGACCGCGCAGCGGTCGGCGTCGGGGTCGTTGGCCAGGACGAGATCGGGATGAACCCGGGCCGCCAGTGCCAGGGCCGCGTCGATGGCGCCCGGTTCCTCGGGGTTCGGGAAGCTCACGCTCGGGAACTCTGGGTCCGGTTCGGACTGACTCGGGACCACGACGGGGGCGCTGAAACCGGCACGGGTGAATGCGGCGACGACGACTTCACTGCCGACGCCGTGCAGGGCGGTGTGGACCACCCTCAGCTCGCGGGCGCCGCCCGGAGCAACGACCGATACCACAGCCTCGAGATAGGCCTCGAGCACGTCGTCGTTCAGCGTGGTCCAACCGGAGCCCGCTCGAGGCACGTCAGCGACGAGGTCGACGTCCGCGATGTGCGCTGCGATATCGGCATCGGAAGGCGGCACGATCTGGCTGCCGTCGCCGAGATAGACCTTGTAACCGTTGTCCTGGGCAGGGTTGTGGCTCGCCGTCACCATGACGCCGGCGTCCGCGCCGAGGTGACGGATCGCGAAGGCCAGCACCGGAGTTGGCAGCGGGCGCGGCAGCACCATGGCGCGGCCACCGGCGGCGACGACAACGGCTGCGGTGTCTTCAGCGAAGACGTCCGAGTTGTGTCTGGCGTCACGTCCGATGACCACCAGCGGTTGGGTTGAGGTCTCCCGCAGGTATGCCGTGAGCCCGGCTGCCGCACGGATCACCACTGAGCGGTTCATCCGGTTGGGGCCGGCGCCCAGGGCGCCACGAAGTCCGGCGGTGCCGAACTCGAGCAGGCCGGCGAACCGGTCGGCCAGGTCGGCCCTGGCGGCGGCGTCCCCGGTCCCAGCGGCCTTCAGCACGGCGTCCAGCTCGGCGCGGGTCGCCTCGTCGGGATCGTCGTCGCGCCAGGAGGTGGCGC
>JAYSQM010000147.1:0-5210 GCA_043721575.1 Phycicoccus sp.
TGGACGTCCAGGGCAACGAGGAGCGGCGCGCACGGCCGCCGAGTTGGTTGCACCGGGATGACGGGGACGTCAGGCTTCGTCGCCCGGGCCCGGAAGAAGCGTTGGAAGTTCCGAGGGTGGATCGGTGTGCCGTACCTGGTCGTGAGGACCAAGCCGGACGGTCCCGCCCTCCGCCGCGCACCCAGCTCGGCCCAATCATCATCCCCACAGACCAGGAATCCGCAAAGACCGGTGTAGCTTCCGAGCGTCAATTATCCCCCTCGACAGCAGGCCACCGAGGGGGATCTCGCATGACGTGACCGGTAACCGGGGGCTGCCCTGTCGACCTATTGCCGCTCGACCCTGCTCATTCCCTTTCCCAGTCGTGGGTAGCCAGTCAGCCTCGAAGGCGACCCTGCCGCCCGGGATCTACAACCCAACCCATCAGGAGCACGTCATGTTCATCTTCTCGAAGCTGACGATCGGCGAGCTGGGGTCCGCGGCGTTGAAGCCGATATGCATGACCTGGTGACCGACCTCGTAGTGCGTCACACCGGAAGAGTCGACAGCGGTTGCCTTGAAGGTCGCGGTGAACGTGTTGTTGCTGTTCTGCCTATTCACGTTGAAGTTGCCCCACACCGTCACACGGCCGCTGAAGGTGAGCCCACTGGAGGGTTGAAGGAACGTCGCCGAACCCTCCTCCGTGAAGGTCCCCCACACCTCGTCCCCGCCTGGGAAGTAGGTGACGTGGAACACCTCGTTACCCGTGATCGTCGGGGTGACGGACTCACCCGTGCAGAAGTCAGTGTCACCTGGTTCTGACCACGTCCCGTGCTGGTGCGTGGTCATCGTCACCGTGTGGCCGGCGCCACCCGCCGCTGCGAACGCAGGAGTGACCTGAGCAACGACCAAAGAGGCGCACGCCGCCGTGACGCCCATGATCGCCCGAGCCTTACGTCGTCCATCCATGATAACTTTCCCTTGGATCGAGATTGCTTGGGCACCCGAGATACCTACGAGTGCAGTTACACCTGACACCCCAGCGGCACGCGATGGATCCACCAAAAGTCGTATTGCCCGCCGAGTTCGCCTCATGGACCCCACCACGCCCCAGGGGCTCGCACCGAACGAACGTGCGGAGGCTCCGCAGCGCACCTAGTCCACCGCCGCCTGATCCCCTGGTAGTTCGATCCCGAACCAGCGCAGCATCAGTGCCGCATCAAAGCCCGCATCAGCATTGCCGCGACCCGCCATCTGGCGGGGCTGGTTGCCGCCCTCCCTTGCTCAGCCACCAATATGGTTGCGGCTGCGGGAAGTTCGGGACGGAGACCCCCGTAGTCCAGAAAAGTACGGCAACGACCCTACGGTGGTCTCTGGCGCGTCCCCTCAGCCGTGGCGGTGACGCACAAAGGTGCAACAAGAACCTTGCCAACTACCACTGAAAGCCGCTGGATGGATCTGACTCGCGGGCTCAGCGACGCCCTGCGATACTCGCCAGATTGCTTTGCAAACAGGGGGCTATCGATTCGAATTCCCTGGCTACCACCCCAAAGAGAACGGGCCGTTCTCTTTCCCAAGGCAAAGGCTCACCAACCACGGACGGTATGCCGGACCTGACCTTGCGAGGTGCCGGCCGCCACCGTGCGGTCGGGTTGAGCCATTGAGAACACTCAGGACACCGCTGATCGCGCGAAATCGACTCCTGACCCACGAGATTCGCGCGATCGATGGTGTTCGGTCGAGACGAGGCCCTGCCGGTTCACAAGGGGATGAAACACGTTACGGTCGCAAGCATGACGACAGCGATCACGGCTTCACACCTGACCAAGTCGTTCGGCCCAACCAAGGCTCTGGATGCGCTCGACCTCGAGGTCGTGACCGGCGAGGTGCACGGATTCCTGGGACCCAACGGCGCCGGCAAGTCCACCACGATCAGGGTCCTGCTCGGGCTGCTGCACCCCGACGCCGGTGAGGCCACTTTGCTCGGCGGCGACCCCTGGCGCGACGCCGCGAGTCTGCACCGCCGGCTGGCCTACGTTCCCGGCGACGTCAACCTGTGGCCGAGCCTGTCCGGCGGTGAGGTCATCGACCTGCTGGGCCGGCTGCGCGGTGGCCTGGACGAACGGCGTCGGAAGACCCTTCTGGAGCGCTTTGACCTCGACCCCCGCAAGAAGGGCCGGGCGTACTCCAAGGGCAATCGTCAGAAGGTCGCGTTGGTGGCAGCCCTGGCCTCGGATGTTGAGCTGCTGATCCTCGACGAGCCCACTGCCGGGCTGGATCCGTTGATGGAGAGCGTGTTTCGCGAGTGCATCCAGGAGGAACGGCCCCGTGGCCGGACCGTACTGCTGTCCAGCCACATCCTCTCCGAGGTAGAGCACCTGTGTGATCGGGTGAGCATCATCAAGGACGGTCACACCGTCGAGACAGGGACCCTGGCCGAGCTCCGACACCTCACCCGAACTCATGTCGAGGCCGTGCTGACGGGGCCCGTCCCTAGCGATCTGGTGGGTTTGACGGGTGTTCATGACCCGGTCATCGAGGGACACAGAATGACCTGTGAGGTCGACACGGCCCACATCGGCGACCTCCTGAGTCGATTCACCGCTGTTGGGGTCAGTGCGTTGCTGAGCGCTCCACCAACCCTCGAGGAGCTCTTCCTCAGGCACTACGCCGTGGAAACCTCGCCGCGGGAACAGTCGGCGTGAGCACCCTGACCACCACTCGTGATACGGCGCCTCGGCGTCCCGTCGCGACCATTGCATTCAGGGGGTCACTGACCGGGTTGTGGCCGATGGTCCGGCTGGCGCTGCGCCGTGACCGGGTCTGGTTGCCGGCCTGGATCGTGGTCATCAGCGCGCAGGTAGTGGCCACGGCGGGAGGCTATGAGTCGCTCTATCCCACGCCGCAGTCACGGCTCGGCCTTGGCGAGACCATGGGTCAGAACACGTCGCTCCGGGCGATTTACGGGCCGGCGTTCGATCTCACCAGCCCTGGTGGCTTCACCGCCTGGCGGATTGGTGGGGCCACCGCGGCCTTCGTCGCGCTGATGAGCCTGCTGGCCGTCATCAGGCACACCCGCGCGGAGGAGGAGGCCGGGCGCCTGGAGCTGTTGCGTTCGGGAGTGGTGGGTCGGCACGCCCCGCTCGCGGCGGCCCTGCTGGTCACCATCGGCGCGAACGTCGCCCTGGCCGTGATCGTCATCGTCGGCCTGATTTCTGAGAACGCTCAAGTGGCCGGCGCCATCGCTCTGGGTCTGGGATTCGTGGGGTGCGGCATCGTGTTCGCGGGGGTCGGTGCCATCACCGCCCAGATCAGCGAAAACTCCCGCCCGGCAAGGGGAATGGCGGTCTCGGTCCTCGGTGCGGCCTATCTGCTGAGGGCCGTCGGGGACAGCTCGGAGCGAGCGAGCTGGCTGAGCTGGCTGTCCCCCATCGGCTGGGCCCAGCAGACGCGAGCCTTCGCCGGCGAGCGTTGGTGGGCACTCGGCATACCGCTGGTCGTGGGCGTTGCCCTGATCGCGCTGGGAGTGTGGCTGGAGGGCCGACGCGACTTCGGCGCTGGCTTGCGTGCCTCCCCCCTTGGCCCAGAGCGCGCCGCAGCAGGGCTGTCCACGGCGGCCGGTCTGGCCTGGCGGCTCCAACGAGGGTCGCTGCTCGCCTGGACCATCGGGATGGCGATCGGCGCCGCCGCTTTCGGCTCGGTGGCCAACGGGGTGCTCGACATCTTCAAGGGCAACGCACAGCTCGAGGAGATCCTGCGAAAGCTCGGTGGCGGGCAGTCGCTGATCGACGCGTTCTTCGCCGCCATCGTGCCACTGCTGGCCACGATCGCCACGATCCACTCGGTGCAGGCGCTACTGCGCCTGCGCTCGGAGGAGACCGAGACCCGTGTCGAACAGGTCCTGGGCACTGCCGTGACCCGGACCCGCCTGTTGGGCAGCCACCTGGTGCTCGCGGTGGTCAGTCCGCCGATCCTGATGACCGTGGTCGGGTTGTCAGCCGGTGGCGCGTATGCCGTGTCCGCCCAGGACGCGAGCAAGGTGTGGGCCGTCCTGGGCGGAGCGCTCGTGCTGGTCCCGGCCATGTGGGTCTTCACTGGGGTGACCATGGCCCTGATCGGTATGGCGCCAGAACGCAGCGTCCTGGCGTGGGGAGTGCTGGCAGGCTGCGGCGTTCTGGGTGAGCTGGGGCCGATCCTTCAGCTCCCCGACAAGGTCCTGCGCATCTCACCGTTCGCGAATGTGCCCAAGCTGCCCGGTGCCGACCTCTCAATCACCCCGCTGCTGGTCCTGCTGGCCATCGCCATCGCGTTGACGGCAGGTGGGATTCGGGGCTTCCAGCGACGCGACATCGGCTGACGCTGCATCGGTCTGATGCGCTCTTGTTGCCCTGAAACTACCGAATCAGCACCTCGCAGCGTCAGAAACGGTGGTTTCGGAGCAACAAGACGGGGGCGTCTGCTACCAGGGCGCCGGCTCGTAGTCCTTGACGAAGCAGCCGTAGATGTCCTTGCCTAGCTCGCCCTGCACGATCGGGTCGTAGACGCGCGCCGCGCCATCGACGAGGTCGAGCGGGGCGTGGAAGCCCTCCTCGGCGAGGCGCATCTTGGTCGGGTGCGGGCGCTCGTCGGTGATCCAGCCGGTGTCGACCGCAGTCATCAGGATGGCGTCGGTCTCGAGCATCTCCTGCGCGCTGGTCCGGGTGAGCATGTTGAGTGCCGCCTTGGCCATGTTGGTGTGCGGATGACCCGGGCCCTTGTAGTTGCGGCTGAACTGGCCCTCCATCGCCGAGACGTTGACGACGTATTTCCGCCGAGCCGTGGATGCCGCCATCGAGGGACGCAGACGGCTGATCAGGATGAATGGGGCCGTGGAGTTGCAGAGCTGAACCTCCAGCAGCTCCAACGGATCCACCTCCTGCACACGCTGCGTCCAGCTGTTCACATCGTGCAGGTCGGGCACCAGACCTCCCGCGTCGATCGCGGTGCCGGCTTGAACCCTGGCCGGGGTCGCAGAGCCGGCACGCAGGGCCAGTGCGGTCAGCGCGTGCGGGGCGGTCGCATGTGCGCTCGGGTGGGCATCCAGCGCCCCGGCGAGCAGGGCCGGATGGGCGTCGCTGACGTGGTCGAAGGTGATCATCTCGGGCAGCAGCCCGTGGGGCAGCGGCGCCGACTCGGCCTCGACCAGCGGTGCGTAGGACCCGGGTGAGCGTCGTACGGTCTGGGCGGCGTTG
>JAYSQM010000148.1:0-11392 GCA_043721575.1 Phycicoccus sp.
GCGGCACTGGCTCCGATGGCTGCGGTCTCGGCAGCCGTCGCGCTGAGCGTCAACAAGATGGTCATCAGCCAGCACGACTCCACCGTCGTGTCGGTCGCCCTGGGATTCTCCACAGTGTTGGCTGTCGCGCTGTCCTACGTCCTCGGCCGCCGCGTCGCCTCCGGTTCCCGGGAGCTGACGCACGCGCTTCGCGGACTCGCCGACAGCCCGTATGGCGGGACGCCGTTGCCCGCGGGCAACATCAGGTCGTCGGCGCCCGCGGAGATCGCCGCACTGGCCACGGAGCTGGCGACGACGCGAGAGAGTCTGCGTCTCTCTCGCGACCGTGAGCGGGCGCTGGAGCAGAGCCGTCGCGAACTGGTGGCATTCATGTCTCACGACCTGCGCACCCCTCTGGCCGGGCTCCGGGCCTTGGCCGAGGGCCTCGAGGACGGTGTGATCGAGGATCAGGACGGGGCCCTGCGTCAGATGCGCCAGACCGTCGAGAGGATGAATGGCCTGGTGGGTGATCTCTTCGAGCTGTCCCGGCTCAATGCCGGACCGGCTCGACCGGCACAGGCACGCGGCCAGCTGAGCCTGGTCGAGCTGGCCTACGACGTCGTGGGCGAGGCTCGCGAACATGCCCGCAGGCGCCATGTCGACCTTGTTCTGGATGTGGCCGACGACGCCGATCGCCTGGCGGTGCAGGGCAATGGCGACGAGCTCGCCCGCGCTCTGTCCAATCTCGTCGGCAATGCCGTCCGGCACACGCACGAGCACGGGCAGGTCCGGGTCAGCGCCCGACGGGCGCCCGACGGCCGGGCGCAGCTCGCCGTCACCGACGGGTGCGGAGGCATCAAGGACGACGACCTGGCCAGGGTCTTCGAGATCGGTTGGCGAGGAGAGCCGGAACGTGGCACGCAGGACGCCGGAGCAGGTCTTGGACTTGCCATTGCCCGTGGCGTCATCGAGTCGCACTCGGGGTCGATCTCGGTGGCCAACGTCGATGGTGGATGCCGATTCGACGTGGAGCTGCCGACGTAGGCTCCCGGCCTAGCCGAAGGTCAGCCCGGACACCCCCTCTGCCAGTGAAACGATGGCACGCCAACCGAGTTCGGCGCGGATTCTCGCGCTTGATGCGGTGACGTGGCGGACGTCTCCAAGTCGGAACTCCCCGGTTACCACCGGGTCCTGCCCGTTCCGGGCTGCGGACAACGCCTGGGCCAGATCCCCGACGGTGGAGACCGTGCCTGATCCGACGTTGAACGCACGATGTGGTGTGGGCTGCTCGTTCGTTCCGGCCAGAGCCGCCGTGAACGCGCGGGCGACGTCGTTGACGTGGACGAAGTCCCGTCGCTGGCCGCCGTCCTCGAACACCCGCGGCGCCTCGCCGCGGTCAAGGGCGGAGGAGAAGACCGACGCGACCCCGGCGTACGGCGTGTTGCGCGGCATACCGGGTCCGTAGACGTTGTGCAGTCGCAGCGAGATCGCTGAGCCGCCCGTCTCACGGGCCCAGATCGCGCCGAGGTACTCCTGGGCGACCTTGCTGGCGGCATACGTGTTTCGAGGGTCCATGGGCGCGTCCTCACCGACCATCCCCGGCAAGAGGTCGGTGCCGCAGTCGGGGCATGGAGGCTCAAATCGACCGTGCGACAAGGCTTCTCGCGTTCGCGCCGCAGGAGAGGTCGAGCCGTGGTCTTCGCAGGTGTATCGACCCTCACCGTAGACGACCATCGAGCTCGCCTGGACGAACCGGCGGACATCCGATGCGGCCAGTGACCGCAGCAGCACCGCGGTCCCGAGGTCGTTGCTCGAGACGTAGTCGTCCATGTCGTCGATACCGGTCCCGAGCCCCACCTTGGCCGCGAGATGGACCACGGCGTCGATCCCGGTCAAGGCCGCCTCGACCACCTGGGCCTCACGTAGGTCGCCGACCACGAGGTCAACACCGAGCATTGCGAGGCATGCCCGGGCGGACGTGCCGCCGTCGCGGTGGACGTCCGGTCGCAGGGAGTCGAGCACCAGGACGTGGTCCGCCGTGGTGACGAGGTCGGCGACAAGGGACCGTCCGATGAAACCGGCTCCGCCGGTGACGAGTACGCGCATACGACAATTGTTACCGACTGGTAGCGAAGCGCATCTCCGCGCCCTAGCCTGAGAGCCATGACCCCGGACTTGCTCGCCGATCCCGAAACAGACCCCACGGCGACGTATGCCGTCGACCCCGGGCTGGCCCGCCGCCTCACCGCGCGCGTGGTGTGCGCGCCCCGGCCCGAGACGACGCTCACCCACACCCCGATGACGGGCGCCCCACTCGCGTCACTGCCCCTGTCGACCCCATCGGACGTCAAGGTGGCCTACGCTGCCGCCCGGGCTGCGCAGCGTTCGTGGTCGCGGATGCCCATGGAGCACCGGGCCCGGATCTTCCTGCGGTTCCACGACCTTGTGCTGGCGCGGCAGGCGCAGCTGCTCGACCTCATCCAGCTCGAGTCGGGCAAGGCTCGGGTACACGGCTTCGAGGAGGTGGCGGACACCGCGATCGTGAGCCGTCACTACGCGCGTCGCGCGGCGGGTTACCTGCGTCCGCACCGTCGCCAGGGGGCCTTCCCGCTGCTCAGCCAGGCGGTCGAGCTGCACCATCCCAAGGGTGTCGTGGGCATCGTCGCCCCCTGGAACTACCCGTTGTCGATGTCGATCACCGACGCGATCCCGGCGCTGCTGGCCGGAAATGCGGTGGTGCTCAGGCCGGACAACCAGAGTGCCCTGACCGCCCTGGCGGCGGTGGCCCTCCTCGACGAGGCTGGTCTGCCCGAGGGCGTGCTTCAGGTCGTCCTCGGTGACGGCCCGACGGTCGGCAGCGCGGTGCTCGAGCTCGCGGACTACGTCTGCTTCACCGGGTCCACCGCGACCGGGCGTTCGGTGGCCCAGAACGCCGGCCGCCGTCTGGTCGGCGCCTCGCTCGAGCTCGGGGGCAAGAACGCGATGTACGTCGCCGAGGACGCCAACATCGCCAAGGCTGTCGCCGGGGCCGTAGGGGCGTGCTTCTCGTCGGCCGGCCAGCTCTGCATCTCGATCGAGCGGCTGTACCTGCACCAGAGCATCGCCGATGAGTTCCTGGACGCGTTCGTCGTGGCCGTGAGGTCCATGCGTCTGTCGCCGGACCTGACCTTCGACGCCGACATGGGCTCGCTCGCCTCGGCCGCCCAGCTCGAGCGGGTCAGCGCCCACGTCGAGGATGCCAGGTCCAAGGGCGCCCTTGTCCTGGCCGGCGGTCGGGCCCGGCCCGAGATCGGACCGTACTTCTACGAGCCCACCGTCCTGGCCGAGGTCACCGCGGCGATGGCCTGCCGCGACGACGAGACGTTCGGCCCTGTCGTGTCCGTCTACCGCGTGGGCAGCGACGACGAGGCCATCCGGCAGGCCAACGACAGCGACTTCGGCCTCAACGCCTCGGTATGGACCCGCGACGTGGCCCGCGGCCGACGGATCGCCCGCTCGATCAGGGCCGGCACGGTCAACATCAACGACGGCTACGCGGCCGCGTGGGGAAGTGTCGGTGCTCCGATGGGCGGCATGAAGAGCTCCGGCCTCTCGCGCCGCCACGGCATCGAGGGCATCCTGAAGTACACCGAGTCCCAGAACATCACCGCCCAGCATCTCGTGGGATTTACCGCGCCGTTCGGGCTCTCCGACGAGCGATGGGCCAAGGTGCTCACCGTCGCGCTCGGCGCCATGAAGCGTCTGGGAGTGCGATGACGGCGGTAAAGATCGACAGCAGGACGTACGACTATGACGTGGTGGTGATCGGCTCCGGGTTCGGTGGCTCGGTCACGGCACTGCGGCTGGCCGAGAAGGGCTATCGCGTCCATGTCATCGAGTCCGGCCGCCGGTTCGCCGATGAGGACTTCGCCAAGACGTCGTGGGACCTGCGCCGCTACCTGTGGGCTCCGCGACTGAAATGCTTTGGCGTACAACGGATCCACCGCCTGCCCGATGTGATGATCCTCGCGGGGGCAGGCGTTGGCGGCGGCAGCCTCAACTACGCCAACACGCTGTACGTCCCACCCGCCGCGTTCTTCCAGGACCCGCAGTGGGCCGACATCACCGACTGGCAGGCCGAGCTCGCGCCGCACTATGAGACGGCGTCCCGGATGCTGGGAGTGGTCACCAACCCCTGCGAAGGCCCGGTCGAGGAGATCATGCGCCAGACGGCCGACGACCTCGGGGTCGGCGACACCTTCAGGAAGACGCCCGTCGGGGTCTTCTTCGGCACGCCCGGTGAGCGGGTCGCCGACCCGTACTTCGGTGGAGCGGGCCCCGACCGCACCGGCTGCACCCAGTGCGGCAACTGCATGGTCGGCTGCCGCGTCGGCGCCAAGAACACCCTGGTCAAGAACTACCTCGCCCTCGCCGAGCGCCTCGGCGTCACGATCGAGCCGATGCGCACGGTCGTCGCCGTCGAGCCGATCGACGACGGCCGCCGCGACGCCGGATACCGCTTGACGACTGAAGTGACCGGGGCCTGGGTCCGCAAGGGACGGTATTCTCCCGCAAGCGGGAGGGGCCCCCATGTCACTGCGTCCCAGGTGGTGTTCGCGGCGGGGGCGTGGGGCACCCAGCGACTGCTGCACCGGATGTCGTATGACGGACGGCTGGGTGACCTCTCACCTCGCCTCGGGGAGCTGACCCGGACCAACTCCGAGGCGCTGGGCGGCGCGATGACGGCAAGCGTGCCGCACGACGTCGACCTGACCAAGGGTGTGGCGATCACCTCCTCGTTCCACGTCGACGCGGAGACGCACGTCGAGAACGTGAGGTACGGCAAGGGGTCCAACGCGATGGGGCTGCTCGCCACGATCCTGGTCGAGGGCGGGGGATCCGTGCCGCGACCGGTGCGCTTCCTCGCCGAGGCCGCCCGACACCCCGCGACCTTCGTGCGCTCGCTCTCGGTCCGCCGCTGGAGCGAGCGCACCATCATCGGCCTGGTCATGCAGTCCCGTAACAACTCCCTCACAGTTTCGGCCAAGCGTCGTCTCGGTGGCGGGGTCGGCCTCACCTCCAAGCAGGGGCACGGCGAGCCGAACCCGACGTGGATCCCCAGTGGGCACAGGGCTCTTCGTCAGCTGGCCATCCGGTTACAGGAGCGGACCGGGGTCCGGGCCTTGCCGGGCGGCTCACTCGGCGAGATCGTGGACATCCCGCTGACGGCTCACTTCCTCGGCGGCGCGGTCATCAGCGACGACCCGGCCAAGGGCGTCGTGGACCCGTGGCACCGAGTCTGGGGCTACCCGGGGCTGCACATAGTCGACGGGTCCGCGGTCTCGGCGAACCTCGGAGTCAACCCCGCGCTCACCATCACGGCTCAGGCCGAGCGGGCCATGTCGTTCTGGCCGAACCGTGGAGGCCAGGATCCGCGCCCGACGCAAGGCGCGGCATACGAACCTCTAGCGGCTGTCACTCCGGCTGAATGAACATGGATCTGCACCCCCCCTGCCGGTGCAGATCCACGAGTTCCGGGTTGCGGCACGATCGCGAACGAGCCGGGATGGGGTTCGCGATCGTGCCGCTCGGGTCGACCGGGTGAGCGGCCAACCATCCAGAGAACGAGGGTGAGCCGCAGAGGTTACGCGGAGCCTCCAGAATTGTCTGCGGGCTCCGGCTCGTCCCGCCAGGAGCGCCACAGCGCCGCGTAGGCACCGTTGGCGGCGACAAGCTGGTCGTGGGTGCCGATCTCGGTGATGTTGCCGTCCTCGACCACGGCGACACGGTCGGCGTCGTGAGCCGTGTGCAGGCGGTGGGCGATGGCGACCACGGTGCGGCCCTGCACGACAGCAGCCAGCGACCGCTCCAGGTGACGTGCTGCGCGAGGGTCCATCAACGAGGTGGCCTCGTCCAGCACGAGGGTGTGGGGGTCGGCCAGCACCAGCCGGGCCAGGGCAAGCTGTTGGGACTGGGCCTCGGTCAAGGCGTGTCCCCCGCTGCCGACCATCGTGGCCAGGCCGTCGGGCAGCCCGCTGGCCCAGTCGTCCGCATCGACTGCGCGCAGTGCGGACCACAGGTCGTCGGGTGTGGCAGCGGGGCGAGCGAGCAACAGGTTGTCGGCCATGGTGCCCACGAAGACGTGGTGTTCCTGCGTCACCAGCGCCACCTCGCCGCGGAGGTGCTCGAGCTCGAGGTCGACCAACCGCACACCACCGACCTCGACCCGCCCGGCGCTTGGACCGTCGATGCCGGCGAGCAACCGCCCCAGCGTTGACTTTCCGGCACCAGAGGGGCCGACGATGGCCAGGCGCTCGCCGGGCTGCAGGTCCAGCGACACGCCGTTGAGGACGTCGCGTCCGGCGCGGTAGGCGTAGCGCACATCCTTGACCTTGATGTCACGTCCCTCGGGCGATGCACCTGTGGAGCTGCGGTCCGGTGGCACGTCGGCGATGCCGATGACCCGGGCCAGCGAGGTTGCACCGACCTGGATCTCGTCGAGCCAGCTCAGCAGCTCATCCAGCGGCCCGGCCATCTGCTGGACGTAGAGGACGACCGCGGTGACGGTGCCGATCGAGGCGTGGCCGCCGGCCACCAGCCAGCCGCCCCACACCAATGTGGCCGCAACAGGCAGCAGGTAGGCGAACTCGACCTGCGGGAACCAGATCATCCGCAGCCGCAGGGTGTAGATCTCGGCGTCGAAGCAGCTGCCGATGGCCTCGTTGATGCGCTGCCGGCGACGTGGTCGCAGCCCGAGGGCGTCCACAGTGCGGGCGCCGTCGACGGTCTCTGTGATGACGCCGTTGGCCACGGCATACGTCGCGCGCTCGCGCAGGTAACCCTCGGGAGCCAGCCGCAGGTAGGTCCGTGTCGAGAACCACATGATCGGCACCCCGATGACGATCGGGACGGCCACCAGCGGTCCGGTCACGAGCGCCGCCACCACGGTGAGCGTTGTCGTCACGACGGCGACGAACAGGGAGGGGATGCCGAAGCGCACGACCTGGGACAGGGCCTCGACGTCGTTGGTCGTTCGCGCCAGGAGATCCCCGGTGCCGGCGCGCTCGACGGTGGACAGGGGAAGCCCGGTCACCCGCGAGATGAACTGCTCGCGCAGATCGGCGAACACGGTCTCGCCCATGATGAAGGACGCGCGCCTGGCGAACCACACGAGCACGGTCTGCAGCAGGACTGATGCGGCCAGCCAGATGGCCAGGGTGTCGATGTGTGAACGCGTGGTGCCGTGGGTGACACCGTCGACGAGCTCGCCGACCAGCCGGGGGGCGACCAACGCGGCCAGTGCGGCGAGGGCATGCAGCCCGATCACCTTGGTCATCGTGGCCCGGTGCTCGCGCAGCAGCTCGCGCGTGTGACGGCGCACCGACACCATGTCGGCGATGGGCAGCGTACGGGTGACCGGCTCGGTGGTCAGTGCCATCAGGACGCCTCCCCTCGGACGACGGTGTCCTTGTATGCCGCGTTGGTCGCCATCAGCTCCCTGTGCGTGCCGCGGGCTGTGGCTTTGCCGTCTGTCAGGAGGATCACGGCGTCGGCCTGGTCGAGCAGCAGCGGGCTCGCGGTCATCACGACGGTGGTGCGACCGGCTCGCGCACTGGCCAGACGGACGGCGATGCGAGCTTCGGTGTGAGCGTCGACGGAGCTGGTCGGCTCGACCAGGACCAGCGTCTCGGCGTCGGTCAGCAGCGCGCGGGTGAGCGCCAGGCGCTGACGCTGACCTCCGGAGAAGGACCGGCCGCGTTCCTCGACGTCGCTGTCGAGCCCGTAGGGCAGGGCTTCCATGACGTCCTCACCACTGGCGACCGAGAGGGCCGACAGGATCGTGGCGTCGTCGTGGATGCCGTGCGGGTCGAGCTCTTCACGTAGCGAACCGGTGAACAGACGTGGGTCGATCTCGCTGACGACGATGCGTCGACGAACCGTGGCCAGGGGCAGGTCGGCGATGGCCACACCGTCCAGGTGCACCGCCGTGCGGGTCCGCCCGAAGCGGCCGAGACGGTCGGCCAGAGCGCTGGACTCCTCGGGTCGGGCGGAGACGATGGCGGTCAGCTGGCCGGGGCTGATGGTGACGTTGCTGGCCGGGTCGGTCAGGGGCACGCCAGCGGCGGGCTCAGTGACGGCTGCCGGCTCGAGAGTGCCGTCGGTGCCGTCGGTGCCGTCGGTGCCGTTGGTGCCGTTGGTGTCCGCCGTGTCTGGTTCGGTGGACAGGACCCTGATGATCTTGCGAGCCGCGATGTGCGCGCGGGTGGCGCGATCGGCGAACTCGGTAGCGGTGCGTAGCGGCATGACCAGGAACGCGGCGTAGCCGTAGAACTGGACGAGGTCGCCCGGCGTGATGGTCCCATCGAGGGCGAACCGTGCGCCGAGCCAGGTCACCAGGACCACGAACACTCCCGGGAGGAGCACCTGGGCGGCGTCGAGGCCGGCCTGGACGCCGGCGACGCGCACCCCGACGATGCGAACCCGCTGTGACTGTTTCTGGTAGCGACGCAGGAACGCCTGCTCGCCGCCGATGCCACGCAACACGCGCAGGCCGGCGACCGTGTCGGCACCGAGGGTGGTGAGCTTGCCCGACTGTTCCCGCTGCTCCGCCTGACGTTTCTGCAAAGGGCGCAGGATGAGCGAGAGGGACGAGACCAGGACGGGAACGCCGATCAGAACCACGAGACCCAACGGGCGGGACTTGCTGAGCAGGATGACGGCCACGACGACGTAGCTCACGATCGCGCCCGCGAAACGCGCGGACACGTCGTACAGGCCGCCGAGGCGCATGGAGTCGGAGGCGACCGTCGCGACGACCTCTCCCGTGGGCATTCGGCGGGGCAGCGCCTCGCCGGTGTCAGCCGCCTTGTAGCCGATCAGCTGCATGCAGCGGAACGAGGCGCGCAGCCAGTTCTCGACGGCGAACCGGTGGCGCATCGTGCCGGCGAGCGCACTGACGGCGCCTAGTGCGACCAGCACGCCACCCCAGATCAGCAGCTGTTGGGTGTTGCCGGCAATGATGCCGAGGTCGATGGCCTGACCGACGGCGGCCGGGAAGAGTGCCTGGCTGACCATCCAGATGACGCCGAAGAAGACCCCCCAGACCAGGGTTCGCCATTGACCCCGCGCGACCCAGCGCAGGAATCGAAGCGGGGTGCGTAGGTCAGGAGCTCCGGGATCCGGATAGGGCAGTCTTTGCATCGCGTCTCTCACGGTATGTGGGCGGGCGGGTGCGAACCAAACGAATAAACGGCGCTCGTCGCGTTGTAGCCAGATGGTGGCCAGCGGCCAGAGGTGAATTAGCCTGAGCCGGTGCTGCGGACCGCGTTGAGACCCCGATGGTTGGGGCTGTTCGCCATCGTCGCCGCGGTCATGGTCAGCTTTGGGATGCTCGGGCTCTGGCAGCTCAACGTCGCCCGCGACAAAGGCCGCGCAGAGCAGGTCCGCTCGGCGCCGACGCAGCCGGTCGCCGATGTCGCCGCGGTTCTGACCCCACACGGTTCCTTTCCCCGAGACGGCAATGGCCGCAGGATCACTGCGACGGGCCGGTATGACGGGTCCGGACAGGTGCTCGTGACGCCCCGCCTGCTTCGCGGCCAGCGCGGATACTGGGTTGTGACACCGTTCGTCGTGCGCTCCACCGGCGCCCGGATCGCCGTCGTGCGGGGATTCGTCACGGATCCCGCGCGGGCGCTCGCGCCCGACGTCGCCACCGAGGTCACCGTGTCCGGGACCCTGGCGCCGGGGGAGTCGCCCGCCGAAGACACTGCTCCGGCTGGAGCAGCCATGCCCGACGGGCAGCTGGCCTCCCTGGACCTGTCGCTGCTGGTCAACCGCTGGCCCGGCGTGCTGTACAACGCCTTTGTCTTTGCCACCGCCGAGCAGCCGGACGTGACCTTGGCCGCTGCGCCGGCGGTGGAACGGGTGCCTCCACCTGCACTGGTGAGCGGCGGGCTGTCGTGGCGCAACGCGGCATACGCCCTGCAGTGGTGGGTCTTTGCGATCTTCGCCGCCTACATGTGGTGGAGGATGGTCCGGGACGACCATGAAGGCAACGACTACGAGGCGCCAACTCTCTTCGGTGAAACAGGAAAGGCAACGAATGTCTGAGCAGGTTCGACCGGTCCGCGATGTAGCAGCTGCACGCAAGGCCCTGGGGTTCTTCAAGGTCATGGCGATCACGGCCGGCTGCGCGCTGTTCGTGCTCGTGGTGATCATCGTGATCAACGGGGGGTTCGGCAAGGGTGGGGCGTCCACGGTCTGGGCCCCGATCCACGGCGTCATCTACTTCGTGTTCGTCGTCTCCATCGCCAACCTCGGCTTCAAGGTGGGGTGGAGCCTGCCGCGGATGGTCCTGACCATGCTGTCCGGCTTCGTCCCGGTGGTGCCGTTCATCGTCGAGCGCAAGGTTGCCCGTGAGGTCGAGGCGCAGCTGGCCGGTAGCCTTATGCCGTGACTGAAGCGCTCCCTCAGCTGTCTGCCCGGCCCGTTCTCGTCGTCGACTTCGGGGCTCAGTACGCCCAGCTGATCGCCCGCCGGGTGCGCGAGGCCAATGTCTACAGCGAGGTCGTGCCGCACACCATGTCCGCGGCGGAGATGCTGGCCAAGAACCCGGCCGCGATCGTGCTTTCGGGTGGACCGTCGTCGGTCTACGCCGAGGGCGCCCCCGCCCTGGATGCCGCGCTGCTGACGGCGGGGGTGCCGGTGTTCGGCATGTGCTACGGGTTCCAGGCGATGGTCCAGGCCCTCGGGGGCACGGTCGCGCACACCGGTCTGGGTGAGTACGGTTCGACCCTGGCCACGGTCTCCGACCTCTCCTCGACGCTGTTCAACGGTCAGGTCGCCGAGCAGTCGGTCTGGATGTCCCATGGCGACTCGGTCACCGAGGCGCCGCCCGGCATGAAGGTCACCGCCTCGAGCCCGGGTGCGCCGGTCGCGGCCTTCGAGGACGACGAGCGCAGGCTGTATGGCGTGCAGTGGCACCCCGAGGTCGTCCACTCCACCTTTGGCCAGCGCGTGCTGGAGAACTTCCTGGTCCGCGGGGCCGGTCTGGCCGCGGACTGGACGGCGTCCAACGTCGTGCAGGACCAGGTGGCCGCGATTCGTGAGCAGGTCGGGTCGGGTCGGGTGCTCTGTGCGCTCTCCGGTGGTGTCGACTCCTCGGTTGCCGCGGCTCTGGTGCAGCGCGCGGTCGGCGACCAGCTGACCTGCGTGTTCGTCGACCACGGCCTGCTGCGCTCCGGCGAGGCCGAGCAGGTCGAGCAGGAGTTCGTTGCGGCCACCGGCGTCTCGTTGGTGGTCGTCGATGCCCGTGAGCAGTTCCTGACCGCTCTGGCCGGGGTCTCGGACCCTGAGCAGAAACGCAAGATCATCGGCCGCGAGTTCATCCGCTGCTTCGAGCAGGCGGCACGTGACCTGGTCGGGTCGACCGATG
>JAYSQM010000149.1:0-21348 GCA_043721575.1 Phycicoccus sp.
GACACGGCATACAGCGCTTAGGCTCTCTCGGGTGAGGGAAGAGGTGGACGGGAGCGCGCAGGTGAGCCCTCCCATAAGTGACCGCGTCTGGACACTGCCCAACGTCCTGTCCATGGTGCGGCTGGTCGGCGTCCCCGTTTTCCTGTTGCTGATTCTGAGCCGCCACGACGGTTGGGCGCTGGTGGTCCTGACGCTCTCGGGCGTGAGCGACTATCTCGATGGCAAGATCGCCCGGCAGTACAACCTGGTCTCGAGCGTGGGCCAGCTGCTGGACCCTCTCGCGGACCGGCTGTACATCCTGTCCACCCTGCTCGGTCTGGCCTGGCGCGAGATCATCCCCTGGTGGCTTGTCGCGATCCTGGTCAGCCGCGAGGTCTTCGGGGCTGCACTGCTCATGCTCGTGCGCCGTTACGGATACCGTGCGCTGCCAGTGCACTTCATCGGCAAGGCGGCCACGTTCGACCTGCTCTACGCGTTCCCGCTCATCCTCCTGGGGCAGGGCGACAGCATCTTCGCTGCGGTCGCGCTGCCCATCGGCTGGGCGTTCGCCTGGTGGGGCGCGGTCCTCTACTGGGTGGCCGGATTCATGTATGCCGTGCAGACGCGGGACGTCGTGCGCGCCGCCAGGGCGGCCGGCACGTGAGCGCAGGCCCAGCAGGTCGGCCGGACGCGTCGATGACGCTGATCACCGAGATGATGCAGCGTCCGCTCGACCCCGGCTACGCGACAGCGGCCGAGAGCCGTCAGAAGGCCGGGCTGCCACCCGCCACCGGGCACCGCAGCCCCATGTTGGTCATCGTCGCCGTTCTGATCGGAGCCCTGCTCGCGACGTCCGCACTGGCTCTGCGAGCCCCGACAACCAGTGCCAGCAAGATCAAGAGCGCCCTCGTGGGTCGGATCGAGGCCGCCCGCACTCACGCTGATGCCCAGACCCGGCTTCTCGCCACCCTGCGAAACGAGATCAACACCGCACAGGCTGCGGTGTTGAGCCAGCAGAGTCAGACCGGGCTCGCCGCCGAGCTCAACAGGCTCGAGTTCGCAGCCGGGACCGTGCCCGTCACCGGCCCCGGGCTGGTGCTCACCGTCGACGACGCCGCGGCGCCGGCCGACCCCAAGAACCCTGACGTCGACCCACGAACCTCCGCCGGGCCCGACCAGGGGAAGGTGATCGCCAGAGACCTGCAGATCATCGTCAACGGTCTGTGGGAAGCAGGTGCAGAGGCGATCTCGGTCAACGGTCACCGGCTCACGTCTCGTGCCGCCATCCGCTTTGCCGGTGCGGCGATCCTGGTGGACTACCGGCCCCTGGTCCGGCCTTACGTCATCATCGCGATCGGCGACCCCGGCAGCCTGAGCGTGGAGTTCGCGGACAACTACGGCGGAAACTATCTGCAGTCACTCAAGGCCAACTACAAGATCCGCGGCGACGTCCGGAATCGGGACTCGGTCGTGGTCCCGGGGGAGCCGGCACTGTCCCTGCAGGAGGCCCGGCCCGTGCAGTCGGCAGTCACGAACCAGGCAGTCGCGAAACAGTCGGCGGCCACTGCGCGAACCACCACGACAACCGCCCCCCAAACGACGGAGACCTCACCATGATTCCCGCCCTTGGCCTTCTCGTCGGTCTGGCCGTCGGCCTCTTCGTGCACCCCGCAGTGCCCCTCGCCCTGCAGCCCTATCTGCCCATCGCCGTGATTGCCGCCCTAGACGCAGTCTTCGGAGGCGTTCGCGCCGTCCTCGACGGCATCTTCAACGACAAGGTGTTCGTGGTCTCGTTCCTGTCGAACGTGGTCGTTGCCGCGTTCATCGTCTTCCTCGGGGACCAGCTCGGTGTGGGCTCGCAGCTCTCGACCGGCGTCGTTGTCGTTCTCGGTATCAGGATCTTCTCGAACGTGGCCTCCATCCGCCGACACCTGTTCCGCGCATGAGCCGGCCCAACCCACCGGAGAACGCGTCCGCCGGCGCCAAGAACCGGTCCGCCTGGCAGCGGCTGATGTTGATGGCGCGTCCGCGGGCCACCAAGGCCAACGCGTTCGCGGCGCTGCTGGCCATCCTTCTCGGCTTCGCCGCGGCAACCCAGGTCCGTCAGAACCAGGTCCTGGGACTGGAGTCCTTGCGCCAGGGCGAGCTCGTCACCATCCTGGACAACGCAACCCTGCTGTCCTCACGGCTGGACCAGAACGCCCGCGAGCTCCAGACCACCCGCGACGAGCTGGTCAGCGGCAGCACCGGTGAGGCCGCCGCACTCAAGGCGGCGCAGGAACGACTCGACGCCCTGGGGATCCTGGCGGGTACCGCTCGTGCACACGGTCCGGGAATACAGATGACAATCATCGACCCCGGCGCCAAAGTGACTCCACAGTTGCTGCTGGATGCCATCCAGGAGCTGCGCGATGCCGGCGCCGAGGCCATCCAGGTCGGCACCGTACGAGTGGTTGCCAGCTCGTCCTTCAGTCAGTCCGGATCCGTGGTGGAGGTCGACGCCACCAGCCTCACCCAGCCCTACACGATTCTAGCGATCGGCGACGCACAGACGATGTCCTCGGCGATGGAGATCCCCGGTGGTCTATCGGAGAACGTCCGGCAGCTCGGTGCAAGCATCACGATCACCCAGGCGAAAGAGCTGACCGTGGGCGCGTTGCACACCCTGCGTGAGCCTCGTTACGCTCGCCCCGTACCGTCGCCGGCTCCGGTCGCGACGCCGTAGTTGTTGTTCTTACCAACGTTTATCCTTCTAGTGTTCATCTTTCTAGCCAAGGAGCGGCATGAGCGAGCTGGAGTACCCGCAGGACCTGCGTTACACCGCGGAGCACGAGTGGGTGCGCGCCGGGTCTGAGGGTGTGGTCCGCATCGGCATTACCGCGTTCGCACAGGACGCGCTCGGCGATGTCGTCTACGTCAGCCTGCCGGCCGTGGGTGACTCCGTGAGCGCCGGCGACTCCTGCGGCGAGATCGAGTCAACGAAATCGGTCAGTGACCTCTATGCGCCGCTCTCGGGCGAGATCGTGGCGGTCAACCAGACGCTTGACTCCGCTCCCGAGCTGGTCAACACCGACCCCTACGGTCAGGGATGGATGTACGACGTGAAGCCCACCGACGCGGGTGCGCTGGAGTCTCTGTTGGACTTCGAGGCGTACAGCGCCCTGGTGGGCTGACCACCGACACCTGATGGCCTCAAGGCCCGGGATGTCCGGGCCTCTGAGGCACGATGTTTTTTTCGACAAGCCCTCGCGAGATCGTGGATCGCTGATCTAGGGTTGGTGTCTCTCCTCGGGTCGCAGCGACAACGGAAAGCAGGTACGCAGGTCATGACGGACAACGAGCGCGAGCAGGAACATGGACGGGTGGGCGATCTCACCACCATGCGCCTGCCCGGCATCGGAGCCCCGGTCGAGCCTTTCACCGATGCTGATCCCGGTCTGTCGGCCCAGGACCAGGCCACGGTTGACGCACTGCGCCACGGCACGGCGCTGCTGGTGGTCCTTCGCGGGCCGAACACCGGTGCACGATTCCTGCTCGACTCGGACGAGGTCAACTCGGGACGTCACCCCGACAGCGACATCTTCCTCGACGACGTCACGGTGTCCCGCAAGCACGCGACCTTCCGTCGCGAGGGTGATGACTTCCTGGTTCGCGACGTCGGCTCCCTGAACGGCACCTACGTCAACCGGGTCCGGATCGACGAAGCCACGCTCAAGACCGGCGACGAGGTCCAGATCGGCAAGTTCCGGCTCGTGTTCTATGCCGGTGTCGCCAAGTGACCGGTGCCCTCAAGTGACCGGTGCCCTCAAATGACCATCGACGCGTGAGTCCGTCTGCCACCCCGCGTCGGCTGACGATCGGGGCGGTCCTGGCCACGCTCGCGCCGGACTTTCCTGACGTCAGCATCTCCAAGATCCGGTTCCTCGAGGCCGAGGGTCTCCTCACTCCCGGGCGCACGAGTTCGGGTTATCGCACGTTCTCGCCCGACGATCTCGAACGACTTCGTTACATCCTGACGGCCCAGCGTGATCGCTTCTGGCCGCTCAAGGTCATCCGTGAGGCCCTGGACCAGCTGGATCGCGGACTGGAGCCAGGGCGCGGCGACGTGTCACCCTCACGTCCGCAGGTCCCGGTTGGAGCCACTGACCCCGATCTGCCCGCAGCCTCGGAGCTGGGCCGCAGCGGTGATCTACGGCTGACCGCCCACGAGCTGCGTGGTGCCGCCCGCCTGGACCAGCCCACCTTCGAGGCCCTGTGCACGTTCGGTCTGCTGCGCCCCGACTCCACTGGGCACTACGGAGACGCGGCGCTCGCGGTGGCGCGGGCCGCTGGGGCGCTGGCCGCACACGGCATCGAACCCAGGCACCTTCGTCCGTTCCGGACCGCCGCTGACCGTGAGATCGGTTTGGTTCAGCAGGTCGTTTCCCCCATCCGCGGTCGAAGCCGGGGGACTACAGGCAAGGTCAAGCACGATCCGACTCCACAGATCCTGGCGGAGTGCATCGCTTTGCACACGGCACTGGTCAGGGCCGGGCTTGCCGCCGAATAAGCGAGTACCGTTGGCGGGGTGAGAGAACTCGATGTTCTGGGCGTTCGCGTCGAAATGCCCACCAACCAACCGATCGTCCTGCTGCGCGAACGCGGCGGTGAGCGTTATCTGCCCATCTGGATCGGTGCTGCTGAAGCCACTGCGATCGCCTACGCCCAGCAGGGTGTCGTGCCGCCACGCCCGATGACACATGATCTGCTCAAGAACGTCATCGAAGCGCTGGGGCATGCCTTGGTCGAGGTCCGGATCGTCGCCCTCAAGGACAGCATCTTCCACGCCACCCTGGTCTTCGACGGGGCCGTCGAGGTCAGCGCCCGGTCCTCCGACGCCATCGCCCTGGCGCTTCGCATGGGCACCTCGATCCTGGTCGAGGACGCTCTTCTGGACGAAGCCGGTGTGGCGATCGCGCACGAGGAGGACGATGAGGTCGAGCGTTTTCGGGAGTTCCTGGACAATGTGTCGGCAGAAGACTTCGACAGCCCTGACGAAACCGGTCAGATCGAGACCTGGCCTCCGGGACAAGGCTAACGCTCTAGTGGACATGCAGGGTTTAGTTCAAAAGATGCGACACGCCAAAAGTTGACCTGCAGTGGTGGTTGACGCTCGCGTGCCGTCCGCCGTAACGTCAGGACAAACAACGAGGCTGTAGTTACGAGGAGGTAAGCGTGTACTCCACTGGAGAAGCGCGGCATGACACCGGTTCTGTGCCAGTCGCTGCACAGGGGCTGTTGTTCACCGACGATCTTCCCGAGCTGCGCGAGGACACCGGCTACCGTGGTCCCACCGCCTGCAGCGCGGCGGGCATCACCTACCGACAGCTGGATTACTGGGCCCGCACCGGCTTGGTGGAACCCTCCGTTCGCGGCGCCACCGGCTCAGGAACCCAGCGTCTCTACGGCTTCCGCGACATCCTGGTCCTCAAGGTGGTCAAGCGACTGTTGGACACCGGGGTCTCCCTGCAGCAGATCCGCGTGGCGGTCACCCACCTGCGTGAGCGTGGCGTGGAGGATCTTGCCCAGATCACGCTGATGAGCGACGGCGCCAGCGTGTACGAGTGCACCTCGGCCGAGGAGGTCATCGACCTGGTCCAAGGCGGTCAGGGTGTTTTCGGCATTGCCGTGGGTCGCGTATGGCGCGAGGTCGAGGGCGTGCTCGCATCGCTTCCCAGCGAACGCCCCGACGACGAGGCTCCCGCGGCTCATCCAGGCGATGAGCTCACCTCCCGGCGTCAGGCACGGATGATCGGCTGAGCCTCAGACCACGTTCGACGTTGGCCCGGATCCCTCTTTGGGGAACTGGGCCACTGTCATCCATGGAGCGCCTCGCGGCGACGTCGAGATGACTGGCCGGTGTTAGGCTGGCGTCGCTGATTACCCCATGCGGGAGAGTCCCCGTGCCGTGTGATCTCCTGCGTTGTTGGTGAAGCGTGGGGGAGCGCATTGTGACGGGGCGCCGAAGGGGCAAACCTCCCCGGAACCTCTCAGGCGCCAGGACCGCACGGGCAGGCACCTTGAAGCCACGTTCAGGCGACAGGTGGGGAGGTCCGTGACCGCTCACGGCACATCTGTGCCGCCGCGTGAGGAGCCTTCGGTGACCAACGATTCGATCCCAGCCGCCGAGCCGGACTTCATCTCCCGGCACATCGGCCCCGACCACGACGATGTCGCGGCAATGCTCAAGGTCGTCGGCCAGCCGAGCCTTGAGGCGATGCTCGACACGGCCATCCCTGGAGCCATCAGGGGCGTGCGGGCACTGCGCCTTGACGCGGCACCCACCGAGGAAGACGTCATCGAGGAGCTGCGCGCGCTAGCCTCTCGCAACACGGTGCTGACCCAGATGATCGGCCTGGGCTACTACGGGACCATCACCCCGCCCGTGGTCAGGCGCAACGTGCTCGAGAGCCCGGCCTGGTACACCGCGTACACGCCCTACCAGCCTGAGATCTCCCAGGGCCGACTCGAGGCGTTGATCAACTTCCAGACGGTCATCATCGACCTCACCGGTCTGCAGATCGCTGGTGCCTCGCTCCTGGATGAGAGCACCGCGGCCGCGGAAGCCATGACGCTGATGCGTCGTGCCAGCAAGGCCGCCGACGATGCAGTTCTGGTAGTGGACCGGCAGGCGTTTCCCCAGTCGATCGCCGTCATCTCGACCCGCGCCAAGCCTCTTGGTCTGGGCGTCGTCGTCGCCGACCTGAGCACGGTCACCACGGCCGAGGCGCTGACTGCGGTGGCCGGCGGCAAAGCCGTCTTCGGTGTCATCGTGCAGTACCCCGGTGCCGACGGTGAGCTGCATGACTGGTCGGCTCTGGCCGTCGCCGCCCATGAGGTCGGCGCGCTGGTCACCGCCGCAGCCGATCTGCTTGCGTTGACCCTGGTCACACCTCCGGGGGAGTGGGGCGCCGACATCGCCGTCGGAAGCAGCCAGCGTTTCGGCGTACCGATGGGCTTTGGTGGTCCGCACGCAGGGTTCATGTCGGTTCGCGTCGGCCTCGAGCGCACGATGCCGGGCCGCCTCGTGGGTGTCAGCATCGATGCCGACGGCCACCCTGCATACCGTCTGGCCTTGCAGACCCGCGAACAGCACATCCGCCGCGAGAAGGCCACCTCCAACATCTGCACCGCTCAGGTACTCCTGGCCGTCATGGCCTCCATGTATGCCGTGTACCACGGCCCTGCAGGCCTGGCGCGGATCGCCAGCCGGGTACATGGCCACGCCAGCGCGCTGGCCCACGGTCTGCGCGCGGGCGGGGTCGAGGTCGAGACCGAACACTTCTTCGACACCATCACGGCTCATCTGCCGGGCCGAGCGGCCGAGGTCATCGCCGAAGCGGCGGCTCGTGGGGTGAACTTGTGGCAGGTCGACGCCGATCGCGTCTCGGTGAGCACCGACGAGACCACCAACCTGCAGGACCTGTCCGCGGTGTGGGCCGCCTTCGGTGTGCCGGATCTGCGCGCCGTCGCTGCCACCCCGACCCTCACCTGGCCCTCGGCGCTGGTCCGTGAGTCGGACTACCTGACTCACCGGGTGTTCAACACGCACCACAGCGAGACGGCGATGCTGCGCTACCTGCGCAGGCTCTCCGATCGGGACTACGCCCTGGACCGGGGCATGATTCCGCTCGGATCCTGCACGATGAAGTTGAACGCGACCACCGAGATGGAGCCGGTGACCTGGCCGGAGTTCGCAGACCTGCACCCGTTTGCGCCGGCGACCCAGACCCAGGGGATACGGTCCCTGATCAAGGACCTCGAGGCCTGGTTGTGCGAGATCACCGGATACCACGCCGTCTCACTGCAGCCCAATGCCGGCTCGCAGGGTGAGCTGACCGGCCTGCTGGCCATTCGCGCCTATCACGAGTCGCGCGGCGAGTCGTCCCGCAACATCTGCCTGATCCCGGCTTCGGCGCACGGCACGAACGCAGCCAGCGCGGTGATGGCCGGCTTGAAGGTCGTCGTGGTCAAGACCGCCGAGAGCGGCGAGATCGAGATGGCAGACCTGCGGGCCAAGGTCGAGGCGCACCGGGACAACCTCGCGGCGATCATGGTCACCTACCCCTCGACGCACGGTGTCTTCGAGGACACGATCACCGAGCTGTGCGAGCTCGTGCACGACGCCGGTGGCCAGGTCTACGTCGACGGAGCCAACCTCAATGCGTTGATCGGCCTCGCCCAACCGGGCCAGTTCGGCGGCGACGTATCACACCTGAACCTGCACAAGACGTTCTGCATCCCGCACGGCGGCGGCGGCCCCGGCGTCGGCCCGGTGGGCGTGCGCAGCCACTTGGCGCCGTACCTTCCGAACCACCCGCTGGCTCCTGAAGCCGGCCCTGAGACGGGTGTTGGCCCGGTCTCGGGCGCTCCGTACGGTTCGGCTGGCATCCTGCCGATCTCATGGGCCTATGTTCGGCTCATGGGCGGCGCCGGCCTGACCCGAGCGACGCAGGTAGCCATCTTGTCGGCCAACTACATCGCCGCCCGACTGCGTGAGCACTACCCCGTGCTCTACGCCGGGCGCGAGGGGATCGTGGCACACGAGTGCATCCTGGACCTGCGTGAGCTCACCCGCGTCACTGGCGTGTCGGTGGACGATGTCGCCAAGCGCCTCATCGACTATGGCTTCCACGCACCGACGATGTCCTTCCCGGTCGCCGGCACCCTCATGGTGGAGCCGACCGAGAGCGAGGATCTCATCGAGATCGACCGCTTCTGTGACGCCATGATCGCCATCCGTGGCGAGATCGCGCAGGTTGCCCGCGGCGAGGTCTCAGCAGCGGACAGCGTGCTGCACCATGCCCCGCACACGGCGGCCTCACTGGTCGAGCGATGGGACCACCCCTATGACCGTAAGCTGGCGGCCTTCCCTGCAGGTGTCGACAAGCTCTCGAAGTACTGGCCGCCGGTGCGTCGCATCGACGGAGCGTTCGGTGACCGCAATCTCGTCTGCGCCTGCCCGCCGCCGGAGGCTTTCGAGGAGCACTGAGCTTCACCCTGACGGCCACTCGATGCCGGAGGCGTCAGCCTAACCCCATCATGGGTTCCCCCGGGCATGGTCAAGAAAGGCCATTGTCTGCTCGACACTGCCCGCGCGTGGAGGCTCGTCGACGTCGAAACCGAGGGGACGGTCGTCGATCACTTGCTGTATGAGGGCTGACCACTGCGGGTCCAGGTGGACCCTGCCCCACTCCAACGCCGCTTTCTTGGACGTCACAAGGCCGCAATCAAGGGTGTGCAGGACGCGACAAAGCGCCGCGACGGCGTAACGCTGAACCCAGGCGACGTCGAATGTGGCCCACGCATAGAGGTCTGGAAGGAGGGTCCGTGCGGACTCACGCATCTTGTCCCGCAGCACCTTCGTGGGAACCTCCTGCACCAAGGTCTTGGGGTCCGGACCGGCGATCGTGATCCCGCACTCCCGCAGGCTCCAGCGAACCACCTCGGTGTTGCAGTGGGTTGAGACCTGTATCTCGCGCGATCCGTGATCGACGTACGGCCATTTCTGGCCGAGCCCGTCGAGCGTCTTGAGTTCTCGGGCCAGGGGGTAGGAGCCCTCCAGGTGATGGACCCAGTGTCCTTCGCGGGTCGGGATCTCGTTGTGCAGTGCCCGCAGCCCTGCCTCCTGCTCTGCGTTGATGGGCTCGTGGGTCGGGATGAGGAAGTCACAGTCGCTGTACATGTCGGCGTCGCCCACGGCGAACGAGCCCTGCAGGTAGACCCCCACGAAATTCTCGCCCAGGGTCTCCATCACCCGCTCGGTGAGCTCCGTCAGCAAGACATTGAGCTCGGGATACTGGGTGGGAGTTCGATTGATCCGCATCTCATCCACAACGGCACTCAATCATGGGTTGCGGGGTTCGGCGAACGAATTTTCCCCTCCGGCTGGGCCACTCCGATGCGAAACCGGGTGCACGCTCTTTCCGCGGGGTCACCGGTCGTAGGTGTCGCGACGGTTGCGGACTCGCTCAGGCGGCCGAGGTCGCGCCCGAGTCGACGCGGATGCGTGAACCGGCCTGCTCCTTGATCACGTGCAGCTGTTGGGGAATGCGCTGACGCAGCTCGGTGACATGACTGACGATGCCGACTGCCCTGCCTCCTTCCCGCAGGGTGTCAAGGACAGCCATCACCTGTTCGAGGCTGTCCTCATCGAGGCTGCCGAAGCCTTCGTCTACGAACAGCGTCTGCAGATCGAAACCTCCGGCCTCCGCGCGCACGGCGTCGCCCAGCCCCAGCGCCAACGCCAGGGAGGCCATGAACGCCTCGCCCCCCGACAGCGAGGCTGTCTCGCGCGTCTTCCCGGTCCAGGCGTCCCGGACCAGCAGCCCCAGACCGCTTCGGGCCCCCTTGGCCGCACGGGCGTCTGTGTACTCCAAGGTGTAGCGGCCATCACTCATCGTCCCGAGGCGTTCGTTGGCCAGGGTCGCGATCTCGGCCAGGCGAGCCGCCAGGACGTATGACGACAGCCGCATCCGCAATGCGTTGTCGGCACTGTTTCCGGCAACGCAGTCGGCCAGTTCCTGGACCAGGCGGGCTTCCTCCTCGGCCGGGCGAAGGTCAGCCAGGGCCTCGCGGACGGTACTGGACAGTGAACGCAGGTCTCGCTGGGCCTGCTCCGACAAGGTGTGCCGCCGACCAGCGTCGGTAAGGGACGCCGCAGCCTGCGTGTGTGCCTGCGCCAACGCATCCAGGTCAGGGGTCGGCGCTTTGAGCGCGGCCGTCACATCGGGCTGGGCCAACAGCGCGGTTGCCTGCGCCCGTTGCTGCTCAGCGACCCGCAGGAGCGCCGTGAGTTCGACAACCTTGGCGGGCGGCAGCGCAGCTGCCTGAGCCTGCTTCATGGTCTCAAAACCATTGTCCTGCAGGGCTGTTGACAAACGCAGGACGGCAGCTCTTGCGTTGGCTTCGTGGGTGACGAGCTCGTTGAGCCCGGCCTCCAGCGACCGAAGGTGAGCCAGGCTCTGACGGTGATGGGAGATCACTTCGGTGACCTCTGTGAGCCCGGTGACCTCTGCGAGCTCGCGGTTCCGCGAGTGGCAGGGGCAGGACTCGCCATGGCTGACGAGCAGGTTGGCGACCTCGGCGCCAGCGGTCTGGGACTGAACACGGGTCGAGGTCGCCAGTGCCAGGAACGATGCCTTGGTGGCGATCGCCGCCTCGACGAGCACCCGCAGCCGCTCCACCTCCAGGGCCAGTGCCACCATCTGCGCCTGAGCCTCGGGCAGGGCCGACGCCGACGCCCGAGCGCCGGCGATGGCGGCCGTGACTGCCGCGAGCGCATCGGAAACGTCCGTTGCCGCCATCAACGGCTCTTCGGCGGCGAGGTCCACGGCTCTGGCGTCCCTGCGTGCCAGCTCGGCGGCGACCCTGGACCTGACCAGGCTGAGGGCCTCCGTGGCACGTGTTTGGTCGGCCTCCGCCGACCGAATGTCCTCAGGGCTGACGACGTCGGAAGTCATCGCCGGCATCGGGTGGGCACAGGATCCGCAGACCGGACAGGGGTCGCCGGCATCGAGGCCGCGCGCGAGCTCGGCTGCCAAACCGGCCAGCCTCCGCTCGCGCAGGTCCACATGCAGCTCGCGCGCGTCCAGGAACAGTTGGTCCGCCGAATCGGCCTGCTGTTGAAGGGTTTCGAGCTCGCCGGCCGAGCGTCCCTGGTCGCCGAGCAGCTGCTGGATCCTGGACAGGCTCTTGTGTCGCGCTTCGAGCGCCGGGGTCTCGGCCAGCGCACTGCGACCGGCATCTCGCGACTTCTCGGCAGCGGTTCGGTGCGTTTCGGTCTCCGTGCGCTGTTGGGCGAATGCCACAGACGACTCTTGCTCGACCAGGGCAGCCTGACTGTGCCGAGCCGACTCCTGGGCCAGCCTGTCTGCCTGGGCAGCCAGGGAAACGACCTGCTGCAACCCGTCGCTGTGGCCGGCAACTCGGTCGATCAGTGAACACACCGATTGCTCGTCGGCGTCGTGGTCAACAACGCGATCCAGTGGCGCACGCAGGTTGGCGACCTTGGCCAGGGCGGCCACGCGCATCCGGCTGGCGCTCTCGACGGCGGCCACGAATCCACTGACGGCACCAGCGCGCTTCGAGAGCTCAACGGTGCGCACGCCGTCCTGATAGACCTCTCCTTGCTCGTCCAACGCGACAAGGCGAGCTCGGGCGTCAGCCGCTGTCTGCTGATGCCCGATGACCGCGGCGCCGTGGTGGACGGCGGACTCCGTCTGGGCGACCGTTCCCCGGGCGACCTCGACATCAGCCAAGGCGGTGCTGGCGCGCGAGTCGACGGCAGTCACCAGGGCGCTGAGCACGGTGTCGACCTCGCCGTGGGGCACCTCCGACCACGCCGGCGCGATGATGTCCTCGCCCACGTCCAGACGCGTCATCACATCGTCCACCCGCAGCAGGCTGGTCGAGAGCCGGGCGCGGGCGGTGCCGGCAGCTGTCGCCGTCTGGCGCCGGCGCTCGGCGAGCCAGGACTCGATATCGGCGAACCGCTGGGTGTCGAACAGCTTCTCCAAAACCGAACGACGTTCCTCGGGACTGGCTCGCAAAAAGGCCGCGAAGTCGCCCTGGGGGAGCAGGACGACTGTGATGAACTGCTCCAGACCCATGCCCAGAATGTCCTTGAGCACCAAGGCGACCTCGTCGTTGCGGGTGCCACGGTCCACCCAGCCGGACCCCACCAGCTCCTCCAGGACCACCTTTGCGGGCACCGTGGTCTCACCGATGCCGCGCTTCTTCGGTCGGGAATACTCCGGCGAGCGGCAGACGCGCAGGCGGCGTCCGGCGGACGTGAACTCCAGCGTCACCTCGGGGATGACGCCCTCTGCCGCATGGTCGCTACGCAAGCTGGCCCGGGCGCCGGCGCGGGCGCCGGGGACGGCGGCATACAGGGCGAAGCAGATGGCGTCGAGGATGCTGGTCTTGCCAGCGCCGGTGGGGCCGTGGATGAGGAACAGACCAGAGGACGCGAGGGCGTCGAGATCGATCTGCTCTGAACCGGCGAACGGGCCGAAACCTGTGATGGCCAGGCGATGCAGCCTCATGCCGCGCCCGTCCTGCGGTCTGTGTCGAACAAGCCGGTGGCGCCGCCCTCGTCCTCGCACCCGCCGCGGACCACTCGGGAACCCTCGACGGCAGTGCCCAGCAGTGCGCGTTCCGGCTCGGAGGCGGCATTTCCGGCACGAACGTGGGTGAGGAAGTCACAGCACAGATCAAGGTCGCCGCGCTGGCGCAAAGAGGCTGCGCTGGTTCGTGCAACTACCTGCGCGCCAACCGGTTCGAAGGCCAGGACCAGCGTGTCCGGGAAACGTCGTCGCAGCTGCTCCATGGCGCCCATCGGCCGCACGGTGTCGGTCAGGGTGATCTGGCAGTAGGCCGACTCGGCAGGGCGGTGTCGAGGATCACGCAGGAGGTCCTCGAGGTCGCCTCGCAGGATGGCCAGTGACTTGGTGACCGGCGCCGGGATGGACTCGGTGTTCAACCTGCCGGTCGAGACGTCCACCAGGACAGAACCCTTGCGCTGGTCGGCCTCGCTGAAGGACAGGGCGATCGGCGAGCCGCAGTAGCGTACGGTCTCGCAGATCCGCTGTGGACCATGCAGGTGTCCCAGCGCCACGTAGTCAGCGTCGGCGAACACGTCCGGGTGGACGGCGCTCACCCCGCCAACACTGATGTCCCGCTCCGACTGGCTCGTCGCCCCACCGGTGACGAACGCATGAGCCATCACCACGCTGGCGCCGGGCCGAGAGCTCGCATCAGCGCGCACCCGGTCCATCGCTGTCCTCAGCACGGCCGCGTGGGTGCGTTCGTCCGCGCCGATCCGGTCGGCAGCCACCGACGGCTCGAGATAAGGCAGCGGATAGATGGCTATGTCCTTGATCATCACCGGCACCCCCACCGAGTCCAGGCTGGTCCGGATGTGAAGGCCCGCCCGGGCCAGGAGGTTCGAGGCGAAGCCGAGGCGGATCGCCGAGTCGTGGTTGCCGCTGGACAGGACGACGGACGCGCCCGCGTCGATGAGCCGGGTGACGGCGTCCGAGAGCAGCTCCACGGTGTCGGGGGAGGGCAGCGCACGGTCGTAGACATCGCCTGAGACGAGCACGGCCTCGACACCCTCAGAGCTGACGATCTCGACCAGATGGTCCAGATAGCGGGCCTGGGCATCCAGCAGTCCCACCCGGTGGAAGGACCGTCCCAGGTGCCAGTCAGAGGTATGGATCAGGCGCACGTCTGCAGGCTATGGCCGACCTCTGACAGGACCGCGGATTTGGCTGGGCGTGCCCCGAACGGACCTGCCGAGTTCTCTGGCCCCTGGCCGCTTCTGCTACTGAAGGGTCCGGTTCCAGGAGTCGATGACGGGCACCTCGCGTTCCCAGCCGAGCACGCTCACCGACCCGGCGTCCAGCAGTATCTGTGAGCCGAAGCGCAGCTCCTGGCGAAGGAACACCGTCGCCAGGATCCGCAGGCAGTGCCCGTGACCGACCAAGGCCACGTCACCGGTGGCCATGAACGGCACGGCGCGGTCGATGACCTTGCGACACCGTGCGGCCACCTCTTCGATGCTCTCCCCGGGTGTCACCCCGGGTATGACGCCGTCGTCGAACACGGTCCACGGGTGCCCGACCCGCTCGCGAATCTCGTTGGTGGTCAAGCCTTCATAGCCGCCGTAGTCCCACTCCATGAGGTTGTCGTCGATTTCGGCGTCAGCCAGTCCGGCCAGCTGTGCGGTGCGACGGGCACGCTGCAGGGGAGACGTGAGGACCAGAGAGAAGGCCCGGCCCCTGAGTAGCTCGTTGGTCCGCGCCCCGAGCTGCTCCCCCCGCACGGTCAACGGCATGTCGGTGCGGCCGGTGTGCTGGCCCGACCTGGACCATTCCGTCTCGCCGTGGCGCAGCAGGACGAGGGAGCCTTGGGGCGGTTCCGGTGCAGTCACGGGTGCGGTCACTCTGGCAGGCTAGACGCCATGCCTACTGACTCGCATCGCACCGTCACCATCACCCGCACGTCGGCTGGTCGCTACACGGCGGTCAATGGTCGGGGCGGCACGCTCGAGTTCGGCACCGGTGAGGTCGACGACTTCACACCGGTCGAGCTGCTCCTCACCGCCATTGGCGGGTGCACCGCGGTCGACGTCGACGTCTTCACGACTCGCCGGGCCGAGCCGGAGTCGTTCGTTGTGCAGGTCGACGGCGAGAAGATGCGTGACGAAGGCGGCAACCGGATGGAGGATCTGTCGGTGACCTTCCGGCTGAAGTTCCCCGAGGGCGAGGGCGGGGACGCCGCACGGGCGCTGGCGCCTGAAGCCGTGCAGCGGTCGCACGACCGGCTCTGCACCGTCAGCCGGACCGTGGAGCTCGGCACTCCCGTCACAACCCGCATCGAGTCCTGAGGCCGCCCAGTGACCACGGAGCTCAGCTACCGCATCCTGAACGTCTTTACCGATGGTGACAACCCGTTCTCGGGGAACCCGCTGTGCGTCTTCGAGAACGCAACAGCATTGTCCGACAAGGACATGCAGGACCTGGCGCGTCAGCTCAACCTCTCCGAGACAACCTTCGTCACGCCAGGGGAGGGCGACGCCACAGCGTCGGTGCGCATCTTCACGCCCAACTTCGAGATGCCGTTTGCCGGGCACCCCACCCTGGGCACGGCACACGTCGTGCGTGAGCTGTTCGCGGCCGGAGACGCGATCGTCCTGCGTATGCCGGCCGGAGACATCGCGGTCCGCGCCGACGGCAGTACCTGGACTCTGCAAGCCAGGCACCCGACGACCAGAGAGGTCGCCGTCTCGGCAGATGATCTGGCCCGTACCGTCGGACTGCTACCGAGTTCTCTTGCGGCCCAACCTCTTTGGGTGAACGTCGGGGTCGAACAGCTCGTCGTCCCTCTGCGTTCGGCCGAGGATGTGAGGGCGGCCCAGGCGGACCCCCAGTTGCTGCGTGAGTTCGGCACCGGGGTCGACGGCGAGTCGATGATGTACGTCTGGGCCCCAACTGGCCCGGAGACCATTGATGCTCGGTTCTTCTTCATTCAGAACAGAGCGGCCATCGAGGACCCCGCGACCGGGTCGGCCTGCGCCAACCTGGGCGGATGGTTCCTGGCAAACGGCGAACTGGGTATCCGCCGTCGCATCCACCAGGGCGGTGAGATCCAGCGGCCGTCGATCCTGGACCTGGTCGTGGACGAGAAAGGCACGATCTTCGTCAGTGGCACGGTACGTGGCGTCGGGCGCGGGGCGTTCACGATCTGATGGCTACCTACATCGCGTTCCTGCGGGCGATCAACGTCGGCGGCCGGTTCGTCAAAATGGCCGAGCTGCGAGCAGGCCTGTCCAACAAGGGCTTTGGCGTGGTCGAGAGCCACATCCAGAGCGGCAACCTCCGGTTCACGTCGAGCCTGCGGTCGGCGGCCAAGGTGGAGCTCGCCGTCGAGACGTCGCTGCGAGATCTGTGCGGGTTCACCGTCAGCACCATCGTGCGGACGCCCGCGCAGCTGGGCGTGCTGACGGCATACGGGGCGGGTCTGACGGCTCCGATGGAAGGGGAGGTGCGGCGTTATGTCACCCTGCTCAAGGAGGATCCCGATGACGAGCTGCTCGCCATGTTGAACGGCTGGGACGTCGCGGGGGAGCGGGCGCACATCAACGGCCGTGAGGTCTACGTGTGGCTCGCGCACCCGTCACATGAGGCGAAGCTGACCAACGCACGGATCGAGCGCAGGGGAGTGGTGGCGACGACCCGGGACTGGAAGGTCGTCTCGGCGCTGGGGGAGAACTGGGGCGGCTGACCATCGACGTCCACTGCCGGCGGCCGCCCCGCCATAGGTTGGGCGAGTAGTACGGTGCCATGCGGGCCGTGTGTTTTGGTCGACAGGAGTTGAACGTTGGACTTCACAGTCCTGGCGGTGATCGTGCTCGTGGGCCTGCTCGGCCCGGTCCTGACGCTGCCCCGCCGCTGGCACGTGCCTGTCGTCGTCGGCGAGATGGTAGCCGGAATCGCGCTGGGCAGCAGCGGATTCGGCTACCTCAACTCGGGGGACCCGGTGTTCACCCTGCTAGCCGACATCGGCTTCGCCCTGGTGATGTTCGTGGCCGGCACCCACGTCCCCATCCGTGACGAGAAGCTGCGGCGTGCCCTTCGCACCGGCGTGCTGCGGGCGGTCATGGTGGGGGTGGCGGCAGCGGTCCTGGGCATCCTGCTCGCCTCGATCTTCGGGACAGGGCACCCCGCCCTGTATGCCGTGTTGATGGCGTCGTCGTCGGCCGCCCTGATCCTGCCAATCGTCGACTCGCTAAAGCTGGGCGGCACCCCGGTGCTCGAGCTGCTCCCGCAGGTCGCCGTCGCCGACACGGCGTGCATCGTGGCCCTGCCCCTTGTGGTCGACCCGGCACATGCCGGACGTGCTGCACTCGGTGCGTTGGCGGTCCTCGCCGCCGGCGCGGCGGCCTGGCTGGGACTGCGAGCCGCGGAACGTAGCGGAATCCGCCGTCGCCTCCACCACGTGTCGGAGGCGCGGAAGTGGGCTGCGGAGCTGCGGATCAGCCTCGTCATCCTCTTCGTGCTGGCTGCCGTGGCGACGCGCACCCACGTCTCCATCATGCTCGCGGGGTTCGTCCTCGGCTTGGGCGTCTCGGCAATCGGCGAGCCGCGCCGCCTCGCCCGGCAGCTGTTCGCCCTCACCGAGGGGTTCCTCGGCCCGCTGTTCTTCGTCTGGCTCGGGGCCTCCCTGGACCTGCGAGCCCTCGGTGCGCACCCGGCGTTGATCGTGCTGGGCCTCGCGCTCGGGCTCGGCGCAACTCTCTGCCACCTCGCCGGATGGCTGACGGGCCAGCACCCGAGCCTGGCCGCTCTGGCGGCTGCCCAGCTGGGGGTGCCGGTGGCGGCCGCGACCATCGGCACGAACCTGCGCGTGCTGCAGCCGGGCGAACCAGCTGCCCTGATCCTGGGTGCGCTGGTCACCATCCTCGTCGCGACGGTCGCCGGTGGCCTGGCGGTCCGAGTTGGCCTCGTGAAGCAAGCCGTCACCCGCACGCCCGAGCCGGGAGGACATGTTCCATGACCAGCGACCGAATTGCCGCGGACCCGCGGACCGTCACGACGGCATACGAGCAGTGGCTCGGTGAGCACATTCCGCTGGTGGGGGCCGACCTCGAGCGCAAGCACCAGGAGATGAACGGTTCAGTCATGCGCTTCCTGCGCGGCACCTACTACCTGTGGCTGCAGCGCGTGGGGGAGCTCGCACCCCAGCTGCTCGACCGTCCGGACGTCCCGCTGGTGGGAGACATCCACGTCGAGAACTTCGGCACGTGGACGGACCAAAGGGGCGTATTGCGTTGGGGCGTCAACGACTTCGACGAACTGGGATGGGGGCCGTACACACTCGACCTGGTCCGTCTCGCGACCTCAGCGGCCCTGACTGTGCATCTCGGAATGTCGGCGTCGGCGGTCTGTCGAACCGTGTTCGACGTGTGGGGCAGCACCAAGCCTCGCCGTTCGGTCAGCCTGTCTGCGCCCGGCAGCGGGCACCTGCGCGAACTTGTCCCGGCGCCGCCCACCGACAAGGCGTTCTACCGTGCTCTTTTGGCTGGACACCCTCTGCCCGACGGCGTGGTGCCCGCGGATGTCCGCCGAGCGGCACAGCGTTCGGTCCCCGGGCAGTGGCGGGAAACCTGGTTCGCCCGCGAGGCGGGGACCGGGTCGCTGGGGCACGTCCGCGCAGTCGCGGTGGGGAAGGGAGCGGCCGGATCGAGAGTCCAGGCCCGCGAGGTCAAGCAGCTCGGTCCGCCGACGGCCGGCTTCGTCCGGGATCGGCTCGGCGGCAACCTGCCCAGGCTGCTCCCGGTCGGCGACGACGTGCTCTGCGGCCGCGTTCTCACGGCCCTGCGCGGACCGGCCATCATGGCAAGGGTGAACGGCTGGCGGCTGCGCGGGCTGAACCCGCAGGACCAGCGGATCGAGATGGGGGGACTGCGCCGCCGCGACGCCGAGCGGGTGCTGCGGTCGATGACCCGGGCGCTCGTCGACGTCCATGGGGTCAGCCCGGGACATCTCGACCGCGCCCGGGCGGATGCGAGCAGTGCCGACAAGCGGTGGCTGCACGACGCTGTGGAGGTGATGGTCGACGACACTCAGGCGTGTTACCGCGCTTGGGTGACGACCGGGAAGGGCCGCGGCTGAGACTACCGTCTGCACCGAGCAGCCGTCAGTGCCGAGATATCACTCAGGAATGCGCCAACGTCAGCTCGGATGGCGAGTACTACTTCAGCAGTTGGGTCCAGTCTCCACCCTGGCCCACGCCGAGCGTCCGAAGCGCTGCGAGTCGGCCGGGGTCCTGCCGGTCCATCCAATCGGCCAGCTGCCGGAACGACACGCAGTGGACATAAGGCTTGGAACAGATCGTGCTGACCGCGGCCGCGACGGCCTTCAGGTAGATGCCGCCATTCCAGTTCTCGAAGTGGTTACCGATGAACATCGGTGCCCGGTTGGTCGTGTAGGCGCGGTTGAAACCGTCGACAAACGCGTCACGAGTCTGCTTCTGCCACAACGGGAACTTGGCCGGGTCACCCTGCGTGACCTTGGACTGGTTGGCCATGAAGTTGTAGTCCATCGACAGGACCTCGTGTTTCATCCAGGGGACCGGGAGCGCCTGGAGCGGGAAGTTCCAGATGCCATCCAGCTTGCCCGGCCAGACCTGCCGGCCACCGGGCGAGCTTGCGTCATAACGGAACCCGGCTGCAACCGCCGCCGGGACCAGGTTCTCCTGCCCCTCGAGGCACGGCGCCCGGCCGCCGATGACCTCCCGGTTGACGTCGAACGGCAGCGGCGGCGTGGACGTCATCCCCGTGTTGGTCCGCCAGTCGGCCATGAGCTGCCGGGCCTGTCGGAGCTCAGTTGCCCACTCCTGGACGGTCCAGGAACCGCCGCCACCGGGCCCACAGAAGTGACCGTTGAAATGGGTGCCGATCTCGCTGCCGTCCAGCCACGCGAGACGCACCTCCTGCATCGTCGCTGCGACCTGGCGGTCGGCAAGGAAGGGGATGTCCGAGGCGCCGCGAGCATGCCGCGGTGGCTGGTAGACCATACGGTGCGACTGCGGCAGGGTGTACACCCCGCTGAGGAAGTAGGTCATCGACGCGCTGTTCGCCTTGGCCACCGCGCGGAACCGCGAGAACAGACGGTGAGAGTCCTCGCCAGACCCGTCCCACGAGAACACCACGAACTGCGGCGGCGCCTGGCCAGGCATGAGGTCCGGCAGGATGGGCTGGTTGGGCTGGTTGGGCTGGCTCGCCGGTGCTGCGGGTGAGGTGCTGGCCGTAGGCTCCGACCCGGGACCACCACTGGGCGACCCACCGGGTGCAGTGCCACCGGGTGCAGTGCCACCGGGCTGTCCGGACGAGGAGGCTGCTGGGGTGCTCGGTCCAGCGGAGTCGGCCCACATCGTCGCGACAGCAGCCACCGCGACTGTCGCCAGCAGGGCCGCCGCCCGTGTCCGCACCTTCATGTTGCCCCTGACAACAGCGCCGAGTCAATCATTGGACCGTCTACTCCAGTAGACCCGGGACACCTCAGGAAGGTTGACAGGCAGACCGTGCCTGTGTGTGACAATTCGGGAACAGGGACAGGGCGGGATGGGGTCTGTTCCATGAACCCTGCCCGTCGTGTTGGTGTTGAGGATGTCCGACCTGACGTCCGTGGCCATGAGAAAGTCCCCTGATCCGACCGACGGTTGGATCTCAGGGTCGTCACGAGTACGGATCTCGAGTGAGACCGAGTTGACATATGTATAGTAACGGCCTTGATTTAGACTTGTCGTAGGCTGCTATTCGGGCCTATACTTGCAGGATGCAAACACTGCCGATCTCCAAGGTCAAGGACAGGCTCAACGAGCTCGTCGACGCGGCCGCTATCACCCACGAGCAGGTGACGATCACCAAGAACGGGTCTCCAGCAGCTGTGCTGATTGGGGTCGACGAATGGGAGTCGATCCAAGAGACGCTGTTCTGGCTGTCTCAGCCTGGGATCCGCGAGTCGATCGCGGAAGCTGACGGGGACGTGGAAGCAGGCCGCGTCTACAGCGAGGAGCAGATCCGGACGCAGTTCAATGTGCCCAAGCGTGACCGGTGAGCCATGAGGTGATCTTCACAGCCACGGTGCGCAGGGACCTGCAGCGCATCTCGCCACGCATCGTTCCGGCGATAATCGAGTTTGTCTTCGGCGACCTCGCGCGGAACCCCACAAGGGTCGGTAAGCCACTCAAGGGAGAACTCGAAGGCTCGTACAGCGCCCGCCGAGGCCCGTACCGGATCCTGTACAACAACCCCGCGAGCCG
>JAYSQM010000150.1:0-1528 GCA_043721575.1 Phycicoccus sp.
GTGTTCGACCGGTGGAAGCAGCAATGGGAGCTGCCGGGTGGACAACTCGAGGAGGGAGAGTCTGCTCGCGAGGCGGCGTGGCGGGAGCTGCATGAGGAGGCCGGCCAGCGCCCCGATGTCCTGACGTTCACCGGCGTCGTCACCTTCGCCCTCGGCTCAGAGCAGCGCAAGGAGCACGCGGCCGTCTACTCGGGGACGGTCAGTTCGGAGGGTGACTTCATGGACAGCCAGGAGATCGAGCGGATCACCTGGTGGGATCCTGACGGGCCGCCTGTCGAGGGGCTGTCCACTTCGTTGGACGCTGAGATAGTGCGGCGCGTACGCCAGCTGGGATGACCCCTCCATCGCCTCGACTCCACCGCGGAACCGAGGGGTCCCCTCGTCACGGCTGACCGATCGGCTGCCGGGTCGGGTCCGAGGGCGCAGTTTCCTCCGGGCTGACCCGCTGACGTTGCGCCTGAGCACCGGTGGCGATGGGTGCCCCGAGCCACTCGAGGGGGATGCCGAAACCCTCGATGAGTGAGTCCGCTATGGGTCGCAGGTCGGCGCAGAGCCGGTTGACCTGTGCCGTCACGACTTTGGACCTCGCCGGCGTCAGTCGTCCGTGCTCGAGGAGCCACGCCTTGTCGGCCTCGAGGTTCGACATGACGAAGAGGTCGCAGACCATGACCAGGGCCGCCCGGGCTGCTGCATCATCGCAGGCGTCGATCCCGGCGACGAACGCCTCGAGCAGGATCCGGTCGACGTGCACGCGAGCCGCGAGCAGGACGTGGTCCTGGGCCTCGTTGAAGACCGTGAAGGCGTCCGCGCCGGGTCCGCCGGCCTTGCGCAACCGCCGTGCCAGACCTTCGAGGACATGCTTCTCGCGGTCCTCGAACATCCGCAGGTGCAGTCCACGGTCCATCAGGCTGACGTCGTCGTCGTGGCCCGGAGTGGCGTCGATGAGGCGCTGGATCAGCGACCGCGCGGCGGTCCGTTCGATGACGGCGTCGGCGACCTGCCTGGCGCCGAAACGTACGATTCCCATCGTGTCCAGGTCGCCGAACGCATCTCGGTAGCTGGTCAGCAGGCCCTTGGCGACCAGCTGCAGCAGGACGGTGTTGTCGCCCTCGAAGGTCGTGAACACATCGGTGTCGGCCTTGATCATGGGCAGACGGTTCTCGGCCATGTATCCCGCGCCGCCGCACGCCTCGCGACACACCTGGATCGTCCTGGTGGCGTGCCACGTGCCGACCGCCTTGATGCCGGCGGCGCGGGACTCCAGCTCGCGCTGGGCGTGCTCGTCGGGGTCGGAGTCGGTCTGGACGTCGTGCATAGCACTGACCAGCTGACCCTGGGCGAAGTGCAGCGCGTACGAGGTCGCGATGGCGGGCAGCAGCTTGCGCTGATGCACCCGGTAGTCCATCAGCACGACCTCGCCGGTGCCGTCCGGGTTGGTGAACTGACGCCGCTCGAGGCCGTAGCGAGTCGCTATCGAGAGAGCGGTCTTCGTGGCGCTGCCGGCCGCACCGGCGACGCTGATGCGACC
>JAYSQM010000151.1:0-1237 GCA_043721575.1 Phycicoccus sp.
GTAGTGGAAGCGTGCCTGCAGGATCACGAGGTCGTCGCCATCAACGAGGTAGACGAGGCGGTGTTCTTCGCTGATGCGTCGAGACCAGGCTCCGGCGAGCATGTGACGAAGTGGCTCTGGTTTGCCAATGCCCGCGGTGGGGTCGCGCAGGGCGTCGTCGATCAATCGGTTGATGCGTTTGACAGTCGCGCGGTCAGCCCCGAGCCAGTAGGTGTAGTCGCCCCACCCGTGAGGAGTGAAGACCAGCCTCACCGGGTCAGGTCGTGCTCTTCGCGTTGGCCTGTCCTCGCCTGTTGCAGGCTCTCGATCAGGTGTTTGGCGTTCGCCGGCACCCGCAGCAGGTGTGCGGTCTCCTCCAATGCGTCGTAGTCGGCACGGGACAGGAGTACAGCGTCTCCGCGCCGCGAGGTGATCTCAATCGGGGTGCGGTCGTCGTTGACCTTCGCGATCAACGGGAACAGGTTCTTGCGTGCCTCGCTTGCGGTGACCGCCATTGGTGCCTCCCAAATAGTTGTACAAGCTATGGTACCACTAACGGGTGCAGTTCGCCGTCGCCACCGACGGGGGAACCGAGGCGCCGCGTCGTGCGTCACACAAGGGAGAGTTGCACGGGAAGCGGCCCTCGCTACCGACCGCAGGAGGTGCTCATGAAGCGCGTGCCGATCGCCGTGCTCGTCTTGCTGCCAATGCTGTTCACCGCCGCCTGCGGCACGAGCGCCCTGGTCGTTGGCGACCCTGTGCCCCGTTTCTCCGTCAGTCCGAGTCCCATCTCCGTCGTCAGTCCGAGTCCCAGCTCCGGGCCCGCGTCGGCGTGTCACAACACGCGCCCCCAGGGGAACTCCGTGGTGATGGTCGACTGGGTTGACTTCGTCCAGCTCGGCGGTACGCAGTTCATCGCTGGTCTCGACGGTCCGGCGACCACCATCGCCTCGGCCCAGCTGGGCGCGGTGGTCGGACGGGTCCGGTGCCAGCTCAGCGCACTGAAGTTCAGCGAGCAGCCCGGGCCGAACGTCGACGGTGACGCGGCGTTCCTGGCGATCGGGACCGAAGTCCACGCCATACACGGCTTCGAGCCCTCCTGCCGGGTTGCGGCCCGCATCGAAGGCACCAACCGCGTGTACCTGGCCCACCACGACGTCGGCGGCTACTCCAAGGCTGTGCCCTGTGCGAAGGCGCCTTGAGCGAGCTCGCTCGCCGGCAGTCCTCCAAGCGGATCCCTGCCCTCGTGGGGCGGCCG
>JAYSQM010000152.1:0-24829 GCA_043721575.1 Phycicoccus sp.
CGGCGCGGGGCGCGACTGCCGAGCTGGTCGTCACGACTGCGGTAGACGATGTACGGGCGGGTGAGGTAGCCCAGCGGCGCGCTGAAGACATGCACCAACCGGGTGAACGGCCACAGTGCGAACAGGGCGAATGCCGCCAAAGCGTGCAACTTGAAGCCAATCGGTGCGGCGGCCATCAGCTCTGGATGCAGCGAGAACGAGAAGATGCCGCGGAACCACACGGACACGCCCTCGCGGTAGTCGTAGGACGATCCGAAGAGGTTGGCAATCACCGTATTGGCCAGGCCCAGAACGATCACCGTCGCCAGAAAGACATACATCGTCTTGTCCATGCGCGTGGTCGCCGAGAAGACGGGCCCGACCGTGCGCCGTCGGTAGATCAGAATTGCCATCCCCACGACGGTGCAAACCCCAGCCACGGTCCCGACGGTGACCGCCATGAAGTGATAGACGCCTTCGGAGATGCCTATGAACTCGGTCCACGACTTCGGGATGCCCAGGCCCATGACGTGACCACCGAAGACGAACAGGATGCCGAAGTGGAACAACGGGCTGCCCAGGCGCAGCAGCCGATTCTCGTAGAGCTGCGAGGACCGTGTGGTCCAGCCGAACTTGTCGTAGTGGTAACGCCAGAAGTGCCCGACGACGAAGACGGTGAGGCAGACGTAGGGAAAGACGACCCACAAGAAGGTGTCCAGGCTGCTGGTCATGCTCGGGCTCCTCTGCTGGCGGGCGCACTGTTGCGCATGCTCGCTGGCGCAAACGTGGGTGAGGGCAACGGGACGGGGCCACCATTTCTGCCATGGCCGCCGCCAGGTTCGGGCATGTATTCCGGCGGCGCGAACGGTGCCAGGCCGACCTCCTCAGCCGGCGGGCCCTGCGCCGCGAGCTTCATCACCGCCTCCCTGTCGTCACCGGCCAGCGTCGGCAAAGTGGCGCTGACCGCCTGCAGCACGTAGGCCCAGGGCGAGTGGGCATCCTCCAGGGCCAGACGCAAGAGCTCCAGACCGGCGCGATGCTCCAGCAGGAGCGTGCGCGCCACCGCTACATCAGCGGTGGCACCGAACTCCAGCAGCACGCCAAGGTGGTCGGGCAGCTCTTCGTCGGACAGGATCATGCCCGACTCGCGGTATGCCGTCTTGAACCGCAGCAGCGCCACTCCCCTGTTGCGGGTGTCGCCGTGCTCGAAGTACGTCAGGTAGAGGCAGCATCGCCTGCGGTGGTCGAACGTGGCCACGAAGTCTGCGGCCAGCTCCGGCAGCGAAGTGGCCTCGAGATGCGTCAGGAAGGCCTTCATCGGATCCGAGACCGCGGTGGGCAGCATCGCTGCCGCGTCGCGTAGCAGCCCGGCGCGGGCCACGAGCTCCTCGTCTGGGTAGCCCAACAGCAGCGAGGCGCTCTGCCAGGCCAGAACGAGTTGCGGCTCGGTCAGGTCCCGCCGCGACCGAGCACGTGCCTTGACCCTCACGGTCGTCCCTCCGGTGAATCCGACTGTGCTGAGTCACCTTCGGGAACGTCCTGGTCGCTCTTGGGGAACAGCCCCTCGGGTTTGCCCCGGCCGTCCCAGTTGAGCAGGTTGGTGCGCCCGCGACGGGGGTCGGCCTCCACGACGGAGTCGCTGGTCTGCCGCTCCTGCAGCATCTGGAAGTTCTCCACTGCGATCGGGGTCGGCGCGCCGGAGCCCTCTCCGAACGGCCCTGAGCCGCCCATGCCCGGGCCGCCCTCGAAGTCCAGGGCGCACTCGGTCGCAAGCTCCTCGAGGGAATGCGCCTGCTCGGCATGCGCCGGTGGGATGACGTACCGCTCGTCGTACTTGGCAATCGCCAACAGACGGAACATGTCCTGGATCTCGACACCCGTCATGCCGACCGCCGCGGCGATGGACTCGTCGGCCGGGCGGCCAAGGTTGATATCGCGCATGTAGGAACGCATGGCCGCCAGACGCCGCAGCACCGCGTCCACCGGAGCGGTGTCGCCGGCCGTGAACAGTTCGGCGAGGTACTCGATCGGGATCCGCAGGGCCTCGATGGCCGCGAACAGGTTTTCACCGTCCTCAGCGTCATGGCCGGTGTCGCGCACGATGTCGACCACGGGCGACAACGGCGGGATGTACCAGACCATGGGCATGGTGCGGTACTCCGGGTGCAGCGGGAGGGCGACCTTGAACGTGTTGATCAGCGCCCAGATGGGTGACCGTTGCGCGGCCATCACCCAGTCCCTGGGTATGCCGGCCTGCTCCGCCTCGTGCACCACCGCCGGGTCGTTCGGGTCCAGGAACACGCCTCGCTGCGCCTCGTACAGGTCGTGGTCATCGGTGGTGGAGGCAGCCTGCAGGACCTTGTCCGCGTCATACAGGATGAGGCCGATGTAGCGAAGGCGACCGACGCACGTCTCGGCGCACACGGTCGGCAGGCCCACCTCGATGCGGGGGAAGCAGAACGTGCACTTCTCGGCCTTGCCGGTCTTGTGGTTGAAGTAGACCTTCTTGTACGGGCAGCCCGAGACGCACATCCGCCAACCGCGGCATCGGTTCTGGTCGACCAGGACGATGCCGTCCTCGGCCCGCTTGTAGATCGCGCCCGAGGGACAGGAGGCGGCACACGAGGGGTTCAGGCAGTGTTCGCAGATCCGCGGCAGATAGAACATGAACGTCTGCTCGAACTCGAATATCACCTTGTCGGCGATGTTCTTGAGGATCACATCCTTGTGGCCATGGTCGATCGAGCCACCGAGGTCGTCGTCCCAGTTTGCGCTCCAGGAGATGTTGATGTTCTTGCCGGAGATCAGCGACTTGGGTCGGGCGACCGGCGTGTGGGCCTGCGCCGGGGCGTCGGTCAGGGTGCTGTAGTCGTAGGTCCACGGCTCGTAGTAGTCCGAGATGGAGGGCAGCTTGGGGTTGGAGAAGATCGTCCCGAGCTTCTGCAGGCGGCCGCCGCCCTTGAGGGCGAGCCTCCCCCGGCGGTTCAGCATCCAGCCGCCTTTCCATTTCTCCTGGTCCTCGTAGCCGCGCGGATACCCTTGTCCTGGGCGGGTTTCGACATTGTTGAACCAGACGTACTCGGTGCCGGCCCGGTTGGTCCACGCCTGCTTGCAGGTGACCGAGCAGGTGTGGCAGCCGATGCACTTGTCGAGGTTCATCACCATCGCCATCTGGGCCATTACCCTCATCAGTACTCCACCTCCTGTGATCGACGCCGGATCATGGTGACCTCGTCGCGTTGGTTGCCGGTCGGGCCGAGATAGTTGAAGGCGAAGCAGAGCTGCGCGTAGCCGCCGATCAGGTGGCTCGGCTTGATCATCAGTCGGGTCAGCGAGTTGTGTATGCCGCCTCGCTGGCCGGAGGTCTCCGCGATCGGGACGTCGATCAGCCGGTCCTGGGCGTGGTGCATGTAGACGGTGCCCTCGGGCATCCGGTGGCTGACGATCGCGCGGGCGACCACGACGCCGTTGCGGTTGACCGCCTCCATCCAGTCGTTGTCGTGGATCCCGACCTTGGCCGCATCCTCCTTGCTGATCCAGATGGTCTGGCCACCGCGGGACAGCGAGAGCATGAACAGGTTGTCCTGGTACTCCGAGTGGATGGACCACTTGCTGTGCGGAGTCAGGTAGCGCACGCTGACGCCCAGCTCACCGCCCGGGCCCATCTGACCGGTCTGGCCGACCGCGGGCTCGCCGAACAACGCCGACATGTTCAGCGGTGGCCGGTAGACGGGCAGCCCTTCACCGAGCTCAGCCATCCAGTCGTGGTCGAGGTAGAAGTGCATCCGCCCCGTCAGGGTGTGCCACGGCTTGAGGCGTTCGACGTTGATCGTGAACGGTGAGTAGCGTCGACCCCCGGCCTCCGAACCGGACCATTCCGGCGAGGTGATGACCGGGACCGGTGCACCCTGGGTGTCCGCAAAAGTGATCTGTTTGCCTTCGTGCTCGGCGGCAAGGTCGGCAAGCTTGACCCCCGTTCGCTTCTCGAGCGTCTGGAAACCCTGCGTGGCCAGGCGACCGTTCGTCGTGCCCGACATGGCCAGGATCGCCTCGCAGGCGTCGACGTCGCGAGCCAGGGATGGGCGACCATCAGCCGGGCCGCCGCGGACGGCACCGTTCTTGTGTCGCAGGAAGCTGATCTCCTTGTCAAGCCTGAAGGTCACCCCTTTGGTGGTGGCCCCGAGCGTGTCCATCAGCGGCCCCAGAGCTGCCATCTTCGCGGCGATCGCGCCGTAGTCACGTTCCACCACAACGAGTTTTGGCATGGTCACTCCCGGGAGGGGCTCGCACTCCCCCGCCTTCCAGTCCAGGACGACGCCGTGCGGGTTCGCCATGGCATCGGCCGTGTCATGGCTCAGGGGCACCGCCACGACGTCCCTGCGGACGCCCAGGTGCTCCGCTGCCAGCTCGCTGAACCGCTTGGAGATGGTCATGAACGCTTCCCAGTCGGTGCGCGTCTGCCAGGGCGGACTGATCGCCGGGTTGAACGAGTGCACGAAGGGGTGCATGTCGGTGGTGTTGATGTCGTGCTTCTCGTACCAGGTGGCTGCAGGGAGCACCACGTCGGAGAAGATCGTGGTGCTCGTCATCCGGAAGTCCAGCGTCAGCAACAGGTCGAGCTTGCCGGTGGGCGCCTCGGCGTGCCAGACGACGTCCTTGGGCCGGTCGCGCTCACGCGTCTCGGTCGCCCGGACCGAGTGGTCGGTGCCGAGCAGATGCTTGAGGAAGTACTCGTTGCCCTTGGCGGAGGAACCCAAAAGGTTGGCACGCCAGATTGAGAGCACACGCGGGTAGTTCTCCTCCGCATCCGGGTCCTCGCAGGCGAATTTCAGCCGGCCCGACTTCAGCTCATCGACCACATGGTCGGCGACGGGGCGCCCGGCCTCGTCGGCCTCGTCGGCCAGGTCGAGCGGGTTACGGTCGAAGGTCGGGTAGGAGGGCATCCACCCCATCCGGGCCGACGCCGCGATGATGTCCGCGGTCGTCTTGCCCGCCAACTGTCCGCCGGCCGTGGCCGAGACGAGCGTGTCCGCACCGAAGTGGTCGTAGCGGAACTGGTTGCTGTGCAGGTACCAGTAAGCCGTCTGAATCATGTTGCGAGGCGGGCGGACCCAGTCCAGGGCGTTGGCGACCTGGGTGTAGCCAGTGAGCGGGCGGACTTTCTCCTGGCCCACGTAGTGCGCCCATCCGCCGCCGTTGACGCCCTGACATCCGGTCAGGTTGGTCAAGGTCAGGAAGCTTCGGTAGATGGTGTCGGAGTGGAACCAGTGGTTGGTGCCCGCGCCCATGATGATCATCGAACGCCCTTTGGACTCCTCGGCATTGGCCGCGAACTCCCGGGCGATCCGCGCCGCGGCCGAGGCTGCGACACCGGTGATCTTCTCCTGCCACGACGGCGTGTACGGCTCGTCGGCGTCATCGTAGCCCGTTGGCCAGGTGCCGGGCAGACCGTCCCGGGCGACGCCATACTGCGCGAGCATCAGGTCGTAGACGGTCGTGACCAGGTGCCCGTTGACGCGGCGGACGGGAACCCCACGGCTGAGCAGCCCCGCCTCGCTGTCGAGACCATCGAAGCGCGACAGCCGCACCTCGACAGCCGGCTCGGTGCCACCATCGGCGCTCAGCATCGGGCGGACATCACCCAGATCGAGATTCCACTTGCCGACGCCGTCGTCGCCGTAGCGGTGTCCCATCGAACCGTTGGGCACCACAGCCTGATGGGTGGCCGCATCGAGCAGCACCGTCTTGAAGGCTGCGTTCTCGCTGGCCGCCTCGTCGCCACCCAGGTCCTCGGCCGTCAGGAACTTGCCGGGTACATATGCGCCGTCACGCTCAACCAGGCGCACCAGGAACGGCAGATCCGTGTAGCGAGAGACGTATTGCGTGAAGTACGGGACCTGGCGGTCGACGAAGAACTCCTTGAGGATGACGTGGCCCATGGACATGGCCAGGGCTGCGTCGGTGCCCGGCCGGGCGGGCAGCCACTCGTCGGCGAACTTGACGTTGTCGGCATAGTCCGGCGCCACCGCGATGACCTTCTGTCCGCGGTAGCGAGCCTCGGTCATCCAGTGCGCATCCGGCGTTCGCGTGACGGGCACGTTCGAGCCCCACATGATCAGGTAGCCCGCATCCCACCAGTCTCCCGACTCAGGTACGTCGGTCTGGTCGCCGAAGACCTGCGGCGAGGCGACCGGCAGGTCGGCATACCAGTCATAGAAGCTGAGCATCGAGCCACCGATGAGGTTCACGAACCGCGCACCGGAGGCGTGGGACACCATTGACATCGCCGGGATGGGCGAGAACCCGGCCACGCGGTCAGGGCCCCACGCCTTGATGGTGTGGACGTGGGCCGCGGCAACGATCTCGGTGGCTTCGTCCCATGAGGCGCGCACCAGTCCGCCCTTGCCGCGTGCCGCCTTGTAGCGCTTGGACCGCTCGGGGTCGCCGACGATGTCGGCCCACGCCAGGACCGGGTCACCGAGGCGCGCCTTGGCTTCGCGATACATCTCCAGCAGTACGCCGCGCACATACGGATAGCGCACGCGCGTGGGCGAGTAGGTGTACCAGGAGAAGGCAGCCCCACGGGGGCAGCCGCGGGGCTCGTACTCCGGAGAGTCCGGCCCGACGGAGGGGTAGTCCGTCTGCTGGGACTCCCAGGTGATGATGCCGTCCTTGACATAGACCTTCCACGAGCAGGACCCGGTGCAGTTCACGCCGTGAGTGGACCGGACCACCTTGTCGTGCGCCCATCGGTCACGGTAGAAGGCATCCGCCTCGCGACCGCCCCTGCGGTACAGCGTGCGCAGGTCCTTGGACACCTCGGCCTTGGTGAAGAACCTTCGGGTGCGGACCAACGCCTGGGTGACCGCATCGTCCAGCCCGTCACCGGACGCTCCTGTCCACTGGTCGGTGCTCACACGCGGTCCCTCTCGTTGAGTGCCAATGTCGTTGCTGTCGATGCCGTTGCTGTCAATGTCGAAGATACCGCCGCGAGCTCGGCGCGCACGGCCTCGATGCGCTCCCACTGGTCGGCATCGAGGGCGACCAAAGCGGCTGGAAAAACGCTGTCCTGTTCTTTGAGGATGTGCTCGCGCAGCAGGAACAGGACGCCCACCAGCCGGTCCGGCCAGGTCGGGTCATCAGGGAGGCCGTCTGTGGCCTCGCCCAGCACGTTCTCGATCTCGCGATGCTCGGACCGTAGCACCCCGATGTGATCGGGGAACTGGTCTGCCAACTCGGGAAACAGCCCCAGCTCCTCGACCACCGTGTGCGGAGCGAGGATGGACGAGATCTGCTGGCAGCTCCTGGCGACATCCTCAAGGCGTTGACCCGCAAGCGAGCTATGGACCTGGCCGATGAGCACAACCACCGCTTCGTGTTCGCTTGTCAGTTCGTCGATGACGGCGATCTGCTGGCACCCGCAGTACTCACACATCAAGCGGTGTCCGAGGCTGGCGACCCGATCGGCTGCCCCGGATGGCTTGCGTCGGTGGTCCGACGTATGACAGCGGACCGGACAACGGTCATGGTGAGCACCATGGTTGATGCAGCCACCAGGGCCAACAACGCCAGACCCAGTCCGTACGATCCGAGTCTGCCGTGGATGAAACCCATCACCAGCGGCGGGACGAACCCGCCCAGACCGCCGGCGGCACCGACCAGCCCGGTGACGGACCCGACCTTGTTGGCCGGTGCCACCTGGGCCACGAGGGCAAAGGTCGCACCGCTGCCCGCACCCAGCGCAGCCGCCATCGTCAGGAAGGCGATTGTGCCCCACGGCATGAGAGCGGGGGTGAAGGACTGCAGTGCGGCCCCGACCGTCAGTACTGCGTAGGCAACGGTCAGTACCGGTATGGGGCTGAGCCTGTCCGAGAGCCACCCGCCGACGGGGCGCAGCATGACGGCCACTATCACGAAGCCGGCCATGCGGTTGGCAGCATCCGCCTGGTCGAGGCCGTAGGCGGTCCTGAGGTAGGCCGGCAGGTAGACCGAGAAGGCCACGTAGCCGCCGAACGCCACGGCATACAGGACGCACGCCTGCCAGGTGATGGTCAGCCGCGCAGTGGCGGCCAGACGGGCACCCAGCGGCTCGGTCGGAACCGTCCGTCCGGGAGCGTCACGCATGACCAACCAGGCGATCACGGCATACAGGGTCAGGGCGACGGCGGTGATCAGGAACGGTGCGGCCGAGCCCCGCGCGGTCACCAGCTTGACCGTGGTCAGGGCGCTGATCGCCGTCCCGCCCATGCCGACCCCGAAGACACCGATGGCCAGCCCGCGTCGCTCGGGTGGGAACCAGGCGTTCACGAACGGAACACCAACCGCGAAGGCAGTGCCGCCGATGCCGAGGAAGAATCCACCAATCAGCAGCGTTACCAACGACCTCTGACCGGCCAGGCCGATGAAGAGGACCGGCACGATCGTGGCACCCGAGACCAGAGGGAACATCACCTGGCCGCCGAAACGGTCAGTCAAGGCCCCGACGGGTATCCGGCCCAGCGAACCGACGATCACCGGCACCGCGACGAGCAAGGCCTGTTGGGAGCCTGACAGGCTCAACAACTCCTTGTAGCGGGTGCCCAAAGGACTGAGCAGGGCCCAGGCCCAGAAGTTCACCGCGAAACCCAGTGTGGCCAGAGCGAGCATCACCATCGGCTGGTGGCTCCCCGATCCGGTCCGGGTGTCGGAGATGGTGGGACCGCTCATCGGGACTCCTCGCGTCGCGCCAGCAGTCTTTCAGTCGATGTTCTCACGTCTGCTTCCTATCCCATCCAAGGAATCGGCGCCTGCCGAACCTCATGAACCTGACAGCGGGTATGCCGCGTCGCGCGGCTTTCGGACACCCCTCAGGTTGGTGCCAACACCAGCAACCGCACAGGGACCAAAGGCCCGACTTCTACCGGAATGCATAGTGCAAAATACCGCTTGTTGCCCTGAAACCTCCGAATGCTGGCCGACACCCCCCCGCAATCGGTGGTTTCGAGGCAACAAGACAGGACGTCGGCAGCGGTTAGGGGTCGGATGTGCCGTGGGTCGCGACGTAGACCGCAGCCTGGGTGCGCCGCTCCATGCCGAGCTTGGCCAGCACCGCGGTGATGTAGTTCTTGACCGTCTTCTCGGCAAGGAACATCGCCTCACCGATCTGTCTGTTGGTCATGCCCTGGGCCACGTGGTCCAGGATGCGGCGCTCCTGCGGAGTAAGCAGGCGCAGTCGCGGGTCCTTCTCCTCGTTCCTGGTCCACCGCTCCCGGACCCGGCGCGCGGCGTCGGGATCGATGAGGCGTTCGCCGGCCGCCACCTTGCGGATGGCCTCCACCAGCCCGTTGCCTTTGATGTCCTTGAGCAGATATCCCGCGGCCCCCGCCAGAATGGCTGTTGCCAAAGCGCTTTCGTCGTCGAACGAGGTGAGGATCAGGCCTGCGATCGTAGGGTCGACCGACCGTACATCGCGGCACACGTCGATGCCTGAACCGTCGGGGAGCCGTACGTCGAAGATCGCGACGTCCGGCCGAAGAGCAGGGATGCGGCGCCGCGCCTCCTGTGCCGAGCCGGACTCGCCGACCACCTCGAAATCCTCGACGGTCTCGAGGAGCTCACGCAGTCCGCGACGGACGATCTCGTGGTCGTCCAGGAGAAAGACCCGAATGGTCATCGATCCACCCTTCCTTGGCGTGTTCCATGATCAACTGGGCCCACGCCCCGATTGTAGGTTGGCGCCGTCACGAGCGCCCACGAGCTCAGGACCTTCGGTGTGCAAGGTCAGCGTCGGTACTTCGTCGCAGAGCCAGAGGCTCGAGCGACGTCTCCAGACGCCGGACCTGGCCAAGCTTGCTCGCTGCGTCGCCGATGGCCCCACGGTCAGCGAGCCCTTTCGGGAATGAAGACGGTCTGCCACACATGTCTCACCATGGCGACGAACACGATTGCCCACGCCGCGAACGCCACCCACAGCTCCATGCTGCCGATCATGTCGACCACCGGCAACTGGTCCGCTTCACCGAGATAGATCCCTGCGACTGCGTACATGCCGAGCGGGAAGATGATGCTCCACAGCGTCGCCTCGTAGCGCAGTGGTACTCGCCGCACGACGTGGCGCCACCAACCAGCCGCGACCAGGACCGGGATCAACCAGGTCGCAAACGCCCAGAACACGACGGCCAGGCCCGCGATGAGCGCTCGGGTTGCTTGCACCATCGGCGCATCCGCCATCTCGACGATGCGCGCTCCCGCGAGAACCGTGATGGCCAGGGCCCCCATCGACACCCAGTAGGGCGGAGTCAGCTCCTCTGGTCCGAACGTGTACAGCATGAGCCGCAGGGAGACGAATACGCCCACAGCGGCGTACAGAAAAACCCCCACCGACCAGGACATGACCGCAAGTAGCGCCAGCTCCCGGCGTCCGGTCTCGACGACGGGCTCGATCGTGGCCGCGGCGATCGCGACCGACTGGCTGGCGACCACCCAGATGAACCAGGTGCCGTTCGCTGTCGCCACGACCGGCCGCTCCTCCCGTCCCAGCACTGCGGTCCACGGCACGACGTAGCCGAGCACCAGCCAGGTGATCCCGGAAAGAACGAGCAGGGCGGCGGTCGCACCGTAGTAGCCCTCGATCCCCAGACGCACACCCAGCACGTTGGTGCCAGCCACGAAGGTGAAGAAACCGAAGCCACGCCGCGGGTCGTTGAAGTCGTCGTTGGTTGCTTGGCGGTAGGCGACGAAGCGCCAAGCGGTGAGGGAGAGGAGTACGACGAACGCGCTCGCGGAGATCACCAAGAGGACCCACGAGATCGCGTCGAAGCCCTCAAGGTTCATGCCGATCGAGATGATGCCGCTGGCCATGACCAGGGCGAAGTAGCCGGGTGTGAGCCCCTCGACTGCTCGGTGCACGCGTCCACTCAGTCCTTCAGCCACGGTCGCAGGCTAGCGGTGTGGTGAGTAGTCCCGCCCAAGGTCGAGTTGACTACATTTTAGGTACCCTTGACAGATGGTCGTAAAGCATGCGGCTGGCGGGGACTACCCGCGGTCGTACGCGGAGTTGCGGGCGTGTTCGACAAGGACTGGAATGACCTGGACTACCTGGACTGGCTGCGCTGGCCGGAGGGGTTCGTCTGCCCCCACTACGCGAGCGTCGTCGGATGGCGGATGGTCGGGGACAAGGTCGGGGTCTCGGCGACTCAGGTGCAGCGGGAGATGGAGCTCGGCTCCTACCAGACGGCGAGGGTGATGCTGCACCGCTACCGGTCGGTGATGGTGCGGCCGGCCGGTACCGGCGGCGCGGCGAAGGCGGGCTTCGGTAGGGCCAGGCTCGGCGTCATCCCCAACGCCAGCGCGGTCAGTCTCGCCGCGTTCCTGGCCGTCAACGTCGAGCCCGGCAGCTGTCATCACCAACGGCATTCACGCAGGCGCGGCCTGCTGTTCCACACCCTGCTGCGACAGACGGTCGACGGCCAGCCTGTGACCTACCGCTCGTTGCGCAAGACCGGGCGGACCCGGCCGGCGCCACCCCCAGCCCACGGCTTGCGCCGGCACCCACAGAGCCTGGACGTGGGCCGGCCCGAACTCCTTGGCGCAGTTAGCCTTCCGTCCCACGTGCCCAACCCTCAGGGGTACGTAGGTGGAAACCCCCTTTGCAACAGATCCGTCGATAGCCGTTGAACGGTCCGGGAGGAACGATGGCAACAACAGCAGGAGAGCACCTGGTCCTGACGATGGAAGATGCAGCCGGACGGCTGTGCATTGGTCGGACGCTGATGTACTCGCTCGTCAAGGCAGGTGCCAGACGTCAGTGGGTCGATCAGGCAGGCTCAGGCACGGATGGACGTGGGTGCGCCGGCCAAGGATGCCAAGACACCTCTGTCTGTCGTCGTTACCGGGTGGATCGCGTCGACGCTGGAGGCAAGCGACCTCAAGCCGTCGACCAAGGTGACGTATGCGACGCTGCTGCGCTCGCAAGTCCTCACGGATGACAGCGCATCCAAGCCGCTGGCGGACCTCAAACCCAGCCACGTGGAGCAGCTCGCGGTGCGGATGCGGGTCAAGGGGTGCAGCCCGTCGACCGTTCGGCAGACGTACACGGTGCTTCGATCGGTGCTTGAGACGGCGGTACGGGACGAACTGCTTGCCACCAACCCTGCAGCCAAGGTCAAGCGACCAGGCGTGCCGAGGACCGAGGCACGCTACCCCACCATTGCCGAGGTCGTTGTACTGCTCGAGGCGGCGAAGGACTGACGCTACGCGCCCCTCTTGCGACAGCTCGTCTCGACGGGCCTGCGCCGCGGCGAGGCGCTGGCGGGACGTGGACCTCACAAACGGGCGTTCTGCGGGTCCGTGGCACGCTCTCGCGGGTCGATGGGCACCTGGTCATCGGTGAGCCCAAGACGGAGCGCTCACGCCGTGATGTGCCGCTCTCCCCCGCGAGTGTGGCGCTGTTGTGGTCGGTCAGGGTGAGCCAGGCGGTCGAGCGGCTCAAGGCGGCCTCGATCTGGGTTGAGACGGGCCATGTCTTCACCACACTGATCGGGACGGCGGTCGACCCCAGGAACGCGCTGCGGGCGATCCCTACCGCGGCCAAGGCTTCGGGTATGGCCGACGTCGGCCTGCACACGCTGAGGCACTCATTCGCTACGCACATGCTCGAGGGCGGCGTGCCGCTGCATACCGTCTCAGAGCTGCTCGGGCACTCGTCCGTCGCGGTCACCGGCAACGTTTACGGCCATGTCTCCACCGAGGGCGCCCGCTCTGCTGTCGAGCGGCTCTCAGCAGCGAGGGGTGGTGAGATTGTGTGCCGTTGCTACACGCGTTGCTACATTTCGGCCTCCGGACACGAAAGAGGCCGCTCCCGATCTCTCGGAAACGGCCTCTGACCTGCTGCTTGTCCCAGTCGGGATGACAGGATTTGAACCTGCGACCCCTTGACCCCCAGTCAAGTGCGCTACCAAGCTGCGCCACATCCCGGGACACTCGCCTGTGTGATGCTCAGGTGAGGCGAACGAAACCTTAGCGTACTCGCGCACCTGGCTCCGAATCGCCATACCTGCGGCGGTATTTCGACCGGTCCCGACCGCGCGCCAGATGCGCCCAGCGACCTACTTGCGACGCTTCTCGCGCACCCGCACGGATACCTCGATGGGCGTGCCCTCGAAGCCGAACTCCTCACGCAGGCGGCGCTCGATGAAGCGCCGATAGCCGGACTCGAGGAAGCCGCTGGCGAAGATCACGAAACGCGGCGGGCGGGTTGAAGCCTGCGTGGCGAACAGGATCCGCGGCTGCTTGCCTGAGCGCACCGGGTGCGGGTTGGCCGCGACCACGGTGCCCAGGAAGGCGTTGAGGCGACCGGTCGACACGCGGGTGTCCCAGGACTCGAGCGCGGTCTCGATCGCGGGGACGAGGCGGTCCATGTGGCGACCGGTGAGCGCGGAGATGTTGACGCGAGGAGCCCACGGGATCTGGACGAGCTCCTTTTCGATCTCGCGCTCGAGGTAGTGACGGCGCTCCTCATCGAGGGTGTCCCATTTGTTGTAGGCCACGACCAGGGCTCGTCCGGCGTCGACGACCTGCTGGACGACGCGGATGTCCTGCTCGGCGATGGCCTCCTCGGCATCGATCAGCACGACGGCGACCTCAGCCCTCTCCAACGCCGTCTGGGTCCGCAGCGATGCGTAGAAGTCGGCCCCGCGGGTCTGATGGACCCGGCGGCGGATGCCGGCCGTATCCACGAAGCGCCAGGACTTGCCGCCGAGCTCGATCAGCTCGTCGACCGGGTCGCGGGTGGTGCCGGGTACGTTGTCGACAACGACACGGTCCTCACCCGCAAGCCGGTTGAGCAGGCTTGACTTGCCGACGTTGGGACGGCCGACCAGTGCCACCCGACGCGGTCCACCCCGCGCATAGGCCTCGCCGACGGCCGAGAACTTGGGCAGGACCGCGAGAACGGCGTCCAGGACGTCACCGCTGCCCCGACCGTGCAGGGCCGAGACCGGCCACGGCTGGCCGAGACCGAAGGACCACAACATCGCCGCGTCAGCCTCGATGCGCGGGTCATCGACCTTGTTGGCCACGAGGATGACCGGCTTGCCGGACTTGCGCAGCAGCTTGACCACGGCGTCGTCGGTGTCGGTCGCGCCGACGGTCGCGTCGACGACGAACATCACGGCGTCAGCGAGCTCGATGGCGATCTCCGCCTGCTCGGCGACGCGCAGGTGGATGCCCGTGGCGTCGACCTCCCAGCCGCCGGTGTCAACGAGCGTGAACCGGGTGCCCGTCCACTCCGCGTCGTAGGCGACACGGTCGCGGGTCACTCCGGGCACATCCTCGACAACGGCCTCTCGACGGCCCAGGATGCGGTTGACCAGCGTCGACTTGCCTACGTTCGGACGACCGATGATCGCGACGACCGGCACCGGGCCCGTCTGCTCGTCCTCGTCGTCCTCGCCGCCCTCGCGTTCGAGCAGCGACACGTCCTCGTCGTCGAGCTCGAACTCCTCCAGGCCGACGCGCAGCGCGCGCTCAACCGACAGGTCGTCGACCTCGTTGCGGTCGACGGTCTCTGGGTGCTCGCTCACGGCAGGGTCCTTCAGGCTCAGTGGATGTATCAGTCAGGGGGTGTATCAGGAGTTGGTGTCAGGGCTTGGTCACGCTGGGAACTACCCATTGTCCCTTACTTTTGCCGAGTATTCGTCCGCTCACCCACGCCCGCGACCAGTCTGGGCGCCGACCACATCCAGCACTGCCTGCACGGACTGCTGGAAGTCCAGATCCGATGTGTCCACCAACGTCACGCCTGGGGCTGCCTCCATGAACTGCGAAACAGTGGAGTCGTCCTTGTCACGGCGCACGATCTGGTCACGGGTGGCGCTGACCGCCGCGTGGTCAGCCTCGCCGTGGAGCTCCCTGGCCCGACGAGCCAAGCGGGCCCGCTGACTGGCAACCAACAGGATCCGCACGTCGGCATCGGGTGCGACCACAGTGGTGATGTCGCGACCCTCGGCCACGACTCCCCGGCTGTGCTCGACGGACTGGGCTATCAGGGACCGCTGACGATCGCGCAGCTCATCGCGCACGCCGAGGTTGGTCGCAACCTTGGACACCGACTCGGAGATCACGGTCGTCCGGATGGCCTCACTGATCACCACACCTGCGACCTGCACCGACGGAGAGCTCGGGTCGGTACCCATGTTCAGCGGAAGATCCTTGGCTGCTCGCGCAACGGCCGACTGGTCCTCGAGGTCGATCCCCTGTTGGGCACACCACCAGGTCAGGGCGCGATACATCGCACCGGTGTCGAGGTAAGCCAGGTCGAGGCGCTGCGCGACGGCCCTGGAGACGCTGGACTTGCCGGAGCCGGACGGGCCATCGATGGCAATGACAAGTGGCACGGGTCGGGCGGTCATCCGAGAAATCCTAGTGGCACCTCACCCGTAGGCTTCTCGCCCCAGGTCCCCAACCGCCCCAACACCCAGCGTCCCAACTCCAGCGGGCGAGTCACCCCCGGACATACTGCCTGGACCGGGCCAGTGGTGAGCTACTCGTGGACCGGCCAACCCAAAGATCTCAACGCCCTGATCAGGGGCTGAACGGCAGCCGGCAGCACGGAGAGCTCGGCAAGGCCGAACGGTTGGCCCACCCCGTGTTCCAGGTGCAGATCCTCCATGTTGACACCGGCCTCGCCGACGTCGCGCAGCAGCCGACCCAACGCACCGGGCTCATCCGGGACGACGACGATGACAGCGGCGTACGTCGTCGGGGCGGCGCCGTGCTTGCCCGGGATACGTGCCTGCCCGGCGTTGCCATCGGCGACCGTCCTGGCCAGGACTGCCCGGGCGCCCGCACCCCCGTCAGGGTCGGACTCCAGGTGACGCAGGGCCACGAGGACGGCCTCGAGCTCCACGGCGAGCGACTCGAGGACCCCGCGCACCGCCGGTGCATTGCCGGCCAGGATCTGGGTCCACATGGTCGGGTCGCTGGCCGCAATACGCGTGACGTCGCGAATCCCCTGTCCCGACAGGGCAACTGCGCTGGACGGTAGGTCGCGCAGTCTGCTCGCCACCAGGCTGGCGGCGATCTGCGGAACGTGCGAGACCGCCGCGACGGCAGCGTCGTGCTCGTCGGGGGTCATGACGAGAACGGCCGACCCCGCGGCCTCTGCGATCTGGCGCACCACGTCGATGGCGAGCGCCGATGCCTGTGGTCCCGGCGCCACGACCCACGAGCGACCTTCGAACAGATCAACCTGTGCGGCCACTGCACCCGACTTCTCCCGGCCGGCCATGGGGTGCGACCCGACGTAACGCGAAAGATCAAGTCCCTCGCCCTGCAATGCCATGTCCTGCAACGCAGTCAGCACTGCACCTTTGACGCCGGCCGCGTCGGTGACCACGGCGTCAGGCCACTGCAACAGCTCCCGCGCGACCACGGCGGCCACGACATCTGGGGGTGCGGCAACGACGACCACGTCCGGGACGCCAGTGCTGTCCGTCGCCAGAACGCCGGCGCCGAGGTCGCGTGCCAGCGCCGCGGCCGTGGGCGACGGGTCATCCAGTGATACCTGAAAACCCTTGCGGGACAACGCCATTCCCAGGCTCGCCCCGATCAGGCCGGTGCCGACGATCCTGACCCGCAGTCCGCCAGAAGGCACGACAGCACTCATTGGGCGAGGTCTCGGCGCAACGTGGCGGCTCCCCGCAGGTAGACGTGCGTGATCTGCTCACGAGACAGCGTGGTGTTCACGTGTGCCATCAACCGGATCACCAGCGGCATCGCCCCGACAATGTCAAGCTCTTGCGTGCACATCAACGGGACATCACCCAGTCCCAGCTCGCGCGCCGCCACAGCGGGGAACTCACTGCGCACGTCCGAAGTAGCCGTGAATATGATCGAGATGACGTCGTCCTTGGTCAGGGAGTTCGCCTCGAGAACCGACGAGACGAGCTCGCGCGTCGAGGACAGCACGTGCTCACGCTCATCGACATCGAGCTGGATGGCGCCCCTGACGGCGCGAACGGTACTGACCGGCATACGCGTATCACTCACGCCCGCAAACGTAGCGACCCATGAGGGCGTGACGTCATCAGAGTCCAGCAGCTGAGTACAGCTGACCGATCTCGGCCCGGTTGAGTGCGCGCATCCGCCCCGATCGCAGGTCGCCGAGCCGGATCGGACCGACGTCGGTGCGGACCAGCGTGATCACCGGGTGGCCCACGGCCTCGAGCAACCGCCGGACGACGTGCTTGCGGCCCTCGTGCAGCTGAACCTCGACCAGGGCCCTACCCGGGGCGGAGTCCACGAGCTTGAAGGAGTCGACCTTGACCGGCCCGTCCTCGAGCTCGATGCCCGAGCGAAGCGCCTTGCCCAGATCGCGCGGGACCGGGCCCGGGATCTGGGCCAGATAGCTCTTCAGGACGCCGTATGACGGGTGCTGGAGCCGGTGGGCGAGGTCACCGTCGTTGGTCAGCAGCAGCAGGCCCTCGGTGTCGGCGTCCAGGCGCCCGACATGGAAGAGCCGCTCCTTGCGGTTGCTTACGAAGTCGCCGACACAGGGACGACCGAGGTCGTCACTCATGGTCGACACGACACCCAAGGGCTTGTTGAAGGCAAGATAGACGCGGGACTCGTCGAGCTGGACCCTGGACCCATCGACGTGGACCGTCTGGGTGTTGGGGTCGATCCGCACACCCAGCGCGGTGACGACGTGACCGTCGACCTCGACGCGGCCTGCGGTGATGAGGTTCTCGCACGTCCGCCGGCTGCCGACGCCGGCTGCTGCCAGGAGCTTTTGCAGGCGCACCCCATCGGGATCATGGACATCGACCTCGACCGTTGGCTTCTCCCGCTGCGGGGGCAGACGGGTGGGCTGACTGGGCTTGGTGGTGCCACTGCTGCCGCGCTGGGGGGCGCTGCCGCGCTGAGGGGCGCTGCCGCGCTGAGGGGCGCCGGTCGAGCGTTTGTAGGGTCCATCGGTACCGCTACGAGCCGGCTTCCGGTCGCTCATGCCCGACTATCCTTTTGGAGGGCCGCAAGTTCGTCGAGCACATCAACCTCGGGTAAGTAGGGGGCGAGGGCCGGCAGCTCATCCAGTGAGCCCAGGCCGAGTCGTTGAAGGAAATAGGACGTCGTCGCATACAGGATCGCACCACTTTCGCCTTCGGCCCCCATCTCCTCGATCAGGCCCCGGGTGAGCAGGGTCCGGACGACGCCGTCGACGTTGACGCCGCGAACGGCGCTGACCCGGGCCCGAGAGATCGGCTGTCGATAGGCGATGACCGCCAGAGTCTCCAGGGAGGCCTGGGTGAGCTTGGCCCGCTGACCGTCCAGGAGGAACTTCTCGACGACAGGTGCGTACTCAGAGCGGCTGTACACCCGCCAGCCGCCGGCGATCCCTCTGATGGTGAATCCACGGGCGCCCTCGTCGTAGTCGGCAGCCAAAGCGTGCAGGTGGCCGACGACGTCCTCGACCGGAAGCTCGAGTGCAGAGGCCAGCGACATCTCCGTCACCGGTTCGTCAATGACCATCAGCACAGCCTCGATCGCACCGCGTGCGCCACCGGGAAAGTCGTTGATGTCGAAGGCGACCTGCTCCTCCGGGACCTCGATCGGTTCAACCTCCGCTGCCTCCGCTGCCCCCGCTGCCCCCGCTGCCTCTGCCGGCTCGGAAAGCCGGTTCTCGCCGGACGGGGCTGGTGCGTCACTCAACTGGGTTCACCATCTCTTCTTCGATCACGTCGTCCTCGATCACGTCGTCTTCGTCGAACTCGTCACTAACTCCGATCTCGCCGTCGTCCTGGCCGGTCCAGCGAACCGTCAGCTCTCCGAGTGCCTCGGCCTGTTCGAAGGTGACGACCGACTCGTGGAACAGCTCCAGCAGAGCCAGAAACCGCGCGACGATCACCACGGTGCTGTCGGCATCGGCGACCAGAGACCGGAAGGAGCAGGAGCGCCACTGGCGCAGCCGCTCCACGATCAGGGCGGCCTGCTCGCGAACGCTGACCACCGACGCGTGAAGGTGCTCCAGCCCCACCGTCGGCACCACCTTGGGCGCCATCGCCCGGGCCGCTATCATGGCCAGCTGCTCGGGTGTGATGCCCATGATCAGCTCAGGCAGCAGCGTGGCGAACTGACGTTCAAGCCCGCCCTGGCGGGCCGTCATCCGGCCTGCCGTGGCCATTCGCTCAGCGAGGTCAGCGGCCACCTGTTTGAACGCGCGGTACTGCAGCAGGCGGGCAAAGAGCAGGTCCCGCGCCTCGATCAGCGCCAGATCGTCCTCGTCCGCGGGGCTCAGCTGCGGCAACAGGCGGGCCGACTTCATGTCGAGCAGCGTGGCGGCTACCAGCAGGAACTCTGAGGCCTGGCTCAGGTCCCACTCGATGTCAGACGCCTGATGCGCTCTGATGTGGGCCATGAACTCGAAGGTCACCTTGGACAGGGCGATCTCGGTGATGTCCAGCTTGTGCTTGGAGATCAGACCGAGCAGGAGCTCGAACGGGCCCTGGAAGACGTCGAGATGCACCTCGAACGGTCGCCCGCCTGCCCTGCGCAGCACCCCGCCCGGAGTAAGGCCGGAACCCGGAGCAGGCGGCGGCGCCGTGGGGAGGTCGGCGGGCTCGATGACGGCTGCGGCGCTGACAACGCCGGCCCTGACGGCTGCGGTGGTCTCCTCGGCAGTGACCTCGGGAGTAGAGGTCTCAGCCATGGTGCTCAGGCCGCCCCACCCCGCGCGATGAGCTCGCGGGCCAGCTGCCGGTAGGCCTCGGCGGCAGCGTGGGTCGAAGCATAGGTAGTGATGGGCTCGGCAGCCAGAGAGGAGTCCGGGAACTTCACCGTCCGGCTGATCACCGTGTGGAAGACCTTGTCGCCGAAGTGGTCGACGACACTTCGCACGACCTCCTTGCTGTGCAGGGTCCGGCTGTCGTACATGGTGGCCAGAATGCCATCAACTTGTAGTCGAGGGTTGAGGCGGTCACAGATCTTGTCAATGGTCTCCACGAGCAGCGCGACCCCACGCATCGCGAAGAACTCGCACTCCAGCGGGATGATCACGCCGTGGGCAGCGGTCAGCGCGTTGACGGTCAGCAGACCCAGCGAGGGCTGACAGTCGATCAGGACGACGTCGTACTCGTCCGCGATTGGACGCAGCACGCGCGCCAACGCCATCTCGCGGGCCACCTCGCCGACCAGCTGCACCTCGGCCGCCGACAGGTCGATGTTTGCCGGAATGATGTCGAGGTTCTCGGTGCGGGTGTGCTGGACCACGTCACGGACATCGTGTCCACGCTCGACCAGAAGATTGTAGATCGTGACGTCGAGCTCATGGGTTGGGACGCCCAGGCCGACGGACAGGGCGCCCTGTGGGTCAAAGTCGACTAGGAGCACCTTGCGTCCGCACTCGGCCAGAGCCGCGCCCAGGTTGATGGTGGTCGTCGTCTTGCCCACGCCCCCCTTCTGGTTGCACATCGCGATGATGCGCGCGGGGCCATGGCTGCGCACCGGACGGGGCTCGGGGAAGTCGGGCATCGCCCGACCCGTAGGCCCGATCTGTCCGGCTGCGGCGCTCTGGGTGCCGGGTGGTCGGACCTGAGTCCGCCGTGGCTTCTCCGCCACGGCACCGGCCGACGAGTCGTCAGCGGTCGGACCCTCGGTGGCTGCAGTCACCTCGTAAGTCACAGGTGTTTCACTCCCAGCGCCGTCAAGAAACCATCGGTCAGCCTCTCGCTGATCGCGTTGACCCTAGTCGCGCAAGTGGTCCGGCTTCAAGGCAGGGTGCTGGACGGTCGACGGCTGATCACTTCGCGCGCCCGTGGATGAGCCTCGGCATAGACCTCGCGCAGGCGCTGGACCGTGACCATCGTGTAGATCTGGGTCGTGGTCACGGAGGCGTGTCCGAGCAGCTCCTGCACCACGCGCACGTCCGCCCCGCCATCGAGCAGGTGCGTGGCGAAGGAGTGCCTCAGCGTGTGCGGGCTGACCTTGGCTCCCAGGTCAGCGCGTTCGGCTGCCGCATGGATCGCGGCCCAGGCGCCCTGCCGTGAGAGCCGCCCTCCGCGCTGGTTGAGAAACAGAGCCGGCGTCCCTTTGCCCTTGAGCGCCATGGAGGGACGAGCGCGCACCACGTATGCCGTGACCGCCTCCCGCGCGTAGCTGCCCAGGGGAACGACGCGCTCCTTGCTCCCCTTGCCCAAGAGTCGCACCGACCCCTGCTCGATGTCGATGTCGTCGACGTCGAGGCCGACCGCCTCGCTGATCCGCGCGCCGGCACCATAGAGAACCTCCACCATCGCGCGGTCGCGCAAGGCTGCTGGAGTGTCCCCCACGCTCGCCGCCGACAGGAGACGTTCGACGTCGCCCACCGAGATGGCTTTGGGCAGTCGTTTGGGCGCCTTCGGCGGAGCCACCCCTCCAGCCGGATCTGTGGCCGTCTCACCCTCGAGAGCAAGGAACCTGTGGAACCCGCGCACCGCGACAAGAGTGCGAGCGGCCGAGGACGGCGACAGCGGTGGCCGTTCTGGAGCTCCCTCCCGGAGCGAGGCGAGGAACGCCGTGACGTCGGACTCCCCCACCGCAGCGGGATCGGTGATCCCCCGGCCGTCGAGGAAGTGCTGATATCGCGCGAGGTCCCGCCGATAGGAGCTCAGCGTGTTTGCGGCTGCCCCGCGTTCGACCCGCAGGTGGTCCAGCCACCCGCGGGTCGCGCGCTCCAGCAGCGAAAGGGCGCCCGACGTCAGCGCAGCACCTCGTCGAGGGTGAGCGAGGTCATCCCGTGTGCCTCGGCGACGGGACCGTAGGTCACGGCGCCGTTGTGCGTGTTCAGACCCAGCGCCAGGGCATGATCGGCCTTGAGCGCGTCGTGCCAACCGCGGTTGGCGAGCTCCACGGCATACGGCAGGGTCACGTTGGTCAGCGCGTAGGTGGAGGTATGCGGCACCGCGCCCGGCATGTTCGCGACGCAGTAGAACATCGAGCTGTGGACCTGGTAGGTCGGGTCCGCGTGCGTCGTGGGACGGGAGTCCTCGAAGCAGCCACCCTGGTCGATGGAGATGTCCACCAGGACCGAGCCCGGCTTCATCCGCGACACCTGCTCGTTGGTGATCAGGGTCGGAGCCTTGGCCCCGGGAACCAGGACCGCCCCGATGACCATGTCCGCGTCGGCGATGGCCCGTTCGATCTCGTAGGCGTTGGACGTCACCGTCTGGCAGTGGCCCTGATAGATGGCATCCGCGTGCCGAAGTCTGGCCACATTGCGGTCCAGCAGCAGGACCTCGGCCTGCATGCCCAACGCGATGGCCGCCGCGTTCATGCCGGACACGCCGGCGCCGATGACGACCACCTTGGCGGCATAGACACCGGACACGCCGCCCATGAGCACGCCGCGCCCACCCTGAGCCCGCATCAGCGTCTGCGCACCCACCTGAGGTGCCAGCCGGCCGGCCACCTCGCTCATCGGCGCCAGCAACGGCAGCGATCGGTCGGGCAGCTCGACTGTCTCGTAGGCGATTGCGGTGACCTTGCGCTTGACCAGCTCCTCGGTCAAAGGCCGGTCGGCAGCCAGGTGGAGGTAGGTAAAAAGGGTCTGCCCCTCACGCATCTTGTCGTACTCGGAAGGCACGGGCTCCTTGACCTTCAGGATCAGGTCACCGGTGGCCCACACGTCCTCGGCGGTGCCCAGGATCTGTGCCCCGGCCGCTACATAGTCCTCGTTGGTGATCGAGGAACCGACGCCGGCATCGGTCTCGATGTAGACCTCATGACCGTTGCGCGCCAGCTCGTGCACACCGGACGGCGTGATGGCCACTCGGTACTCGTGGTTCTTGACCTCGCGTGGGATTGCGACCTTCACCGGATATCAACGTCCTTTGCCGATGCACCACCGTCGAGCAACCCCGTTGTCGCTTCGATCGGCCGCCCGAAGGCTTGCGGCTGCGAGTCTAAACCCGCCTGGCTGCAGCGAGATACGGTCCGCGGATGGGACGCCGTGAAGTCGCACAGACCGACCAAAATCGGAGCCGTTGGGTCGATCTGGGCCACTTCACGAGGTGGGCGAGGGCGCCTGGTGAGTCGGACAGGGCTCAGGCGACGACGTGTGGCCGCAGGTCATCGGCCGGCGGCAGCCACGACGAGGCGTCGGCCACGGCCTGATCGCCGCTGCGGATGTCCTTCACCGAGTCATTGCGCTGACCGCCGGATGCCGGGAACCACACGAACGGTATGCCGCGTCGCTCGGCGAACTTGATCTGCTTGCCGAACCTGGCTGCCGCAGGTGCGACCTCACACGGTATGCCGCGCCGGCGCAGCGCAGCGGCGACACCCATCACCTGTGTGCGATCGGCCTCGTGGGCAAGGGCCACCAGGACGCACGAGGGGGTGGGCCGGCTGGCCGACAGGGTCGGCATGATCTTGGCGAGCAGTCGCGAGAGCCCGATGGAGATGCCGACTCCGGGATAGGTCGTCCGGCCGTCCGAGGCCAGCGCGTCATAGCGACCGCCGGAGCAGATCGAGCCGTAGGACTCGAGCCCGATCAGCTGGGTCTCGTAGACCGTGCCCGTGTAGTAGTCGAGCCCACGCGCAACCTTCAGGTCGGCGACCACCAGCCCTGGGGCGTGCTCGGCTCCGACCCTGATGACGGCGGCCAGCTCGGCCAGACCCTGCGTGAGCGTCTCGTGCTCCACGCCAAGGGCCTGCACCCGCCCGACGAAGCTGTCGTCTGGGGCGCTGATCTCGGCCAGGGCCAGAGCGGCCCTGGCCTGCTCGGTGGTCGCGCCCGCGGCGATCAGCAGGTCGAAGACCCTGTCCGGGCCGATCTTGTCGAGCTTGTCCACGATCCGCAGGATGGCCTTGACGTCGGTCAGCCCGATACCGAGATAGAACCCCTCGGGGATCTTGCGGTTGTTGACCTGGATCCGGAACGGACCGATCGGCAGCTTGCTGAATGCGTCGGCGATGACCAACGGCAGCTCGGCCTCGTAGTGGGGGGCCAGCTCACCCACGTCGACGATGTCGATGTCGCACTGGGTGAACTCGCGGAACCGCCCCTCCTGGGGACGCTCACCACGCCATACCTGCTGGATCTGGTAGCGGCGGAAGGGGAAGGTCAGCTGGCCGGCGTTCTCCAGGACATAGCGCGCGAACGGGACGGTCAGGTCGAAGTGCAGGCCGAGCCTGGACTCCCGTGACGACTCGTCCGCACCGCCCGCAAGGCGGCTGATCGCGTAGATCTCCTTGTCGGTGTCCTCACCCTGGCTCGAAAGGCGCTCGATCGGCTCCACCGCCCTGGTCTGGATCGAGGCGAACCCGTGCAGCTCGAACGTCTCGCGGATCACGTCCAGGAAGTGCTGTTCGACGATGCGTTCACCGGGCAACCACTCCGGAAAGCCACTGATCGGGCGGACTTTGCTCACGGGGCCAATCCTTGCAGGTACGGGTTGGTGGCGCGCTCACGTTCCATCGTGGTGGCGGGGCCGTGTCCGGGCAGCACGAACACGTCGTCGGCAAGTGGCAGGACGACGTCGCGCAGGCTGCGGTTCATCGCGGCACCATCACCGCCAGCGAGGTCCGTGCGTCCGATGGAGCCGGCGAACAGCACGTCACCGGACAGCACCGTCGACCTGACGCCGGCATCGGCGGCGATACCTTCGGGCACCTCTGGCAGAAGGAACATCACCGATCCCTCGGTGTGGCCGGGCGCATGCAACACCGCGAGGTCGAACCCCGCGATCGTCAGCCTCTGGCCGTCGACCAGATTGACCACGTCGGTTGGCTCCTGCCAGCTCGCCTTCTGGCCGAACTGTTGCTCAAACATGGCGATCAGCTGCGGTGCCACCGCGGACAGGGGGTCCTTGAGGCGGTAGCGGTCCTCGCCGTGGAT
>JAYSQM010000153.1:0-6173 GCA_043721575.1 Phycicoccus sp.
TCGGACTGATGAGGTCCTCGCGACCGGACGGCGTCCGCCACGGTCGCAGATTGTCACGGCGAGGACGCCGTGCGACTGACAAGGGAGTCATTGTGCGCAAGACCACCAGCAGAAAGTGGAAGCTCGTCGTGGGGGTCACGGGCGTCGCCCTGGTCGCCGCGGCCTGCGGCTCCGGCACCACGCCCAACACGGGCGCCAGCGGCACGGAGAAGATCACCCTCACCGTTGCCACGTTCAACGAGTTCGGGTACGAGAACCTGCTCGCCGAGTACACCAAGCTCCACCCGAACATCAAGGTCGTACAGAAGAAGGCAGCGACCTCGAACGAGGCCCGCGACAACATGAACACGCGGCTCGCCGCCGGTTCAGGCCTTTCGGACGTCGAGGCGATCGAGGTCGACTGGCTACCCGAACTCATGCAGTACCCGAACAAGTTTGCCGACCTGAAGGACAAGTCGGTCGACGGACGCTGGCTCGACTGGAAGGTCGCCCAGGCGACCACCAAGGGCGGCGTGCTCATCGGCTACGGGACCGATATCGGCCCCGAGGGCGTCTGCTACCGCTCAGACCTGTTCAAGGCGGCCGGCCTGCCGACCGACCGCGCCGAGGTCGCCAAGCTCCTTGGCGGCGCCAACGCCACCTGGGATGACTACTTTGCTGCGGGCAAGAAGTTCAGCGCCGCCGGCACCAAGACGCCGTGGATGGACTCGGCCGGTGCCACATACCAGGGCATGATCAACCAGGTCAAGAATGCCTACGAGAAGGACGACGGCACAGTCGTGGCCGCCGACAACCCCGCGGTCCGCAAGATCTACGACACGGTGCTCGGTGCCTCCACGACCGACGGGCTCTCAGCCCACCTCGCGCAGTGGGGCCCCGACTGGACTGCCTCGTTCCAGAAGAAGGGCTTCGCGACGATGCTCTGCCCCGGGTGGATGCTGGGCGTCATCGAGGGCAACGCCAAGGGCGTCACCGGCTGGGACGTCGCCGATGTCTTCCCCGGTGGCGGTGGCAACTGGGGCGGCTCGTTCCTGACCGTACCGGCGCAGGGCAAGCACCCGGCCGAGGCCAAGGCGCTCGCCAGCTGGCTCACCGCTCCGGAGCAGCAGATCAAGGCGTTCGTCGCCAAGGGCACGTTCCCGAGCCAGCAACAGGCCCTCACGAGCAAGGATCTGCTCTCGGTGACCAAACCGTTCTTCAACAACGCACCGACTGGTCAGATTCTCGCGAACCGCGCCAACGCCGTGACGGTGGCCCCGTTCAAGGGCAAGAACTACTTCGCGATCAACGACGCGATGCAGCAGGCCTTGACCCGCGTGGACGTCGACAAGACGGACAACGCGGCGTCGTCCTGGGCGAAGTTCCTGACGGCCGTGAAGAGCCTCGGCTGAGGAGCGCCAGCTCGCTAGTCTGTCGCGAGTTCGCCGGTTGAAACCGGCGAGCTCGCGGCGGGCCGCCGAACTCGCACCCCCCATCCGCCCTCGTTCCCACCCTGACCTGCGTCGAAGGATCCCATGGCCGTGATCACCACCCCGGAACACGAACCGGCCCTGGACCGAGCACCTCGGCAGATCGCGTTCCGACAGCGGATCGGGCGCTGGGACGTCAAGGCCTCCCCCTACCTGTACATCTCGCCGTTCTTCATTCTCTTTGCCATCGTCGGGCTGTTCCCCCTCGGCTACACCGGCTGGGTCTCGCTGCACGACTGGAACCTGATCGGCGGCAAGGGCGACTTCGTCGGACTGAGCAACTTCGCCAACGTGCTGGCCCAGCCGAACTTCCGGACTGCGCTGCGCAACACGTTCAGCATCTTTCTGCTGTCGTCCGTGCCCCAGGTCTCCGTCGGGCTCGTCCTCGCGGCAGTCCTTAACGCCAACTTGCGCTCGAAGACCTTCTGGCGCATGGGCGTCCTGCTGCCCTACGTGGTCGCACCGGTCGCTGTCAGCCTGATCTTCTCGAAGATGTTCGCCGACCAGTCGGGCCTGATCAACACGCTCCTCGGCAACGTCGGGATCGACCCGATCCGCTGGCACGCCGACGTGCTTTCGAGCCACATAGCGATCGCCACCATGGTCAACTTCCGGTGGACCGGCTACACCACCCTCATCCTGCTTGCGGCCATGCAGGCCGTCCCGAGCGACCTGTACGAGGCCGCCGTGATTGACGGTGCGAGCCGCACGCGGCAGTTCTTCTCGGTGACCATCCCGATGCTGCGCCCCACCATCATCTTCGTCGTGATCACCTCGACGATCGGCGGGCTGCAGATCTTCGATGAGCCGCGGATGTTCGACCAGTTCGGCCAGGGCGGCGCCGACCGTCAGTGGATGACCGTGACGATGTATCTCTACGAGCTCGGCTGGGGTGCCCAGAAGAGCTTCGGTCGTGCCGCCGCCGTCGCCTGGATCCTGTTCCTCATCATCATCGCCATCGGCCTCGTCAACTTCGCGGTGACCCGGCGCATCTCCACAACTGGGTCCGCCGCCGGAAGGAACAAGCGATGAGCTCCGTCGCCATGACCAAGCAGACCGCCGGTGCGGGCGCCGCCCGGGCAGCCGCGCGCCGTCGGGCACGGCAAGCCGGGCGAGCAAGGGGCGGGGCGGGCGCGAACCGCCGGCCCCGCTGGGTGACGTACGCGATCCTCGCGTTCGTGCTGCTGGCCTCGGCGTACCCGCTGTACTTCTCGTTCCTGCTCGGCTCCTCCGACGCCCAGACGATCGCGCAGAACCCGGTGCCGTCGCTGGTCCCGGCGAAGCACTTCTTCGAAAACGTCGGACGCGTCCTGACCTCGGACATCCAGTTCTGGAAGGCGCTGACCAACTCGGTCATCGTCGCGACAGTCACCTCGATCTCGGTCGTGGCGTTCTCCACCCTGGCCGGGTTCTCGTTCTCCAAGCTCCGCTTCCGTGGCCGGCGCGGGCTGCTGGTCTTCGTCATCGCGACGATGGCCGTGCCGACCCAGCTGGGCATCGTCCCGCTGTTCATCGTGATGGCCCAGCTGGGTTGGACCGGCAGGCTGGTCGCGGTCATCGTGCCGGGCATGGTCACGGCGTTCGGGGTGTTCTGGATGACCCAGTACCTCGAGGGGGCGCTGCCCTACGAGCTCATCGAGGCCGCCCGCATCGACGGTTGTTCGATGATCCGCACGTTCTGGCACGTCGGGATGCCTGCCGCGCGGCCGGCCGCCGCGATGCTCGCTTTGTTCACGTTCGTCGGATCGTGGACCAACTTCTTCTGGCCGTTCATCGTGCTCGGCTCGAACAACCCCACGCTGCCCGTGGCCGTCCAGCTGTTGCAGGCGTCCTACTTCAAGGACTACTCGCTCATCCTGGCTGGCGTCACGCTGTCGACGATCCCCCTGATCATCGTCTTCGCCGTTGCCGGGAAGCATCTGGTCTCCGGGATCATGCAAGGAGCGGTCAAAGGATGACGAACCACATCGCCACGTACGCCGGGTCTGTCCCGTCGACGGGTTCCCTCACGTTCCCGCCCGGTTTCCTGTGGGGGGCCGCCACTGCGGCATACCAGGTCGAGGGTGCGGCCCACGAGGACGGCCGGCGCGACTCGATCTGGGACACCTTCGCGAAGGTTCCCGGCGCCGTCCTCGACGGGCACGACGGCGAGGTGGCGTGCGACCAGTACCACCGCTACCCCGCCGACGTCGCTCTCATGGTCGAGCTCAACCTGGCCTCCTACCGGTTCTCGACGTCCTGGGCGCGTGTGCGCCCCGACGGCGGAGCCGTCAACCCTGCTGGCGTCGACTACTACTCGCGCCTGGTCGACGAGCTGCTGGGCCACGGAATCAAGCCCTGGCTGACGCTGTACCACTGGGACCTGCCGCAGGCGCTCGAGGACAAGGGCGGCTGGACCAACCGCGACACGGCATACCTGTTCGCGGAGTACGCCGTCACGATGCACGAGGCTCTGGGCGACCGCGTCGACGTGTGGACCACCCTCAACGAGCCGTGGTGCTCGGCCTTCCTCGGCTACACCGCGGGAGTCCACGCGCCGGGCCGCTCGAGCCCCGCCGACGGCCTCGCCGCGGCGCATCACCTGCTGCTGGGCCATGGGCTCGCGGTGCAGGAGCTGCGCGCGCGCGCCCCGGAGGCGAACCTCGGGATCACCCTGAACATCGACCTGCCCGACCCCCTCGACCCCAGTGACCCCAGTGACGTCGATGCGGCTCGCCGGGTCGACGGCCAGTTCAACCGCATCTTCCTCGACCCGATCCTGCGCGGCCGCTACCCCGCGGACGTCCTGGCCGACGTCGCACCGTTCGGGCTGCTCGACCATGTCAAGGACGGCGACCTGGCGATCATCTCGAGCAAGATCGACACGCTGGGCGTGAACTACTACCACGGCCAGGCCGTCAGCTCCCGACCGGCGCCCACACCGCTCGGGAGCGTGGCACCCGCCGCGCGCCCGACGTCGCCCTTCCCTGCCGCCGCCGGCGCGTTCCGCCACCCACGCGGCCTGCCGGTCACCGGGATGGGCTGGGAGGTCCAGCCTGAGGGCTTGACCCGCGCGCTGGTCCGGCTGCATGAGGAGTACACCGGCCCGGCCGGCGTGGCGCTGTACGTGACGGAAAACGGTGCCGCCTACGAGGACACCCCGGACGCGGACGGGTTCGTGGCGGACGACGAGCGCCGGGACTTCTTCGAACTGCACCTGCGGGCGGTGCACGACGCCATCGCGCGCGGCGCCGACGTGCGCGGCTACTTCGTGTGGTCGCTGCTGGACAACTTCGAGTGGGCGTGGGGCTACCACCAGCGCTTCGGTATCGTTCGGGTGGACTACGACACCCAGGTGCGCAAACCCAAGTCCAGCGCCCTCTGGTATGCCGGGGTGGCCGGGTGCAACACGGTACCCGCGCGCGACTGACGGGTACGAAGGCAAAACTCACTGCGGGAAGGAGTGGGCGATGACGACCGAGGGCACCAAGGCGATCCTTCCGATGCCGAACGTCTCGCGGCCGGCCGCGCCGACCCTCGAGCAGGTCGCCGAACGCGCCGGCGTGTCGCGCTCGACCGCGTCCCGCGCGATCAACGGCGGACTGCGCGTGTCCCCAGAGGCTCAGGCCTCGGTGGACTCAGCGGTCGCCGACCTTGGGTTCATCCCCAACCGCGCGGCGCGCTCGCTTGTCACGCGGCGCGCCAACTCGGTTGCACTCGTGGTGCCCGAACAGGACGAGCGCTTCCTGACCGACCCGTTCTTCGCCAGCGCGATCAACGGGCTGAACGCGGCGCTGCGCGACACCGACCTCCAGCTCGTCCTCGTGATGGCGCGGTCGGAGGACATCGCGACCCGCACGTTGCGTTACCTGCGCGGCGGGCATGTGGACGGCACCGTCGTCGTCTCCCACCACCGCGACGACGTCCTCGCGGACGAGCTGCACCGGTCGGGTGTGCCCACCGTGTTCGTCGGGCGGCCGTTCGGAGGCGGCCACCACGTCCGGTACGTCGACGGGGACAACACGGGTGGCGGGCGGATGGCCACCGAGCACCTGATGCGCATCGGTCGTCGCCGGATCGGCACGATCGCCGGACCGCAGGACATGTCCGCGGGCGTCGACCGGCTGGCCGGATGGTCGGCCGCGCTCGACGAGGCCGGACTGGCGACCGATGCGGTTGCGTACGCAGACTTCACCACGGCCGGCGGTGCGCGAGCGGCGGCGCAGCTCCTGGCTGAGCATCCCGACATCGATGCCCTCTTCGTCGCGTCCGACCTGATGGCCGTCGGCGCGCTCGCGGTGCTGGCCGGCGCCGGGCGACTCGTGCCGGGCGACGTCGCGGTGGTCGGTTACGACAACCTGGGCGCAGCGGCCACGACGTCACCGACTTTGACCACCATCGTCAACCCCGCGTTCGCGATGGCCCGCACCGCAGGGGAGAAGCTGATCGATCTGCTCGCTGGAAAGAGGGTCGACGAGGCCCCGGTCATCTTCGCCCCAGAGCTGGTGATCCGCCTCTCGACCCGTTCCACCTGACCGTCCACCAGGCCCAAGTCTTTGGTCGGCGCGAGGCCACCACCGGGACGAATCGTTGACCGCGCTGGTCGCTCAGGTCATCACCCAGGAGCCGTACGCTTCCACCGATCGGGTGTTCTGGGTGGTCCACAACGGCCAATCACGTCGGGGACAAAAGGCCATCGACCGGCTGGGCGAGCGGTTCCCCACC
>JAYSQM010000154.1:0-1852 GCA_043721575.1 Phycicoccus sp.
GAGGACCTGGCGTACGACCCTGAGACGATGCCGCCTCCCCCGGGTGCGCACGCGGACCCCGATCCGTCCGGCGTCGACGGTCGACCCGAGCCCGACGCAGCCGCCTATTTCATCGAGCTTGCCGACGAGAACATCGTGTTTGAGGATTCGGCTGTCCACGAGATCGACAAAGCACCGCAGCCCGGAGCGACGTCCGCACAACAGGTCGAGCCCAAGGCGCCAGCAGTACAGCCGTCGCCACAGCAGGCAGCACAGCCGTCGGATCGCAAGGCTGCCCGCAAGGGTGGCCGACCGAGCGTCCCGGCGTGGGACGACATCTTGTTCGGCTCGAAGTCGGGCGTCGACCGTTCGTCGTTCTGACCGCCGGTGGTGGGCCGGTATGGTCCACCGATGTCAGGCTCTGACCGTCGGTGCCGGGATCGGGCAGAACTCAAGATCGAACGGCAGGACCTCGGGCGAGATCCCGACCGCCCGCGCAGCGTGTGAGGTCATCCGGCGCATGTAGTGGCGCCGACACAGGACCTCGTACTCCACCAGTCCTACCTTGCCGTGTGCGATGTCCCCCACCACGACCTGCTCACCCTCGACGACCATCGCCCCGTCCACGACCCGGGCGTTGTGGGTTGCTCGATGGCCACACCAGCAGAGCGCTTCCACCTGCAACGCCTGGACCCGGTCGGCCAGCTCGATCATCCGCTGGGACCCGGGGAACAAGGCTGTCCTGAAGTCGGCGGTGATCCCGAACGCGTAGACGTCCACACCCATCTCGTCGACAAGGCGGGCGAGCTGCTCGACCTGTGCCGAGGTGTAGAACTGGGCCTCGTCGCAGATCAGGTAGTCCACCCGCTGGCCGCTCGTGGCCCGGCTGACGACGACGTCCCAGAAGTCGAGATCGTCGACCACCTCGAGGGCGCTGGTGGCCAGGCCCAGCCGCGAGGACAGCACCGCCTCACCGGCCCGGTCGAACTTGGTGAATATCAGCCCTGCCCGCCCCCGCGCGGCGTGGTTGTGGTCCATCTGCAGTGCCAAGGTGGACTTGCCACAGTCCATCGTGCCGGAGAAGAAGACGAGTTCAGCCACGACAGAGGACTCTAGTAGGGGTGCCTTGGGTCAAGGCTGCTGACCGGCTCTCAGTGGTTGACCAGGCGGGCGTGTGCGGTCTTTACGCTCAGGTCCTGGACCGTGCCGGTGACGGTGGCCGTGTCGGGGATCGTGATCCAGGTAGCGCCGTTGAGGCTGAACTCACCGCCGTACGTGATATCGATGCGGGTCGGGTAGACCCCGGCCTTGGGGTAGGCGTGGGTGACGTCGCCGCTCGGGTAGGTCCCACCGGGTGAGGCGCTCGGGCCGAAGCTGGTCCCGTCACCAAAGACGTAGGTGTAGTGCCCCAGGGTCGGGCGGATCCGAACCTGGTAGCCCAGCAGGGTGGTCGTGTCGACCTCTTGGGGCTGGAACCCGGCGGTCGGCCAGGTGACCTCGAAGTAGGTCGCCAGGGTGACCAGGGTCAGGTTGCCCTCGGGCTGGATGTGCACGGTCGGCTTCGCGAACACCGTCTTGTGGAACTGCGCCCGGATCGCCGCGATGCTCAGCGTCGGTCTGCCCGGGACCAGGTCGGGAAGGCAGGAGATGCCCAGATTCTCCCAACCGCCAACCGCCTTGCCGGCCGCGTCCAGCACCCTGCGGTACACCGAGATCTCCGGCCCCTGGCCAAGGGCCGGCGGGTTACCCAAGCAGGCCTTCATGCTCCCCACGCAGGGGACATCGGTGCCACCGGGCTTGTTGAACGGGCAGTTGTAGATGCTGGCCCACTCGTATGCCACGCCCCGAGGGTGCTTCTTCGCGTCGATCGGGG